>CBFGZI010000105.1:0-13485 GCA_965653225.1 uncultured Propionibacteriales bacterium | reverse complement strand
CTTGACCTCCTGGATCGCCTTGGTCACCTCGATGCCGCGCGGGCAGGCGTCGGTGCAGTTGAAGGTCGTCCGGCAGCGCCAGACGCCCTCCTTCTCGTTGAGGATCTCCAGCCGCTGGTCGGTGCCCTCGTCGCGGCTGTCGAAGATGAACCGGTGCGCGCCGACGATGGCCTGCGGGCCGAAGTACTGCCCGTCGGTCCAGTACACCGGGCACGACGTGGTGCACGCGGCGCACAGGATGCACTTGGTGGTGTCGTCGAAGCGCTGCCGGTCCTCCGGGCTCTGCAGCCGCTCGCGCGTCGGTGCGTTGCCCGAGGTCATCAGGAACGGCATCACCGACCGGTAGGCGTCGAAGAACGGCTCCATGTCCACGACGAGGTCCTTGAGCACCGGCAGGCCCTTGATCGGCTCGACGGTGATCGGCTTGGCCGGGTTGACGTCCTTCACCAGCGTCTTGCAGGCCAGCCGGTTGCGCCCGTTGATCCGCATCGCGTCGGAGCCGCACACCCCGTGCGCGCAGGAGCGGCGGAACGTCAGCGAGCCGTCGATCTCCCACTTCACCTTGTGCAGGGCGTCGAGGACCTTGTCGGTCGGCTCGAGCTCGACCCGGTGCTCCTCCCAGGTGACGTCCTCGCTCACCTCGGGCTTGTAGCGGCGGATCTTGAGGGTGACGTCCATATCAGTACTTACGCTCCATCGGGCGGTAACGCGTCTGCACCACGGGCTTGTAGTCGAGGCGGATCGAGTACGACGGCTCGCCGTCCGCGTCCGTGCCCTGCTCCCGGTAGGCCATGGTGTGCCGCATGAAGTTCACGTCGTCGCGGGTGGTGTAGTCCTCGCGGAAGTGCCCGCCGCGCGACTCCTCCCGCGCCAGCGCCGACACCACCAGCACCTCGGCCAGGTCGAGCAGGAACCCGAGCTCGATGCCCTCGAGCAGGTCGGTGTTGAACCGGCGTCCCTTGTCCTGCACCGACACGTTGGCGTAGCGCTGCTTGAGCGACTCGATGTCGGTGAGCGCCTGCTTCAGCGACCCCTCGGTGCGGTACACCTGCGCGTTCAGGTCCATCGTCGCCTGCAGGTCCGCGCGGATCGCGGCCACCCGTTCCGAGCCCTCGGCGTCGCGCAGGTGCTCGATCATCGCGACCACCTGGGTCTCCGGGGCCTCCGGCAGCTCGGCGTGGTCGACGCGCTGGCTGTACTCGGCCGCGAACGTTCCGGCGCGGCGGCCGAACACGTTGATGTCCAGCAGCGAGTTCGTGCCCAGCCGGTTGGCGCCGTGCACCGACACGCAGGCCACCTCGCCGGCGGCGTACAGCCCGGGCACGACGTCGGTGTTGTTGGACAGCACCTCGGCGCGGATGTTGGTCGGCACCCCGCCCATCGCGTAGTGCGCGGTCGGGAACACCGGGATCGGCTCGTCGTACGGCTCCACGCCCAGGTAGGTGCGCGCGAACTCGGTGATGTCGGGCAGCTTCGCGTCGATCTGTTCCTTGGGCAGGTGCGTGAGGTCGAGCAGCACGTACGTTCCCTCGGGGCCGCAGCCGCGTCCCTCACGGACCTCGTTGGCCATCGCGCGCGCGACCATGTCGCGGGGCGCGAGGTCCTTGATGGTGGGCGCGTAGCGCTCCATGAACCGCTCGCCGTCACGGTTGCGCAGGATGCCGCCCTCGCCGCGGGCCGCCTCGGAGAGCAGCACGCCGAGCCCGGCCAGACCGGTCGGGTGGAACTGGAAGAACTCCATGTCCTCCAGTGGGAGACCCTCCCGCCAGACGATGCCCATGCCGTCACCGGTGAGCGTGTGCGCGTTGGAGGTCGTGCGGTAGACCTTGCCGAACCCGCCGGTGGCGAACACGACCGCCTTGGCGTTGAACACGTGGATGGTGCCGGTGGCCAGCTCCAGCGCGACGACGCCGGACGCCCGCCCGTCGGTCGTCAGCAGGTCGAGCACGTAGAACTCGTTGTAGAACTCCACCCCGAGCTTCACGCACTGCTGGTAGAGCGTCTGCAGGATCATGTGGCCGGTGCGGTCGGCCGCGAAGCAGGATCGGCGTACCGCGGCCTCGCCGTGGTTGCGGGTGTGGCCGCCGAACCTGCGCTGGTCGATCCGGCCCTCGGGCGTGCGGTTGAACGGGAGCCCCATCTTCTCCAGGTCGAGGACCGCGTCGATGGCCTCGCGGCACATCACCTCGGCCGCGTCCTGGTCGACGAGGTAGTCGCCGCCCTTGACCGTGTCGAAGGTGTGCCACTCCCAGTTGTCGTCCTCGACGTTGGCCAGCGCGGCGCACATGCCGCCCTGCGCGGCGCCCGTGTGCGACCGGGTGGGATAGAGCTTGGTGAGTACGGCGGTACGGACCCGCTCCCCGGACTCCAGGGCGGCGCGCATGCCCGCCCCGCCTGCGCCGACGATGACGACGTCGTACTTGTGTGTCTGCACGGGCTCCATGTCTTCGGTCAGGCTCCTAACGGCAGACGGCCAGCGTCGACGACGGGTCGATGCACGGGTCGAAGGTGAAGATGACCAGCGTGCCGAGAACCACCACGATCGTCGCGGACAGGAACAGCAGCGCCTTCAGCCAGAACCGCAGCACGGGCCGCTCGGCGTAGTCGTTGATGATCGTGCGCAGCCCGTTGGCCCCGTGCAGCTGGGCCAGCCACAGCATCAGCAGGTCCCACACCTGCCAGAACGGGTTGGCCCACTTGCCCGCCACGAACGCGAAGTCGATGGCGTGGATGCCCTCGCCGACCATCAGGTTGACGAAAAGGTGGCCGACGACCAGCGCGACGAGCAGGACGCCGCTGAGCCGCATGAAGACCCACGAGTACAGCTCGAAGTTGGCTCCCGCACGGGGGCTCCGTCCGCGTGGGCCCCCGGCGCCCCATGGGCCTCCGGCAGCGCCCGGGCCGCCGGCGCCTCGAGGAGAACGGGGGGACTCGATCGGCGGCAGGTTGGTCGTCGACATCAGGCGCCCCCGAACACGTTGCCCAGGTGCCGGATCACGAACGGCACCATCAGCACCACCCACAGCACGGCCACGCCCCAGAACATCTGCCGCTGGTAGCGGGGGCCCTTGGCCCAGAAGTCGACCAGCACCAGCCGCAGCCCGTTGAAGGCGTGGAACAGCACGGCGCCGACGAGCCCGACCTCCATCAGCCCGACCAGCGGGTTCTTGTACGTGTCGACGACGTTGTTGTAGACGTGCGGCGAAACCCGGACGAGCGCGGTGTCGAGCACGTGCACGAACAGGAAGAAGAAGATGACGACGCCGGTCGTGCGGTGCGCGACCCAGGACCACATGCCTTCACGGCCCCGGTACAGCGTGCCCGCCGGAGTGCTGGCCACGATCAAGCCTTTCCGCTGCCGAGTGTGGTGGGCGGCCCTCGTGCTCTGCTGCTGCCGCCGCCTCGTCGATGGTTCACAGCCGTCGGGCCACGGGGCATCGTATCTCCGGGCCCTTGGTTACCTCCCGGTAGATCGTGTGAGATCGCTCTCCCCGGGCTGCCGCGTACGCGCCGGCCGCCGTAGTCTGCGCACATGAGCGCCGAGACCGAGTCCGGCCGACCGTTCAAGCCCGTCTACGGGCCCGAGTCGCTGGCCGAGTGGGATCCCGAGACCAAGCTGGGCGCGCCGGGGGAGTACCCCTACACCCGCGGGGTCTACCCGTCCATGTACACCGGCCGGCCGTGGACGATGCGCCAGTACGCCGGGTTCGGCACCGCCCAGGAGTCCAACCGGCGCTACCACCAGCTGATCGAGCACGGCACCACCGGCCTGTCGGTGGCGTTCGACCTGCCGACCCAGATGGGCCACGACTCCGACGCGCCGATCGCGCACGGCGAGGTCGGCAAGGTGGGCGTGGCGATCGACTCGATCGACGACATGCGGACCCTGTTCGACGACATCCCGCTCGACAAGGTGTCGACGTCGATGACCATCAACGCGCCGGCCGCGCTGTTGCTGCTGCTGTACCAGCTGGTGGCCGAGGAGCAGGGCGTCTCCGGCGACCAGCTCACCGGCACGATCCAGAACGACGTGCTGAAGGAGTACATCGCCCGCGGCACCTACATCTACCCGCCGGCGGAGTCGCTGCGGCTGATCACCGACATCTTCGGCTACTGCAAGACCGAGATCCCGCGCTGGAACACCATCTCGATCTCCGGCTACCACATGGCCGAGGCCGGCGCGACGCCCGCGCAGGAGATCGCGTTCACGCTCGCCGACGGCATCGAGTACGTGCGCGCGGCGATGAACGCCGGCATGGACGTCGACCAGTTCGCGCCCCGGCTGGCGTTCTTCTTCGTGTCCCGCACCTCGTTCCTCGAGGAGGTGGCGAAGTTCCGCGCCGCCCGCCGCATCTGGGCGCAGGTGATGCGCGACGAGTTCGGCGCGAAGAACCCCAAGTCCTTGATGCTGCGGTTCCACACCCAGACCGCCGGCGTTCAGCTCACTGCCCAGCAGCCGGAGGTCAACCTGATCCGGGTCGCGGTGCAGGGCCTTGCCGCCGTGCTCGGCGGCACCCAGTCGCTGCACACCAACTCCTACGACGAGGCGATCGCGCTGCCGAGCGAGAAGGCGGCCCGGCTGGCGCTGCGCACCCAGCAGGTGCTGGCCCACGAGACCGACGTGACCAAGACCGTCGACCCGTTCGCCGGCTCCTACGCGGTCGAGTCGCTGACCGACGAGGTCGAGACGGCCGCGCGTGAGCTGATGCAGCAGGTGGAGGACCTCGGTGGCGCGGTGCACGCGATCGAGAAGGGCTTCCAGAAGACCGAGATCGAGCGGACCGCCTACAAGACCGCGCAGGAGATCGACGCGGGCGAGCGGGTCGTCGTCGGCGTGAACCGGTTCCGGGTCGAGGGCGACGAGGAGCCGTACGAGCCGCTGCAGGTCGACCCGGCGATCGAGGAGCAGCAGGCCGAGCGGCTGTCCAAGCTGCGCGCCGAGCGCGACAACGACGCCGTCGACCGGCACCTGGCCGACCTCCGGGCGGCCGCCGAGGGCACCGACAACGTGCTGTTCCCGATGCGGGAGGCGCTGCGCGCCAAGGCCACCGTCGGGGAGGTCTGCAACACCCTGCGCGAGGTGTGGGGCGCCTACGTCCCGCCGGACGCGTTCTGAGCGGACGTTCTGAGCCGGTGGGCACCTCGTGCGCCCACCAGGTGCCGCCGAAGCCAGCCCTGCACTGAGCTCTGCACTGAGCCCTGCCAGGACCCGGGGCGGACGGGAGGCGCCGTACCCGGACAGTGACCAGCGAGTACGGTGCCCCTATGCCCACTGCTGACTTCGGCCTCGACGCGCCCGCGCTCATCGCGCTCGTCGACGAGGTCAGCGAGGACATCGTGGCCGTCCGCCGCGACCTGCACGCCCACCCCGAGCTGGCGTGGGCCGAGCAGCGCACGACCATGGTGGTCGCCGAGCGCCTGGAGCGGGCCGGGATCAAGGTGCAGATGCTGCCGCGGTCGGGGCTGACCGCAGAGATCGGCAGCGAGGACAGCGGTCCGGTGGTGGCGCTGCGCGCCGACCTCGACGCGCTGCCCGTGCAGGACCTGACCGACGACCCGTGGCGCTCCACCGCCGACGGGGTCGCACACGCCTGCGGCCACGACGTGCACACCGCATGCCTGCTCGGCGCCGGGCTCGCGCTGGGCGCCCTCGACGACCAGGCGCGGCTGCCGGGGCGCGTGCGCCTGCTGTTCCAGCCGGCCGAGGAGATCATGCCCGGCGGTGCGCTCGAGGTGATCGCCGGCGGCGGGCTCGACGAGGTCACCCAGGTCTACGGGCTGCACTGCGACCCGACCGTCGACGTAGGCCACCTGGGGCTGCGCGAGGGCCCCATCACCGGCGCCGCCGACTCGCTGTCGGTGCGCCTGTCCGGCCGCGGCGGGCACACCTCGCGGCCGCACCTGACCCAGGACCTGACCTACGCGCTGTCCAAGCTGGTCACCGACCTGCCCGCGGTGCTGTCCCGCCGGCTCGACCCCCGGGCCGGGGCCAGCATGGTGTGGGGGATGGTCCGCGCCGGCGCGGCGCGCAACGTGATCCCCGCGGTGGGCGAGGCGTCGGGAACCCTGCGCCTGCTGGACGCCACCGCGTGGGAGACCGCGCAGGAGGTCGTCACCCAGCTGATCGTCGAGATCGTGGCGCCGTACGGCGTGCAGTGCGAGATCGACTACGTCCGCGGCGTGCCGCCGGTGGTCAACGAGCGCGCCTCCACCGACCTGATGGCCAAGGCGGCCGACAGCGTGCTCGGCCCCGGCTCGGTCACCGGTACGACCCAGAGCCTGGGCGGGGAGGACTTCGCCTGGTACCTCGAGTCGGTGCCCGGGGCGATGGCCCGGCTCGGCACCCGTACGCCCGGCGGGCCGACCTACGACCTGCACCAGGGCGACCTGCGCATCGACGAGCGTGCGGTGCCGGCCGGAGCCCGGGTGCTCGCCGCGGCCGCGACGCGGTCGCTGCGCCAGCAGGCGGTGGGCTCGCCGCGAAAACCTACCGACTCGATAACAAACTAGGTTTTCACCCGCTTCCGGGTTCTCTCCCGGCCCTTCCCGGGCATTAGTCTGAGCGCTGGCCATCGGCCGTTTGGGGTTAATGTCTCAAGGAGGGCGTCTTGCGTCGGACGACCACGTTCGCATCGTTCATCACCTCGGCCACCCTGGCGCTCGCGCTCGCCGGGTGCGCCCAGCCCCAGGTCGCCGGCAGCGACAGCGGTCCGGGCCGCGACATCTCGGTGGGCATGGCCTACGACGTCGGCGGCCGCGGCGACCAGTCCTTCAACGACGCCGCCGCCCGGGGCCTCGACCGCGCGACCAAGCAGTTCGACCTCGGCTCCAAGGAGCTCGAGGCCACCACCGGTGAGTCCGAGTCGGCCCGCGAGGACCGCCTGATCCAGCTCGCCGACGCGGGCTTCGACCCGATCGTCGCCGTGGGCTTCGCCTACTCCGAGGCGGTCGACAAGGTGGCCAAGCAGTACCCGAAGGTGCACTTCGCGATCGTCGACGACGCCGTCGCCCAGGGCAAGAACATCGCCAACCTGCTGTTCGCCGAGGAGCAGGGCTCCTACCTGGTGGGCGCGGCCGCGGCGATGAAGACCAAGACCGACCACATCGGGTTCGTGGGCGGCGTCGAGGTGCCGCTGATCCAGAAGTTCGAGGCCGGCTACGTCGCCGGGGCCAAGTCGGTGAACCCGAACATCGACGTGGACGTCACCTACCTCACGCAGGCGCCCGACTACTCCGGCTTCTCCGACCCGGCCAAGGGCCAGACCGCGGCCGCGGGCATGTTCGACTCCGGCGCCGACGTGGTCTACCACGCGGCCGGCGGCTCCGGCACCGGCGTGTTCCAGGCGGCCAAGGCGGCCAACGGCTGGGCCATCGGTGTCGACTCCGACCAGTACAAGACCGCCAGCCCGGCGCTGAAGCACGTCATCCTGACGTCGATGATCAAGAAGGTCGACGTCGCGGTCTACGACTTCCTGCAGTCCTACGTCGACGGCAAGCCGCTGACCGGGCCGCAGGTCTACGACCTCAAGGCCGGAGGTGTCGACTACTCCACCAGCGGTGGGTACGTGAAGGACATCGCGCCGAAGCTGGAGAAGATCCGGCAGGAGATCATCAGCGGAAAGATCAAGGTGCCGACGAAGCCCTGACCCACGCGGTGTGGCCTGCCTGCCGGGCCGCACGGGCGCGGTAGGACCGCCGGACGTCCTCGAGGAGCGTGAGCCATCGTCACCTCACCATCGCTCGTCGGCTCTGACGCCGCCGTCGAGCTGACAGGCATCGGCAAGCGCTTCCCCGGCGTGGTGGCCAACCACGACGTGTCGCTGCGCATCCACCGCGGCACGGTGCACGCGCTGGTCGGCGAGAACGGCGCGGGCAAGTCGACGCTGATGAAGATCCTGTACGGCGTACAGCGTCCCGACGAGGGGCAGATCGCCGTCGACGGCACCGAGCAGCGGTTCCACTCGCCGACCGACGCGATCGAGGCCGGCATCGGCATGGTGTTCCAGCACTTCATGCTGGCCGACAACCTGACGGTCCTGGAGAACGTCGTACTCGGCGCGGAGAAGCGCCACGGGATCGGCGCCAACGCCCGCCGCGCCGTGCAGGAGATCTCCGACGCATACGGCTTCGGCCTGGAGCCCGACCGGCTGGTCGCCGACCTCGGCGTCGGCGCGCGACAGCGGATCGAGATCGTCAAGGTGCTCTACCGCGGCGCGAAGGTGGTGATCCTCGACGAGCCCACCGCGGTGCTGGTGCCGCAGGAGGTCGAGGAGCTGTTCGAGAACCTGCGCCGGCTCAAGGAGCAGGACATCACCATCCTGTTCATCTCCCACAAGCTCGACGAGGTGCTGTCGATCGCCGACGAGATCACGGTCATGCGCCGGGGCTCGACGGTCGGCACGGCCGACCCCGGCTCCATCACCGCCCACCAGCTCGCCGAGATGATGGTCGGCGCCGACCTGCCCACCCCGAGCGCCGACCACTCCACCGTCACCGACACCGTGCTGCTGCAGGTGAGGGACCTGCACCTCCCGGGCCCGGGGCGTCCTCTGCTGGACGACGTGTCGTTCACCATCCACGCCGGGGAGGTGCTCGGCATCGCCGGCGTCGAGGGCAACGGCCAGGCCGAGCTGGTCGAGTCGGTCATGGGCATGCGCCGGCTCGACGGCGGAAGCATCGTGCTCAAGGACGCCGACATCACCGGCTGGCCGACCAGGCGGCGGCGCGAGGCCGGGATCGGCTACATACCCGAGGACCGCCACCGGCACGGGCTGCTGCTGGACGCCCCGCTGTGGGAGAACCGCGTGCTCGGCCACCAGACCCGCCCCCCGAGCGCCCGCGGGCAGCTCATCGACCGGAGGGCCGCGCAGACCGACACCGAGCGGATCGTGCGCACCTTCGACGTCCGCACGCCCGGCGTCGACGTGCTCGCCCGCGCCCTGTCGGGCGGCAACCAGCAGAAGCTGATCGTGGGCCGTGAGATGAGCGGCGAGCCGGTTCTGCTGGTGGCCGCGCACCCCACCCGAGGCGTCGACGTCGGCGCGCAGGCGGCGATCTGGGACCACATCCGCGCGGCCCGCCGGGAGGGGCTCGCCGTGCTGCTGGTCTCGGCCGACCTCGACGAGCTGATCGGGCTGTCGGACCGGATCGAGGTCATCCTGCGGGGCCGGCTGGTCGGGGAGTTCGACCCGCGCCAGGTCACGCCGGAGCAGCTGGGCTCGGCCATGACGGGTGCGGCCGGCGCTGCGGAGGACCGCCGATGAGGACCCGGGTCGTCTCGCTGCTGCCGGTGCTGGCCGCACCGGCACTGGCCCTGGTCATAGCCGTGGTCGTCACCAGCCTGGTGCTGCTGGCCGCCGGCGACCCCGTGTTGCTGGTGTGGCAGACCATCCTGTCGCGGCCAGACGCACGCAACGTCGTCAACGTCATCAACTCCGGCGCCGTGCTGTACCTGTCCGGGATCGCCGCCGCGATCGGCTTCCAGATGAAGCTGTTCAACATCGGCGTCGACGGGCAGTACCGCATCGCCGCGTTCGTCGCCGCGTGGGTCGCCGGCGAGGCGTGGCTCCCCGGCATGCTGAACACGATCGTGGCGATCATGGCCGCGGTGCTGGTCGGCGCCTTCTGGTCCGGCATCGCCGGCCTGCTCCGGGTCAAGCGAGGAGTGCACGAGGTGATCAGCACGATCATGCTGAACTTCGTCGCGACCTACGTCGTCGCGTACCTCCTGCGCAACGTCGCGGTGACCAAGGGAAACCTGATCGCCACCAAGTCGGTGCCGCCCTCCGGCCGCGTGCCGGGCTTCTCGCTCTTCCCCGGCGTGCCCGAGCAGATCTACGGGCTGGTGGTGCTGGCCGTGATCGTCGGGGTGGCGTACGGCGTGATGCTCAGCAGCACCCGGTTCGGCTTCGAGCTGCGGGCCACCGGGCGCTCGTCGAGCGCGGCGATGGCCAGCGGCGTCAGCGTCGGGCGCATGACCGTGGTGACGATGCTGCTGTCCGGCGCGGTCGCCGGGCTGATCGGCATGCCGCTGCTGTTCGGGGAGTACTACAACTACGGCGTCACCTTCCAGCCCGGTCTCGGCTTCGCCGGCATCGCGGTCGCGCTGCTCGGGCGCAACCACCCCGTCGGAGTGGGCGTCGGGGCGCTGCTGTTCGCCTACCTCAACGAGCAGAGCAACAAGCTGCAGATCTACGCCAACGTGTCGCCGGAGCTGGTGCTGATCATCCAGGGCGTGATCGTGATGTCGGTCGTGATCGCGTACGAGGCCGTCCAGCGCTACGTGCTGCACCGGGAGGAGAAGCTGGTCGGCGCCGCCGACGACGAGGACGACGGTGACGCGCCACCGCCCGCGCAGGGCACCCCACAGGAGGTGCGGCGATGACGGTTGCGCTCGACACCGAACGCACCACCGCCGCGCCCCCCGCGACCCGCCGGAAGGTGTGGACCTGGCCGCGGGTGCTGCTCGCGCTGGTGGCCGGCCTGGTGGCGGTCGCGGCCCTGCGCACGGTCACCGACGCCGACCAGCTGTTCACCTCCGGAACCCTCCGTGCGGCGGTCGCCGCGGCCGTGCCGATCGGCCTGGCGGGCCTGGGCGGTGTGTGGTCCGAACGCTCCGGCGTGATCAACATCGGCCTCGAGGGCATGATGATCCTGGGCACCTGGGGCGCCGGCTACGGCGGCTACCTGTGGGGGCCCTGGGGCGCGGTGGTGCTCGGCGTCCTCTGCGGTGCGCTCGGCGGGCTGCTGCACGCGCTGGCCACCGTCACCTTCGGCGTCGACCACATCGTCTCCGGTGTTGCGATCAACATCATCGCCCTGGGCGCCGCGCAGTACCTCGCGGCGCTGACGTTCACCGGGCTGCCGCAGGGCGGTCCGACCCAGTCGCCGCCGATCCCCAACACGCCGGTGATCACCCTGCCCGGCATCTCCGACGGGGCGCTGTGGCTGGAGGGCAAGGGCTGGTTCGGCCTGTCCGAGCTCGGCGCGCTGGTCGCCGCGGTCACCCAGGACGTCAACGCGCTGACGCTGGTCGCGATCGGGCTGTTCGCGCTCACGTCGTACGTGCTCTGGCGCACGTCGTTCGGCCTGCGGCTGCGCTCCTGCGGGGAGAACCCGGTCGCGGCGGAGTCCCTGGGGATCAGCGTCTACCGCTACAAGTACGTCGCGATCACCATCTCCGGCGCCATGGCAGGCCTCGGCGGCGCGTTCCTGGCCATCGTGTCCTCGGGTATCTACCGGGACGGGCAGACCGGCGGGCGCGGCTACATCGGCCTGGCGTCGATGATCTTCGGCAACTGGCGGCCCAGCGGCGTGCTCACCGGAGCCGGCCTGTTCGGCTACACCGAGACCGTCGGGCTGCGCAGCGGCCCGACCTCGGTGCACGCGCTGCTGCTGCTCCTGGGGCTCGCGCTGATCGTCGTCGCGGTGTGGCAGCTTTTCCAGCGCCGGCTGGTGGTCTCGGGCATCGCCATGGCGATCGGCCTGGCGGTGCTGTGGATCTTCCTGGTCACCGACGCGGTGCCCGCGGAGTTCACCAGCCTGACGCCGTACCTGACCACGCTGCTGGTGCTGTCGCTGGCCGCACAGCGGCTCCGACCTCCGGCCGCGATCGGGCAGCGGTACCGGCGTGGTGAGGCGGTCTGATGACCACGCAGCGGGCCGGCACCGGGACCGACTGGGCGGCGCTGCAGGACGAGGCGACCGACGCGATGCGGCGGGCCTACGTGCCGTACTCCTCCTTCCCGGTCGGCGCCGCCGGGCAGGTCGACGACGGCCGGGTCGTCAGCGGATGCAACGTCGAGAACGCGTCGTACGGGCTCACCCTGTGCGCGGAGTGCGGGCTGGTGTCGGCTCTGCACGCCGGCGGCGGCGGGCGGCTGGTCGCGGTCGTGTGCGTCGACCGCAACGGCGCGGTGGTGATGCCGTGCGGTCGCTGCCGGCAGCTGTTGTGGGAGCACGGTGGTCCGGAGATGATGCTGCAGACGGTGCGGGGCGTACGCAGGCTCGACGAGGTGCTGCCCGACGCGTTCGGGCCGGCGGATCTGGAGGAGCGAAGGTGACCATCACCGAGCCGCACGACGCCGTCGAGGTCATCGTGACCAAGCGCGACGGCGGTGAGCTGACCGACTCCCAGATCGACTGGGTGGTCGACGCCTACACCCGCGGCGTCGTCGCCGACGAGCAGAAGGCCGCGCTGGCGATGGCGATCCTGCTCAACGGGATGAACGCGCGCGAGATCCGGCGGTGGACCGCGGCGATGATCGCCTCCGGCGAGCGGATGGACTTCAGCCGGCTGTCCCGGCCCACCGCCGACAAGCACTCCACCGGTGGCGTCGGCGACAAGACCACGCTGCCGCTCTCGCCGCTGGTCGCCGCCTGCGGCGTCGCCGTGCCGCAGCTGTCCGGGCGGGGGCTCGGGCACACCGGCGGCACCCTGGACAAGCTCGAGGCGATCCCAGGGTGGCGCCCGGACATGTCCACCGAGCGCATGCTCCGCCAGCTCGAGGAGGTCGGCGTGGTGGTCTGCGCCGCCGGGGCCGGCCTGGCTCCGGCCGACCGGAAGCTGTACGCGCTGCGCGACGTGACCGGCACGGTCGAGGCGATCCCGCTGATCGCCAGCTCGATCATGAGCAAGAAGATCGCCGAGGGAACCGGGGCGCTGGTGCTCGACGTCAAGGTCGGCAGCGGTGCCTTCATGAAGAAGCTGTCGGACGCGCGCGAGCTCGCCCGGATCATGGTCGACATCGGCAACGCCGAAGGCGTGACCACCACCGCGCTGCTCACCGACATGTCGACCCCGCTGGGCCGTACGGCGGGCAACGCGCTCGAGGTGCGCGAGGCGCTGGAGGTGCTCTCCGGCGGCGGGCCGGAGGATGTCGTCGAGCTGACCCTTGCGCTGGCGCGGGAGATGCTCGCCTCGGTCGGGCGCGACGACGTCGACCCGGCCGACCGGCTCGCCGACGGGTCGGCGATGGACGTGTGGCGCGCGATGGTCCGTGCCCAGGGCGGCGACCCGGACGCCCGGCTGCCGATGGCCACCCACACCCACATCGTGTCCGCGCCCCGCTCCGGCGTACTGACCCGGCTGGACGCGCTCGCGGTCGGTACCGCCGCCTGGCGGCTCGGCGCCGGCCGCGCACGCAAGGAGGACCCCGTGCAGGCCGGTGCGGGCGTGCAGATGCACGCCAAGCCGGGCGAACGCGTCGAGGCGGGCCGGCCGCTGCTGAGCCTGCACAGCGACGACGAGTACCGGTTCGAGCGGGCGCTGCAGGCGCTCGAGGGCGGGTTCGACATCGACCCGGACGCCGAGCCGTACACCACCCCGACGGTGCTGATCGACCGGATCACCGGCTGACCTCCCTCGTGTGGTGCCGCGTCATCGCCCATGCGGTGACGCGTCAACCCGTCGCCGGTGGATCCGCGACGTGGCTGCGAAAACTTGACGCGTCACGAGAGCCAGGCGGGGCCGGTCGGTCGGGCTGA
>CBFGZI010000104.1:0-13703 GCA_965653225.1 uncultured Propionibacteriales bacterium | reverse complement strand
GAGCGGCGAAATCCCCGCTGATGCTGGCTGTATGCTCCGGCGCAGTCGGTGGCGTGTCCGGAGGCACTCCGGTCGGTGCGGCCATGCTGCCCGTGCTGGCCATCCCGCCCGTGCTGGCCATATTGGCCATGCTGGCCATGCTGGCGAACGTCCTCATGCCGTACGAGGGCGTCGCGGTGAGAGTGATGCCCACGCCGGTCGCCAGCAGGAGAACCAGCATCCAGCTGTAGGGGCCTATCCAGTGGTGACGGCGTACTACGCGTCGAGACGGGCCGAGGGGTTGTCGCGATCTGACCATCATGCCCTCCGGGGCAGCCAGTCCGACCGCGTGCCCGCACAGTCGGTGGCACTGCTGACTCTTCTCCTCAGGTAGTCGAAGATTCAATGGCACCAAGTAGTCATCGACGCACGTGTAGTGATGGCTACTTGGGGTTGGCCCGTCTCAGAACCGGGTGCGGAAGCTCCAGGTCGTCGACCGAAGCGGGTTGCCGCTGAGGTCCTGGATGCCCGCTCTCCCGCCGAACAGGCGTGCCGTGTAGCGGGTGCCGCGTCGCAGGGCGCGGTTGGGTTCGAGCACCCACTGGCGGGAGCTGCCGAGGCGGGACACCGTCGCCAGCACGTCGTTACCGGTACGCGTGTCGGTGAGCGTGAAGGTGGCGTCGTTGACCCGGCGCACGGACTCGCTGAACCTCACCTGCACGTCCGTCAGGCGGTTGACCCCGGTCGCCCCGGGCCGCGGGAAGCGCGAGAGCACCACGGGGCGAACCGTGCCGACCCCTCCACCGGTACGGAACGACCAGGAGCTGTCGGCAAGCGGGTTGTCCGCGAGGTCACGGATGCCGGCCGGTCCGCCGATGAGGCTCGCCGTATAGGACACCCCGTCCACCAGCGGGGTGTCCGGGTTGAGGCTCCAGGTGTTCGACACACCGCGCTGGAACACGACCGCCGACACTGGCGCACCGCTAGACGTCCGCTCGAGGGTGAACGTCGAGCCGCTGACCCCCTGAACCGCCTCGCTGAACGTCACCGAGACCGTCACCTGCGTGTTCACGCCAGTAGCGCCGGCAGCAGGGCTTCGGTTGGTCACCGTCGGCGCGGTGGCCACGGGCGTGCCGGTGGTGGTGAAGTCCCAGGACTCCGCCGGCAACGGCACCAACGCGGCGTCGGTGATGCCGGTCTCCAGGCTGGCCGTGTAGGTGATACCCGGCTGCAGGTCGGCGTTCGGGTTCAGCGTCCAGGTGGCACCTGAACCCGACACGGTGGCGGGCACCGCGACTCCGCCCACGGTTCGTTCGAGCGTGAACGTGGCGCCGTTCACTCCGAGCGCGGCTACGTCGAAGGTCACGGTGACGTTTGTACCGACGGGCACGTTCTCCTCGCCTGGGATCGGCGACCGGGAGCCGACGGCGATCGCCTGCGCCGGAACCGCCGACGCGACCAGCAGCCCGACGGACAACACCGCCGGAGCGAGCAACGCGGTGAAAAAAGAGATGCGGCGGTGCCGCGGACTGGCCATGAGGATGCCTCCCGCCCCCACTAGCGGCGGCCGCGGACCCCACGTCGGCGGCCACTTCTTCGAGCCTTCCGCCGGGATAGAAGAACGTTCAATGGCCCTGGGTAGTCATTCCTGACCGACAGTGACGCACAACGGGGCTCGCCCGCGCAGGACCATTCGGGCTTATGCGGTCACACTGCGCCGTGGGGCGGTCCGTGCGTGCCAGAACGCGACCAGCACGCCCACGACCGCGCCGAACAGGTGGCCCTGCCAGGAGATCCCCGCCTGGCCCGGGAACATGCCGATCACGAAGCCGCCGTACAGCACGACGACGAGAACCGCGACCAGGATGTTGGTCAGGCTTCGCCGCAGGATCCCGAGCGCGACCAGGTAGGCGGCGTAGCCGTACACCAGCCCCGACGCGCCGAGCACCACCGTGTGGGGGTCGCCGGTGAGCCACACCCCGAGCCCGCCGAACAGCGTCACCGACACCGTGAGAATCCAGAAGTACGGCGAGGTCAGCAGCACAAGCGCACCGAGCACCAGCAGCGCGACGGTGTTGGCCAGCAGGTGGCCGAGCCCGTAGTGCAGGAACGGAGCGAGCCCGATACCGATGAGCCCGTCCTCGGTGCGCGGCCTGATGCCGTACGCGTCCAGCGGGTAGCCCATGGCCGTGTCGAGCAGCTCCAGTGCCCACATGACGCCGACGAGCACCAGGATCGGTGCGACCTTGCGCAGCGGCCCGCCGCGGCGCGCGACGGATCGGACACCCCCGACGGTCATGCAGCCAGGTTACGTGGTCAGGCGTCGATCCGGTCGGCGTCGAGCTCGTAGGCCCCCTGCACGATGAACTCCTTGCGGGGCGCCACGTCGTTGCCCATCAGCAGCTCGAACACCGTCGCCGCCTGCTCGCCGTCGTCGACGGTGATCCGGCGCAGCGTGCGTTGCCGGGGGTCCATGGTGGTCTCGGCGAGCTGGTCGGCGTCCATCTCCCCCAGGCCCTTGTAGCGCTGCACGGGGTCCTTCCAGCGCACGTTCTTCTTCGACAGCTCGGCCAGCTTCCGCTGCAGCTCGGCGTCGGAGTAGGTGTAGACGTACTTGTCCATGCCCTTCTTCGGGTTGGACAGCTCGATGCGGTGCAGCGGGGGCACGGCGGAGAACACCCGGCCCTGGGTGATCAGGTCGGGCATGTACCTGAAGAACAGGGTCGCAAGCAGGCAGCGGATGTGGGCGCCGTCGGAGTCGGCGTCGGCCATGAAGATGACCTTGCCGTAGCGCGCCTGCTCGATGTCGAACGTGCGTCCGCTGCCGGCGCCGACCACCTGGATGATCGCGCTGCACTCGGCGTTCTTGAGCGTGTCGGCCACCGACGCCTTCTGCGTGTTGAGGATCTTGCCGCGGATCGGCAGCAGGGCCTGGAACTCGGAGTCGCGAGCCAGCTTGGCCGTGCCCAGAGCGGAGTCGCCCTCGACGATGAACAGCTCGCTGCGGTCGACGTCGTTGCTGCGGCAGTCGGCCAGCTTGGCCGGCAGCGCGCTGGACTCCAGGGCGTTCTTGCGCCGCTGGGTCTCGCGGTGCTGCCGTGCGGCGAGACGGGCCCGGGACGCGCCGGCCACCTTCTCCAGCACCGCCTTGGCCTGCGGCTTCTGCCCGCGCTTGGTGCTGGTCAGGAAGGCCTTCAGCTCGCGCGAGACGATGGTGTTGACGATGCGCCGCACCGGCGGGGTGCCCAGCACCTCCTTGGTCTGCCCCTCGAACTGCGGCTCGGCGAGGCGGACCGTGACCACCGCGGTGAGGCCCTCGAGCACGTCGTCCTTGATCACCTCCGGCTCACCCGAGCGCAGCGTCCGCGTGGACTTCAGCACCTGGTTGAGCGTCTTGGTCAGGGCCTGCTCGAACCCCTGTATGTGGGTGCCGCCCTTGGGGGTGGCGATGATGTTGACGAACGAGCGGATCTCGGTCTCGTAGCCGGTGCCCCAGCGCAGCGCGATGTCGACGCCCAGCTCGCGCTCGACGTCCTGCGGGGTCATGTGGCCCTGCTCGTCGAGCAGCGGCACGGTCTCGGTGAAGTTGTCGCTGCCCTGCAGCCGGATCACGTCGGTCACCGGCTCGTCGGCGGCGAGGTAGTCGCAGAACTCCGCGATGCCGCCGTCGTGGCGGAAGCGCTCCTCGAGCGGCTCTTTCCCGCGCTCGTCGCGGATGACCAGCTCGAGCCCCGGCACCAGGAACGACGTCTGCCGCGCCCGGGTGACCAGCTCGTCGTAGCTGAAGGCGGCGTCCTTGGTGAAGATCTGCCGGTCGGGCCAGAACCGGACCCGGGTACCGGTCACGCCCTTCTTGACCCGCTTGCCCTTGTGCAGGCCCGACTGCGCCTTGAAGTCGGCCTTGGGGCCCTCGCCGGAGAACACGCCGGGCGCGCCGCGCCGGAACGACATGCCCTGGGTCGCGGGCGAACGGTCGACCTCGACGTCGAGCCGCGCGGACAGCGCGTTGACCACCGACGAGCCGACGCCGTGCAGGCCGCCGGTGGCGATGTAGGACCCGCCGCCGAACTTGCCGCCGGCGTGCAGCTTGGTGAACACGACCTCGACACCGCTGAGGCCGGTGCGGGGCTCCTTGTCGACCGGGATGCCCCGGCCGTTGTCGCACACCTCCGCCGAGCCGTCGGGGTGCAGCACCACCTCGATGTCGTCGCAGAAGCCGCCGAGGGCCTCGTCGACGGCGTTGTCGATGATCTCCCACAGGCAGTGCATCAGCCCGCGCGTGTCGGTCGAGCCGACGTACATGCCGGGGCGCTTGCGGACCGCCTCCAGCCCCTCGAGGACGAGGAGGTGGTGTGCGTTGTAGGTGTTGTCCACGCTGGTCTGGGCCCCCTGGGCTGGCACGCTGCTCCTTGGCTCTGGGTGAACACTGGCTGACGCGACGGGCGCGCCGCAAGGCTACCCGGGCGCACCCCCGCGACCCGGCCATCCACGCCGGTGAGCGACGCATCGGGCCCTCGGTCCGCGCCGCGACACGCCCGGGGCGGGAGGCTCGCCCGGCAGGCTGACTGGCAGCCTCACTGGCACCCCCGCCGCAGGCTCAGTGGCAGCCTGTGGACAACCGTTCACCGCCGGTGTGACGTGCTCGTGACATTGCCTGCGTGTGGCAGGGTCTGCAGCAGGGTAATACTCACAAGCCCGCACCAGATTCTGGAAAATGCGCACCAGCTGACCGATTCGAGGGCACCATTCCTACAACGCACCACCGCAGTTGCGTCACAACCGCACAAAGGGCCCCACAGCCCGGGAAGCATTCGAGATGTTTGGATGTTGTCGTCTGTGGAGCCTGACACCGAGTCGGAAAGAGGCCATACGTGACCACAGCAGTAGCCCCGGGTCCATCCCTGACTGCCGAGGACCGTTGTGACCGGTGCGGCGCTCAGGCCTACATTCGCGTAGAGCTCGCCGGCGGCGGCGAGCTGCTCTTCTGCGCCCACCACGGCCGCGAGCACGCCGACAAGCTCCGCTCCGTCGCACTCAACATCCAGGACGAGACCTCGCGGTTGGCCGAAACCCCGGCCACGGCCGGCTCCGAGGAGCGCTGAGCGCAGCACAGCGGTATCCGAGGCGTAACCGCGTAACTACACAGCCAAGACTTCACGACGGCGGTCACCAGCATGTGGCCGCCGTCGTCGTGTCTGCGTGTGGGGCAGACTCGGCAGCGTGAGCGCGGCGGGCGAGGTAGTGGTCGGCCTGGCCATCATGGTCGGCCTGGTGGGCGTCGTCGTACCCGTCCTGCCGGGTGCGGTCCTGGTCTGGGGCGCGATCCTGGTCTGGGCGCTGGCCACGAAGACGGCGCTGGGGTGGGTGGTGCTCGCCGTGGCGACGGTCAGCATCGCGACCGCCCAGGTGGTGAAGTACGTCATACCCGACCGGCGGCTGCGCGCCAGCGGCGTTCCCCGGCGCTCGATCGTGCTCGGCGGCCTCCTCGGGCTCGTCGGGTTCTTCGTCGTGCCGGTCATCGGGCTCGTGCTGGGCTTCCTGGTCGGTGTCTACCTGAGCGAGCGGCAGCGGCTGCGTACGCACGACGACGCCTGGCGGGCCACCATCGTGGCCGCCAAGGCCGCCGGCGTGTCGCTCCTGGTCGAGCTGGCCGGGGCCCTGGTCGCGGCGATGACCTGGCTCAGCGTGGCCACCACCACCTGACCAGAGGCTGACCACTTCAGCGGGGGGCTTGGGACAGACACCTACGGGCGGCCATGATGTCCGCTGTGACCGCGCACGAGCGCACCCGGGCCGACAGCCCGCCTGGCGACGCCGAGCCGGGCCCGCAGCCCGGCACGGCCGGCGTCCGCCTGGGCGGATACATGGGCGGACACATGGGCGGACGGCTCGGCGACCTGGGCCCTCGGGTGTGGGCCCGCGGGCGCCTGTCCATGCGGCAGCGGCTGCAGCGGCTGCGCGTGCGCGGCTGGCAGATCGGGCAGTGCGCCGTCGCCGCCGGCGTGGCGTGGCTGGCCGCCTCGCAGCTGCTTGGGCACTCCCAGCCGTTCCTGGCGCCGGTGGCGGCCATCGTGTGCCTCGGCGTGACGTACGGCCAGCGGCTGCGCCGGGTGGCCGAGGTCACGGTCGGCGTCGCCCTCGGGGTCGGTATCGCCGACCTGTTCATCCACTGGGTCGGCACCGGCGTGTGGCAGATCGTGGTGATCGTCGCAGTGGCCATGTCCGCCGCGGTGCTGCTGGACGCCGGGAACCTGCTGGTCAGCCAGGCTGCGGTGCAGTCGGTGATCGTGGCCATCCTGCTGCCCAACCCCGACGCGGGCCTGAGCCGGTGGCTCGACGCGGTCGTCGGCGGAGCCGTGGCGCTGGTGGCCGCCACGGTCGTACCCCGCGCCCCGCTGCGGCGGCCCCGCGAGCAGGCCGCACGCATCGTGCGCGACCTCGCCCGCCTGCTGCGCGCGGCCACGGACAGCGTCGAGGAGGGAGACGTCGCCCACGCGGTCGCGACCCTGGAGGACGCGCGGGCCACGGAGACGGCGCTCGACGACCTGCGCGCAGCCGCCCGCGAGGGCCTCGACGTCGTGCGTTCGTCGCCGTGGCGCCGCCGCCACCGCCCCGCTGTACGCAGGATGGCCTCGCTGGTGGTGCCGCTGGACCGTGCGATCCGCAACACGCGCGTGCTGGTACGCCGCATGGTGGCCGTCACGCGCGCCGGCGAGAGCGTGCCCGAGTCCTACCTCGCGCTGGTCGACCGGGTGGCCGACGCCGCCGACGTGATCGCGGAGGAGTTCGCGGCCGGCCGCATGCCGACCGCTGCCGGCGACATGCTCGCCGACATCGCCGAGCAGACCGCGATCCAGACCCTGCAGGGCGGCCTGTCGGCGGCGGTGGTGCTGGCGCAGGTGCGCTCGATCGTGGTCGACCTGCTGCAGCTGACCGGGCTGACCGCGGACGAGGCACGAGAGCTCATGCCGGCCCCGCCCGCACCCGCCGGCTGACGACCGTCCGGCCCGGGGGCGCCGCCTAGGGAACCTCGTGCTCGTGGGTGCCCGGACGTGGCGCCCACGGCTGCTCCTCGGCCGGCCGGATCACGACCAGCCGGTCGCCCCGCTGCAGCTGGGTCACCGTGGGCTCGTAGTAGCGGTACACGTAGCCGTCGCGGATCACCGCGACCACCTGGTCGGGCAACGACTGCGGCTGCTTGCCGACCTCACCGGCAAGCAGCTGCCGCTCGGCCACCTCGAGGCCCTCGCCGTAGGCCAGCAGGTCCTCCAGCACCGAACCCAGGCTCGGGCTCATCGTGGACAGCCCCAGCAGGCGGCCCACCGCCTCGGAGGAGGTGATGACGGCGTCGGCCCCGCTCTGCCGCACCAGCGGCACGTTGTCCTGCTCGCGTACGGCGACGACCACGTAGGCGTCGGGGTTGAGCTGGCGGACCGTCAGTGTGGCCAGGACCGCGGAGTCGTCTCGGTCGAGGGTGATGACGACCTGTCGCGCCCGCCTCACCTCGGCGTTCTGGAGCACGTCTCGGCGGGTGCCGTCGCCGACGACGATGGCCAGCCCGTGTGCGTTCGCGTCCTCGAGGGCAGTGGCGCTCGCGTCGACCACCACGATCGAGTCCTTCGGCATGTCGTTGCTGAGCAGCGTGGTGACCGCGCTGCGTCCCTTGGTGCCGTAGCCGACGACCACGACGTGGTCCTGCATCGTCTTCCTCCATCGTCCGACCCGCCACAGGTCGCGCGTCTGGCTGGTAAGCACCTCGAGCGTGGTGCCGACCAGCAGCACCAGGAACATGATCCTCAGCGGCGTGACCAGGAACGCGTTCACCATCCGGGCCGCCGTCGTGTACGGCACGATGTCGCCGTAGCCGGTCGTGGTCATCGTCACCGTGGCGTAGTAGATCGCCTCGAGGTGCGACACCTTCTTCGTCGGGTCGACGTTGTCTACGTAGCCGTCGAGGTCGGCCCAGACGAGCAGCACGATCGCCGCCAGCAGGCCCAGCGCGTACAGCACCCGGCGTCCCAGTGCGGCCATCGGCGTCAGCCGGCGCGCGGGCAGCCGCACCATGCTGGCCGCGCGCTTGGCCTCCTCGTCGGCCGCGCGGGCCCTCCTGATCGCCACGCCCTGACCCTAGGGCACGTAAAGACGCCGCAATAACCATGAGAGCGTTCTCATCTGCGTGTCATGCTGATCTCGTCCAAAAGGCGGAGACTAGAGGCATGAACAGCATCTGGAAGGCTGGCGCGGCCGCCGTCACGGTGGCCCTGCTCGGCGGCTTCTACCTGGGCAGGGTTGCCTCTGACCCCGGTCCGCTGCCGGCCGTCGGCCAGCCGGTGACCCTCGGCGCGACCGTGCAGCCGACTCCCTCTGCCGCTGCGACACTGACCCTGCGTCCCCGCCCCACCAAGAGCACCCACCCGCAGCACACCCAGACCGCCGAGCACTCGTCGACTCCGGACGACCACGGCCGCAACCGCGGAAACGGTGGCGGCAGTGATGACAACGGGGGCGTCCAGACGGTCAGCCCGCCGGTGGTGACCCCGGACGACGACGGGGGCTTCGACGACCACGGCGGTGGCGGCAACAGCGGGCCCCACTGACCAGCGGGGCGATGGCCACCGACGATGACCACTGACCCCGGCCTGCGGCACCGGATCGCCGCCCAGGCCCGCGCGGTGCGTACCCAGATCGCCGCCTGGGTGGTGCTGCTGACCGCGCTTGGGCTGCTCGGCGCCGGCCTGGCCGCGTACGAGGTGGTGTCGAACCAGCTGAACGAGCGGATCAACCAGGCGGTCGAGCAGGAGCTCACTGGGTTCGTCAACCTTCGGCAGAAACTCGACCCTGCCACCACCACCGCGAGGAGCATGATGCGGGCCGCGCTGCTGAGCAAGGCTCCCGACCCCAACGAGATCGTGTTCGGCTTCCTCGACGGACACGCCGAGCTTCAGTCACCTAGTCAGAAAAACCACGACCATTTGCTAAAGAACAAGGCCTTCCGGGCCGCGGTGGACGACCTCACGCGTGCCGGTGGTGGCTCCCGGCGCATGGACACCAAGCAGTTCGGCGAGATCGTGATGGCGGTCCAGCTGGTCCGCGACCCCCAGCATCCGCAGCAGCTCGGCGCGTATGTGCCGGTCTACTTCGTGGACGCGGAGCGCGCGCAGTTCATGTCCGTGATGCAGACCTACGCACTGGTGGCCGGGATCGCGCTCATCCTCGTCACCCTGGGCGCATGGATGGTGTCGGACCGGCTGCTGCAGCCGCTGCGGAAGATGCGGGCCACCGCCCAGGAGATCAGCCACACCGACCTCAGCCGGCGGATCGACACCACCGGCAACGACGACATCACCGACCTCGGCAACACGTTCAACGCGATGCTCGACCGGCTCGAGCACTCGTTCGGCCAGCAGCGGCGCTTCCTCGACGACGCCGGTCACGAGCTGCGCACGCCCATCACCATCGTTCGCGGCCACCTCGAGCTGCTCGACCCCGAGCACGTCCCCGAGACCGAGGCCACCCGCGACCTGGTCCTCGACGAGGTCGACCGGATGGCCAGGCTCGTCGACGACATGATCGTGCTGGCCAAGTCAGGCCGGCCCGACTTCCTCAGGCCGGTCGACGCAGACGCCGGCGTGCTCACCGACGAGGTGCTCGACAAGGTACGCGCGCTCGGCGACCGGGCCTGGAAGCTCGACGAGCGCGCCGAGGGCACCGTGCACGTGGACCCCCAGCGTGTCACCCAGGCGCTGGTGCAGCTGGCGACCAACGCCGTGCAGCACACCGAGGCCGGGGACGTCATCGCCCTGGGAAGCGCCAACGAGGACGGCGTCGTGCGCTGGTGGGTGCGTGACACCGGCCCCGGCATCGACCCCGCGGACACCGAGCGCATCTTCCAGCGCTTCCAGCGCGGCGACGACACGCGCGGACCGGAGGGCTCGGGGCTCGGGCTGTCCATCGTGCGGGCGATCGCGACCGCGCACGGCGGCGAGGTCAGCCTCGACTCGACCCCCGGCGAGGGCGCCACGTTCACCCTCGTCCTGCCGGCCGGCGGGGCGCACACCGTCGACTCCCACGACGACTGGACGGAGGACCGATGAGCCGGATCCTGGTGGCCGAGGACGAGTCCCGCATCGCCTCGTTCGTGGAGAAGGGCTTGCGGGCCAACGGGTTCACGCCCACGGTGGTCGGCGACGGCGCCACCGCTCTGGCCCACGCACTCTCCGGCGAGTTCGACCTGCTGGTGCTCGACATCGGCCTTCCGGTCATGGACGGGTTCACGGTGCTGCGCCGCCTGCGCGAGTCGCACGGGTCAATACCGGTCGTCATCCTGACGGCTCGTGACTCGGTCACCGACACCGTCGCGGGCCTCGAGGGCGGGGCCGACGACTACATGCCGAAGCCGTTCCGCTTCGACGAGCTGCTGGCGCGCATCCGCCTGCGGCTGCGCAGCGACCGATCGCCCGAGGTCACCGTGCTGCAGCACGGTCCGCTGTCGCTGGACCTGCGCACACGTCGGGCGTCGATCGACGAGAAGGTCATCGACCTGTCGGCCCGCGAGTTCGCGCTGACCGAGGTGTTCCTGCGCAACCCTGGACAGGTCCTCTCCCGCGAGCAGCTGCTCTCCCACGTGTGGGGCTACGACTTCGACCCCTCGTCCAACGTGGTCGACGTCTACGTGCGGTACCTGCGTCGCAAGCTCGGCGCGAACGTGATCCAGACCGTGCGCGGGATGGGCTACCGGCTCGCCGCCGACTGACCGGCTCGCGGTCAGCCCCGCAGGTCAGCCCCTCAGGGAGAGCGTGGGCTTGAACGCCAGCTGCGGACGCGGCAACGCGTCGACCAGCGGCTCGAGCACCCCGGCCAGCTCAGACGGCGTGGGCCGGTCGGCCGGGTCGTACTCCAGGCAGGCGTAGATCGGCTTCACCACCTGCGGCGGGATGTCGGCCGGCAGCTCGGCCGGCGGCGTTACCAGCTGGGGGAACCGGTCGATGACCGGTGCGTCCTCGTCGGCGATCCCGTGCGGGAACGGACGGTAGCCGGCCACCGCCTCGAACAGCGAGACGCCGAGCGCCCAGACGTCCGAGGGCGGTCCGGGCACACCGGTGCGCGGAGGGTCGCACTGCTCGGGCGGCATGTAGGGGTCGGTGCCCATGATGTGGGTCAGCCTCGACGCGGCTTCCGCCGTCCGGGCGATGCTCAGGTCGATCAGCCGCGGCGGGGCGCCCATGATGATGTTGCTCGGCTTGACGTCGAGGTGCACCACGCCGCAGGTGCGCAGGTAGTGCAGGGCAGAGCACATCTCAAGTCCGAGTGGCAGCAGCTGCTGCAGCGGCAATGGGCCGTACTTGCGCACCAGGTCCGACAGCCGCGGGCCGTCCAGGTTCTCCAGCACCAGATGGGGCCGGGGGCCGCGCTGCACGGACCGGAAGCCGCGCACGATCACCGGGTGGTTCAGCCGGCCGAGCATGCGAGTCTCGCGCTCGAGGCCGACCAGGGTGGACTCGTCGTCGACCAGGTGGGGACGGACAAGCTTGACCACGACCGGGGCGAAGAGCCGCTCGTCCCAGCCCAGGTAGGCCTCGTAGACGTGTCCGCCGCCGAGCGGCTTGATGGCGCTGAGGCCCGGGACGATCTCGTCGCCCTGGACGAGGTTCCAGCTCTTGGTCATGGCTCACGGCTCCTGGCGAGGACAGGTTCTGAAGAGGTTCGGAAATGGTGTGGTGCGAAACAGGGCGCCGGGTGGGCGGCAGGGGCAGCGCCGCCCACCCGGCTGTGGGGGGGTCCCGGGTGGGCGACAGGGGCAGCGCCACCCACCCGGAGTGAGAGGATCAGTCGTCGTTGAGGTCGTGGTGGATGCCGTCGTCGCCGCCGCCACCGGAGCTGCCCGAGCCCGAGCTGCCGGAGCCGCCGCCGTTGTCGTCGCCGGGCTCAACGCCGTGGCCGTGGTCGTCACCGGGCTCGACCTCGCCGCTGCTGTTGGCGTTGTGGCCGCTGGTGATGCTCCGACCGACGTTCACGCCGCCGGTGCCGGTGTTGGTGCTGACGCCACCGGTGTTGGTGCCGGCGGTCGCCATGTCGTTGGCGTCGTCGCTCTGACCCGCGGCCCGCAGACCGCCGTGGTCGTCGTTGGCCTCGGCTCGGGCCTGACCGCCCGACCCGTGCTGGTTGCGGTTACGTGTACTCATCCGCGGATCGAGTCCGTTGTCGTCGGGACTGTTGTCGTCATCCTCGACCACCGCGGCCACGGGGGCCGAGTCCTCGCGCTTGACGAGGACCTTGTCGTGCTTCACCGGGTGGGTGTCGGAAGCCGGTGCGAGCCCCACGCTCACGCCCGCCGCGATCAGGGCGAATCCGAAGACGGTGGCAAGGGTCACGATGAGCCCCTTGAGGAGTGTGTTCATTGTTTCTCCTGTGTGTTGGGCCCGCCCCCAGCTGCGGGTGGTGTTGCGTACATCCAGAACACTGACGGGCGACCCTGAAACTTCCATGAACTCACCGTGAGAGGGTTCTCATGGAGAACCTGGGCGGTCTCGGGCGATCCGCGCCGAGATGCACCGACGGAGGGAGCCGCATGCCCGGACCGGTGCACGTGGACGGCGACGTGTGGATACCCGAGCGCGAGCTGACCTGGCGCTTCAGCAGGTCCGGCGGACCCGGCGGGCAGTCGGTCAACACCGCGGACAGCAGGGTCCAGCTCAGCCTCGACGTGGCCCGCTCGCCGGCACTCGGTGAGGGGCTGGGCGAGGAGGTGCACGCGCGTGCAGTACGCCGTCTCGGCGACCGGCTCACCGACGGGGTCCTCACGGTCACCGCGTCCGAGCACCGGTCGCAGTGGCGCAACCGCGTCGTCGCCGAGCAGCGGCTGGCTGCTCTGCTGCGGGAGGCGACCCGCCCGCCGGCCAGGAAGCGGCGTGCGACCCGGCCTACCCGGGCCTCGCAGCAGCGGCGGCTGGACTCCAAGCGCCGCCGCGGCGAGGTGAAGCGGATGCGCCGGCGACTCTCCGACGGTGGCTGAGCCACCGCATGGGGCACGATGGGGGGATGTCCGCGCCACGGCCACGCCGACCGGTGATGCCCGGCGACGCCGCCTTCGACGAGCTCCCCGGCGGGGAGGACCCGGCGCTGCGCGCCGAGGTGGCCCACCGGACGGCCGCCCTGCTGGTCAGGGGAGCGCGCTCGCACCAGGACGAGGCCGTCGTCCAGCGGATCGTCCACCTCGCCGACGAGCAGGGCCTGGACACGGTGGCCGACCTATGGGCCAGCGCCCCCGCGGACTCGCTCCCCGGTGCCCTGTGGCGGCTCTACCTACTCCGCTCGTGGGTGCAGTCCGACCCGGTCGCCGCCGCCCGGGAGTTCGCCACCGGACGGCGACACGCGCCGGTGCACGAGGTGGTGGCCGGAGTGGTGGACCCGCCCGGCCCGGAAGAGGTACGTGAGCTTGCCGACACGGTGCTGCGGGGGGTCGTGGCCGGCGACCTGTCGACGACGCTGCACCGCGCCGCGGCATTCACCCGCATCTGCGCCTCCGGCCGGGCGGAGATCCCCGAGTGTGACGCCGCGTCCGCCGCGCGGCTCGTCACGCTGGCCGACGACCTGGAGTCCGCCGCACGAGCCGAACGGGCTGGTCTGCTGGTCTGAAGCAGGTAACCTGGGGCGAGCGTCGGGCCGCGGTAGCCCCGGGTCCCAAAATAAGCCGCTACGAGCGGCCACGCGCCGTGAGGCGCTCC
>CBFGZI010000103.1:0-13855 GCA_965653225.1 uncultured Propionibacteriales bacterium | reverse complement strand
AGCCGAACTGCCCGCCGCCGTGTGAGCCGCACTGCCCGCCGCCGTGCAACCAGTGCCCGTGTAACCCGGAGTGCCCGCCGCCGTGCAACCACTGCCCGTGCAACCCACGGTGCCACCCACGGCCATGCCGCTGCGACAACACACGGCCACGGGTGGTCGACGAGTTCCCGCGTGCTGGGTCTACGGGGGTCAGCCGGTTCACCGACGTCGCGGTGCGCTTCAGCGAAGGTGTGCGCGGGGTGAACAGAGGGACCTTCGAGCTGTTCAACACCCGTACGCGCAACTTCGTCTTCGCCAACGTCTTCCGGCAGGGGAGCTCCCGTAGCTGGCTGCTGGAGCCGGGTCGCCGACTGGCCAGGTTCACCCGCTACACCGTGGTCGTGCGCGGTGGGTCCGGTGGGATCCGCGACTTCGCCGGCAACCGCCTGTTCACGACGACGTGGAGCTTCCGCACGAGGGGCTAGAAGCAGGTCACACGAGCCTGGTGATCCGCCCTGTGTCGACGTCGTACAGGAACCCGCCCACGGCCACGGAGTCGGCGATCAGCGGATGGGCCCGTACGCGAGCAACGTCGTCGCGCAGCGCCGCCTCCTGGTCCTCGATCGCACCGAACGTCTCCCAGGTGGCGTCCAGCCCGCTGGCCTTGCCAACGCGCTCGCGCAGGTCCGCCTCGCTCGCAGACGCCATCGCGCAGCGGGTGTGTGGCACGATCAGGATTCGCTCGACGCCCAGCAGGTTGACCCCGAGCACCAGCGCCGTGAGCGCCTGCTCGGTCACCCGGCCGCCGGGGTTCCGCAGGATCTTCGCGTCACCCGGACCTAAACCGAGAAGCCGGAGGGGGTCGATGCGCGAGTCCATGCAGGTCACGACCGCCACGCCGGCGTGCGCCACGCCGTCGAACCCGGCGAGGTCGAACGACTCCGCGTAGCGGGCGTTTGCGTCCAGCAGGTCGGCGAAGGGGTCAGTCACCCCGCCGAGGCTAACGGTCGGTGGACTGCCCGATTCCGCCGGTCCGGATTCCAGACAGCCCGCGCGCCGCGTCGTGACCACGCAGCAGGCCCAGACCGAGCACCGCGGCGACGAGCGCGCACACCGCCGCGCCGGCGAACACCGTGTGCAGCTGCGTCAGGCCCGCTTCGCGGAGCAGCGAGATGTACGGCCGGCAGGTCGCCGGGTGCCCGGGGCACAGCCGCGTCGGCGACGGTATGGACGCCTCCACGGTGTAGAAGCGGGCGAGACCTATGGTCGTCAGCGCCGAGATCCCGACCAGCATGCCGACCATCCGGGCCACCACCACGAGTGCGCTGCTGATGCCGTGCACGGCCGGCGCCGTGGCGGCCAGCAGGGCGGCGTTGACCGGTGCGAGCGCCAGGCCGAAGCCGAGACCGCACACGACCAGGGCCACCGTCGCGCCCGCGCCGTCCAGGGACCGAGCGTCCCAACCGGTCATCGCGACGAACGCGGCCGCGCTCGCCGCCATCCCCACTGCGGTCACGTGTCCGGCCGCGAACCGGTGGACGAGCCAGCCGCCGGCGAGCGCGCCCACCGGGAGAGCCAGCAGCAGGCGCAGCAGCACCAGCGCGGCGCCGAGCTGGGAGCTCGGCTCGGTGGTCACCCGCGCGAAGACGGGCACGTCGACCAGCGCCGCGATCAGCGCCGCACCGACGAAGAAGGAGACCGCGAGCGCGCCCCATGCTGGTGGCGCGGACAACGCGCGCCGGGGCACCAGCGGGTGCGCGGCGCGTCGCTGGCGCATCCAGAACCCGGCGGCGGCCAGGGCGCCGCCGGTGAGGAACCACGGGCCCTGCGGCGAGACCACGGCCACCTTCGGGTCGGCGGTGGCGAAGGTCAGCACGATGCCGGCGAGGGCGAGGCCGAGCAGTGCCGCACCCAGCACGTCGGTGGACGCCACCACCTGGCGCAGCCCGCGTAGGTCCAGCAGCGGACGGGTCGCGGTGAGGTCGCGGAACACGAACGCCGCGACGGCCGCCAGGCACACCAGCGTCAGCGGGGCCAGCCAGGCGCTGCCGCCGGCGAGCGGCACCCACGCCAGGCCGAGCGTCACGTCACGCACCAGCGGCTGCGGCTCGGCAAGCAGCAGCGTCAGCGCCACGGCGGCCAGCGTCAGCACCCCGATCCCGAGCCAGTCCGGGCCGCCCCGCTCGTCGATCGGCGCGACTTGCGCCGGCTGGTCGCTTCCCGTGCCGTCGACATGACTCGAACGCGGCATGCGACGACCGGTGGTGGCGATCGCGACCGCCAGCGCCAGGCCCGCGAACAGGTTGATCCAGAAGATCGCCGGCCACGGCCACAGCGCCAGCACGAGAGCGCCGTACAGCGGTCCGAGCACGGCACCCAGCTCCTGCACCGCACCCACCACGCCGAGGGGAACGCCGCGACGCTGCACCGGCCACAGGTCTGCGACCAGCGCCAGCGTCGCCGGCACCAGCCCGCCGCCTCCCAGTCCCTGCAGGAAACGACCCAGCACCATCGGCACGAGGCCATGCGCGGTCGCGGTGACCAGCGACCCGAGCGAGAAGACCAGCAGCGAGAAGACCAGCACCGGCACGCGGCCGCGCAGGTCGGCGATCCGCCCGATCAGCGGCAGCATCGCGACGTAGCCGAGCAGGAACCCCGACACGATCGGTGCCGCACGCTGTAGCTGGTCGATGCCCAGCCCGACGCCGCGCATCATGTCCGGCAGGGCGAGCACCACCACGTAGGTGTCGGCGGCGGCGAAGGCGACCGCCAGGCTGGCCAGCGTGAGCGTCGTACGCCGGGACGCGTCGGCGCCGGTGACGTGCTGCTGGTCGGGGAGGTCGCCTGGCTCGGTCACGGGGGAGTGATCTGCACCTGCTTGTCGGAGGCTCGTAGCTGGATCTCGTAGGTCACCTCGGGCGCCCGCCCGTAGAACGGCCCGGTGACCTCGGCCCGGCGCAGCCCGTCGTCACCGTCGAGCCAGAACGTCGCGTCGAACGGCTGCTGCGCCGACGCCGACGGGAAGATGCCCTGCAACGTGTCGCCGGGCACCTTTGCCGACACCGCGGTGAGCACCTGGTCGCCCTCGCGCTCCTCACCGGAGACGGACAGGTTCGTGGCCGAGCCGAGCAGCGTGGACAGCCCCGAGCTCGTGTCCATCAGCCGGGCGGGGTCGGGCGCGTTGAAGTCGGCCGGGTCGACCTGGATGAAGGAGGACGTGAACGGCATCTGCGCGTAGACCCGGTTGTCGACCGCGACCACGGAGACGGTCTGCCCGTCGAGGAGGCCGCTGGCTGCGATCGTGATCGTGCCGCGGAACGCCGGCGCGTGGGTGGCCACGCCGGTCGCCTGGCGGACGCCGGCGACGCCGGGCGGGAGCCGCTGCGCGCGCAGAGTGAGGTCGATGCTGGCGGCCTTGTCGAGGGAGCGCTTGGCCGACGTGAGCCGCTGCGGCAGCGGGGTCGTGTCGCCGGAGCCACCCGAGCACGCGCTCAGCAGTGACATTGCGGACAGGGCCGACAAAACCGTCACGAGGGCCGTCAGCATCGGCGCGGGCCGTGTCCTCCTCACGGTCAGCGGCCGGTGGTCAGCGTCGCGGCCGGCCCGGCCACGGCGGCGATCGGCTGCGGCGCGGGTACGCCGGAACCGTCGCGGCGGGTGTCGGGGTCAGGCAGGTCGACGGGCGCGCCGCTGGTGGCCGCGGCCCTCGCCGGCGCCGGTCCGGCCCAGGCCAGCAGCAGCGTGTCCTCGCCCTTGAGGAACCGGTGGCAGCGCACGCCGCCGGTCGCCCGGCCCTTGGAGGGGTACTCGGCGAAGGTGGTCACCTTCAGCGAGCCGGCCTCGGTGCCCGGCAGCGAGTCGGACGAGCCGGACGCGGTCACTACCGCGGCGTCGAGGTCGGCGTCGAACGCGCCGAAGAACGTCACGTGCGCGCCGTCGGCCACCCGGATACCGGCAACCCCGCCGCCTGTGCGGCCCTGCGGGCGGACCGCCGAGGCGGGGAAGTGCAGCAGCTGGGCCGCGGAGGCGATGAACACCATCTCCTCCTCGCCCGTGCGCAGCTCGACCGCACCTACGACCTCGTCGCCCTCGTCGAGCCGGATCACGTCCCACGCGTCCTTGTTCGCAGGGTGGTCGGGGTTGACCCGCTTGACCACGCCCGCAGCGGTGCCCAGCGCCAGCCCCGGCGACTCGGGGTCGAGTGTGGTGAGGCACAGCACCCGCTCGCCCGGTTCGAGCACGAGGAACTCCGAGATCGGCGCTCCGCCCTGCAGGTGCGGTGCGTTCGCGGTCGAGGGGAGTGTCGGCAGGTCGAGGACGTCGAGCCGCATCAGCCGCCCCTGCGAGGTGACGGCGCCGACCTGGCCGCGTGCCGTGGCCGGGACCGCGCTGACGACGACGTCGTGCTTGGCGCGGCCGCCACCCTCGCCCAGCGGCTCCTGGTCGGTGGTGCGCGCCAGCAGGCCTGCCGACGACATCAGCACGAAGCACGGGTCGTCGGCGACCTCGAGCGGCACCGTGGCCGAGACCGGGCTGCCGGCCGACTCCAGCAGCACGGTGCGGCGCGGTGTGCCGTGCTGCTTGGCCATCTCGGCGAGCTCGTCGGAGACCACCTGCTGCAGCAGACCCTCGTCCTCGAGGATCGCGGTGAGCTCCTCGATGCTGCGCTGCAGCTCGGACTGCTCCTTCTCCAGCTCGATACGGGAGAACTTGGTCAGCCGGCGCAGCGGCATGTCGAGGATGTAGGTGGCCTGCACCTCGGTCAGGTCGAACACCTGGATGAGCCGCCGGCGCGCCTGCTCGGCGTTGTCGCTGCTGCGGATCAGCGCGATGACCTCGTCGATGTCGAGGATCGCGACCAGCAGACCCTCGACCAGGTGCAGCCGGTCCTCGGCCTTCTTGCGGCGGAACAGCGACCGGCGCCGCACCACGTCGTAGCGGTGCTCGAGGAACACCTCGAGCAGCTGCTTCAGCCCCAGCGTGCGCGGCTGGCCGTCGACCAGGGCGACCGCGTTGATGCCGAACGAGTCCTCCATCGGCGTCAGCTTGTACAGCTGCTCCAGCAGCGCCTCGGGACGGAAGCCGTTCTTGACCTCGATCACCAGCCGCATGCCCTTGTCGCGGTCGGTGAGGTCCTTGATGTCGGCGATGCCCTGCAGCTTCTTGGTCTGCACCAGCGTCTTGATGCGCTCGACCACCTTCTCCGGCCCGACCTGGTACGGCAGCTCGGTGACCACGATGCCCTTGCGGCGCGGGGTGACGCTCTCCACCCGGGCGGTGGCCCGCATCCGGAACGACCCGCGCCCGGTCTCGTAGGCGTCGCGGATGCCGTCGAGCCCGACGATCTTGCCGCCGGTCGGCAGGTCGGGTCCGGGCACGAACCGCATCAGGTCGTCGACGGTGGCGTCGGGGTGCTTGATCAGGTGCCGCAGCGCCTGCACCACCTCGACCAGGTTGTGCGGGGCGACGTTGGTCGCCATGCCCACCGCGATGCCGGAGGCGCCGTTGACCAGCAGGTTGGGGATCGCCGCCGGCAGCACCGAGGGCTCGAACTCGCGGCTGTCGTAGTTGGGCCGGAAGTCGACCGTCTCCTCGTCGATGGAGTCGGTCATCGGCAGCGTCGCCGGCGCCATCCGGCACTCGGTGTAGCGCATCGCCGCCGGCGGGTCGTCGGGTGAGCCGAAGTTGCCGTGCCCGTCGACCAGCGGCAGCCTCATCGACCACCACTGCACCATCCGGACCAGCGCGTCGTAGATGGCATTGTCGCCGTGCGGGTGCAGGCGACCCATCACCTCGCCGACCACGCGGGCGCTCTTGACGTGCCCGCGGTCGGGCCGCAGGTTCATCTCCGACATCGTGTAGAGGATGCGGCGCTGCACCGGCTTGAGGCCGTCGCGCGCGTCGGGCAGCGCGCGTGAGTAGATCACCGAGTAGGCGTACTCGAGGAAGCTCGACCGCATCTCCTCGCCCACGTCGATGTCGAGGATCTGCTCCTCGAAGTCCTCGGGCGGGGGTGCTGACCTGGTTCTGCGTCGGGCCATGGGGCGTTGGTGTCTCCGGTCTCGGGGTCGCAGCCATTGTCCCCGGCGGCGCGGACGGAGCAAGACAGGCTCGCCCGGACCGGGGTTCCGCGGTGCGGATGTGGTGCGTTCGTTCGGCCGGCTCGCCGGTGCCCACTACACCCGGTTACCGGGCGTGTGGACGCCTCCCTCGGCTCATACGCCTCGGGAAGTGCCCGCCAGACCCGGTTACATGGCTCGTGGGCGCCCCGGGGTCAGCCCTTCAGGTCGGGGAAGTCGTCCTCGCGGTACTCGCCGCCGGAGCGGGACTCGCCGGCGTCCTCCTCGGCCGAGCGCAGCTCGACCCGGCGGATCTTGCCCGAGATGGTCTTGGGCAGGCCCCCGTCGGCGGGCACGAACTCGATCCGCCGGATCCGCTTGTACGGCGCGAGGTGCTCACGGGTGTACGCCAGGATGTCGCGCGCCAGGTCCGGACCCGGCTCGTGTCCGCCGGCCAGCACGACGAACGCCTTCGGCACGGCCAGCCGCAGTGGGTCCGGCGACGGCACCACGGCCGCCTCGGCCACCGCCGGGTGCTCCATCAGCGCGCTCTCCAGCTCGAACGGGCTGATCCGGTAGTCGCTGGCCTTGAACACGTCGTCGGAGCGGCCGACGTAGGTGATGTAGCCCTCGTCGTCGACCTTGGCCACGTCGCCGGTGTGGTAGAAGCCGCTGCGCATCGCGTCGGCTGTGCGGTCGGCGTCGTCGCGGTAACCGGTCATCAGCCCCAGCGGCCGCTTCGCGATCTCGATGCAGATCTCGCCGTCGGTGCCGACCTCGCCGCTGACCGGCTCGACCAGGGCGATGACGTACCCCGGCAGCGGCCGTCCCATCGAGCCCACCTTGAGCGGTGCACCCGGCGGGTTGCCGATCTGCGCGGTCGTCTCGGTCTGCCCGTACCCGTCGCGGATCGTCATGCCCCAGGCCCGCTGCACCGACTCGATGACCTCGGGGTTGAGCGGCTCACCGGCGCCCACACACTCGCGCACCGGCGGCGAGTGCTGAGACAGGTCTGCCTGCACCAGCATCCGCCACACGGTGGGAGGCGCGCAGAACGTGGACACCTCGCAGCGCTTCATCACCTCGAGCAGCTTCGTCGCGTCGAACCGCGCGAAGTTGTAGATGAGGATCGTCGCACCGGCGTTCCACGGCGCGAAGAAGCACGACCAGGCGTGCTTGGCCCAGCCGGGCGAGGAGATGTTGAGGTGCACGTCGCCGGGCTGGACCCCGATCCAGTACATCGTCGACAGGTGACCGACGGGGTAGGACACGTGCGTGTGCTCCACCAGCTTGGGCAGCGTCGTCGTACCGGAGGTGAAGTACAGCAGCAGGGGCTCGTCGGCGCGGGTGTCGGCGTCGGCCGGAGGCTTGCCCTGCCAGTCGTGCGACGTGGCGTACGCCGCCCAGCCTTCGGGGACGTCGCCCTGGTCGCCGACCGCGACCCTGATCATCTCGGCCGGCACGTCGGCGAACTTGCCCACGTCGTCGACGGCGGTGACCACGCACCGCGCGTTGCCCCTGCTGACCCGATCCTGCACGTCCGCCGGCGCCAGCAGCGTGGTCGCGGGAATCATCACCGTGCCGAGACGGATGCAGGCGAGCATGCACTCCCACAGCTCGACCCGGTTGCCGAGAACCAGCAGCACGCGGTCGCCGCGGCCGACGCCCTGCTCGGCCAGCCAGCCGGCGACCTGCCGCGACCGGTCCGACATCTGCGCGAACGTCACCTTCTGCTCGCTGCCGTCCTCCTCGACGACCCACAGCGCGGTGCTGTCCGCCTGCTCCATCGCCAGCCGGTCGAACCAGTCGCGTGCCCAGTTGAACCGCTCCAGCTCCGGCCACCGGAAGTCTCGGTAGGCGGTGTCGTAGTCCTCGCGGTGCGCGAGCAGGAAGTCCCGGGCCTGCCGGAACGACTGCGTCGCGGCCGACTCCTCGCGTGCGATCCCGTTCTGCGGCTTCTGCGACATGGTCCGCAGTTAAGCAGATCACGCCTCGTGGCGCGCCCGTCCAGCCCCCGCGGGCCCGGTCTGCGGTTCTGATCCGCGGGTGCCGTCGGCTAACCTCTCGACCGTGGTGGAGACGGCATACCCCGCGCACTGGGAGGCCGACGTCCTCTTGGCCGACGGTCGCGCTGCCCACCTGCGCCCGATCACCGTGGACGACGCCGAGGGCCTGGTCAGGTTCTACGAGCGGGTGTCCCCCGAGTCGAAGTACCTTCGGTTCTTCGCGCCGTATCCCAAGCTGTCCGAGCGCGACGTCTACAAGTTCACCCACCTCGACTACGCCGACCGGGTCGCCTTCGTGATCACGCTGGCCGGCGAGATCATCGCCACCGGCCGCTACGACCGCATCGACGACGACCAGGCCGAGGTCGCCTTCCTCGTCCAGGACTCCCACCAGGGCCGGGGAGTGGGACAGCTGCTGCTGGAGCACCTGGCCCAGGCCGGACGCGAGCGCGGGCTGCGCAAGTTCGTCGCTGAGGTGCTGCCCGAGAACGTCAAGATGACCCAGGTCTTCCGTGACGCGGGCTACCGCGTCGAGGGCGGCTTCGAGGACGGCGTCATGCACCTGACGTTCGGCATCGACCCGACCGACACCTCCGTCAGCGTGATGCAGTCGCGCGAGCACCGCGCCGAGGCCCGTTCGATCAACTACTTCTTCAAGGCCCGCAGCATCGCGGTGATCGGCGCCAGCCGCCGGCAGGAGACCATCGGGCAGACGATCGTGCGCAACCTGGTGCTGGGCGGCTACACCGGCCGGGTCTACGCGGTGAACCCCAACGCGGAGGCGGTCGCCGGCCTCCCGGCGTACGCCCGGGTGCAGGACATCCCCGACTCGGTCGACCTGGCGGTGGTGGCGGTTCCGGCGGAGTCGGTCGAGGACGTCGTGCTCGACTGCGCCGGCAAGGGCGTCAACGGCCTCATCGTGATCTCCAGCGGGTTCGCCGAGACCGGCGAGCAGGGCCGCACCCGCCAGCGTCGGCTGGTCGGCCTGTCCCGCTCGTACGGCCTGCGCCTGGTCGGGCCGAACTGCCTGGGCGTGATCAACACCAACCCCGAGCAGTCGCTGAACGCCTCGCTGTCGCAGCTGATGCCGCCGCGCGGCCGCGTCGGCTTCTTCTCCCAGTCCGGCGCCCTCGGCCTGGCGATCCTGGAGAACGTCGACCGGCGCGGTCTCGGCCTGTCCACCTTCGTCAGCGCCGGCAACCGCGCCGACGTGTCCGGCAACGACCTCCTGCAGTTCTGGGAGGAGGACGACGACACCGAGGTCATCCTGCTCTACCTGGAGTCCATCGGTAACCCGCGCAAGTTCAGCCGCATCGCGCGCCGGGTCGCGATGCGCAAGCCGATCGTCGCGGTCAAGTCCGGGCGCACGACGCAGGGTGTCCCCGTCGGTCACGCGGTGCGCACCACCACCGCGCCGCAGGCCGCCGTCGACGCGATGTTCGCCCAGGCCGGGGTGATCCAGGTCAACACCCTCGACGACATGTTCGACGTCGCCCAGCTGGTGGCCCACCAGCCGCTCCCGCGTGGCCCGCGCGTCGCGGTCGTCGGCAACTCCGACGCCCTCGGCCTTCTCGCGACCGACGCCGCCGCGGCCGCTGGCCTGGTGGTCCGCGACCCCGTGGCCCTGGGGGCCGAGGCCACGGCCGAGGACTTCGAGCGTGCCCTCGACGACGCCGTCGACGACCCGCAGGTCGACGCGGTGATCGCGGTGTTCATCCCGCCGCTGAACACCTCCGGCGAGGAGGTCGCCAACGTGCTCGCCGCGGTGGGGGAGCAGTCGGAGAAGCCGCTGCTGTCCACGTTCCTCGCCACCGAGGGCGTCCCCGAGCTGCTGCGCGTGCCCGACGTCCGGGGCGCCGCCGGCCGGGGCTCGGTGCCGTCCTACCCGGGTCCGGAGACCGCGGTGCGGGCGCTGAAGTGCGTGGTCGAGTACTCCACCTGGCTGCAGCGCTCGACCGGCACGATCGCCGCGTTCGAGGAGGTCGACGTGGCCCGGGCTCGCCGGCTGGTCGGGGAGTGGCTGGCCAAGGACCCCGCCGGCGTCCAGCTCGGCTTCGAGCGGGTCGGCGAGCTGCTCGACATCTACGGCATCGGGCTGTGGCCGCGGATCGAGGTCGCCTCGTTCGACGAGGCGCTGATGGCGGGCACGAAGCTGGGCTGGGACGTGGTGCTCAAGGCCACTGCGTCCCACCTGCAGCAGCGGCCCGACCTGTCGCACGTGTGGCGCAACATCGACGACGAGGCCGAGATGCGTGACGCGTGGGAGACGCTGAACGAGATCATCGACCACCCAACCGACGCCGGGTTCGTGGTGCAGCGCATGGCCTCGCCCGGCATCCCGGTGTCGATGACGAGCATGGAGGACCCGCTGTTCGGGCCGATCGTGTCCTTCGGCGTGGCCGGGGCGCCCTCCGACCTGCTGGAGGACCGGTCCTACCGGATCCCGCCGCTCACCGACACCGACGCGGCCTCGATGGTGCGCGACATCCGGGCCGCGCCGCTGCTGTTCGGCTACCGCGGCAGCGAGCGGGTCGACGTGGCGCTCCTCGAGGACCTGCTGCAGCGGCTGGCCCGGCTCAAGAACGACCTGCCGGAGGTGGCGTTCCTCGACCTCGGGCTGGTGCTCGCCGGTGCCCACAGCTGCACCGTGCTGGACGCGAGCTGCCGGCTGGCACCGGTGCGTGACTCGCGCAGCGACTGGTTCGCCCGCCGGCTGAGCGTGCCGCCCGGCGACACGCTGCCGGGCTGACGGTTGTCCACAGGCTGGGGCGGGCTGGGGCGGGCTGCCGGGCTTCGGGGGCCCGGACTCGGCGACCGTGACAGACTGTTGGCATGGCTGACCGTTCGACGATGAGCATCAGGCCGCGTCAGCACGACCGCCTCCGCGAGGCGATCGTGCAGTGCGGCTACTACCCCACCGTGGTGACCGAGGCGGTCGAGGGTGCCATCGCCGGAGAGGCCGTGGTCGACTTCGTGCTCCACCACGAGCCGACGTTCGACCGTGACGACGAGGTACGCCGCCACGTCACCGTGGTCGTGCTGACACCGACCCGGCTCCTGGTCGCGCACACCGACGAGCACCCGCCCGACGACCTGCTGCCCTCGCCGTATGCCTCCACCTCCACCGAGGCGGTGCCGCTGTCGACCGTCCGCTCGGTGGTCACCAACCGGATGGTCGCCGAGCCGGCGCAGTACGACCGGCAGACCGGGCGGCACCCCGAGGCCAACGAGGCCGTCCTCACCATCGGCTGGGGCGCGGTCAACCGCCTCGACCTCGAGCCGGCCACCTGCGGCGACCCGGAGTGCGAGGGCGACCACGGCTACACCGGCACGATGACCGCCGACGACTTCTCGCTGCGGATGAGCGCCGCCGCCGACGGCCCGGAGGCGGTCTCGCAGCTGCTGTCGTTCGCACAGTCGCTGTCGGCCGCGACCGCCACCCGGTGACCTGAGGGTGACCTGAGCCGGTGGTGACGCGGGCCTACGCCGAGCCGGTGGTAAGGCCGGCCTACGGCACCGCGTCGCTGGTCGACCTCGTCCCCTCCGCGGCCGCCATGCTCAGCCGGACGCTGGGCGCCGGACTGAGCGGCCTGGACGGTGGACGGGGCGGTGGGCGGGCCGGCGCACCCACCGACGGCAACGTGCTCGAGCTGCCGACGGCGCCGCGGGTCGTGCTCCTGCTGGTCGACGGCCTCGGCCAGCGCCAGCTGGCGCGCAACGCCGCGGACGCGCCGTACCTGTGCTCGCTCACCCTGCGCACGCTCTCCTGCGGCGTCCCCTCCACGACCGCGACCAGCCTCACCTCGCTGGGCGTCGGTCTCCCGCCCGGGGCGCACGGCGTGGTCGGCTACACCAGCCGCATCCCGGGCACCGACCGGCTGCTCAACGCGCTGCGCTGGGACGACTCCGTCGACGCCGAGGAGTGGCAGCCGCACCCCACGGCGCTGGCCGCGGCCGCCCGCGCGGGTGTGGCCACCACCGTGGTCAACAAGCGTGCGTTCGAGGGCAGCGGCCTCACCCTCGCCAGCCAGCGGGGTGCGGAGTTCGTGGCCGCCGACAGCGCGGGGGAGCGGCTCGCCGCCGCCGCGCGTATCGCCGGCGCCGACACCCCGTCCCTGGTCTACGTCTACGACTCCGACCTCGACGCCACCGGCCACGCACGCGGATGCCGGTCGGAGGCCTGGCGCCACCAGCTGGCGACCGTCGACGCGTTCGCACAGCGGCTGCGCGAGGCCATACCGTCCGACGCCGCCCTGCTGGTCACCGCCGACCACGGCATGGTCGACGTGGACCCGCACGACAGGGTCGACGTCGACGCGGAGCCGGACCTGAGGGAGGGCGTGACGCTGCTCGGAGGCGAGGCCCGGTTCCGGCACGTCTACTGCCGCGCGGGCGCGGTCGACGACGTGGCCGCGCGCTGGCGTGCACGCCTCGGTGAGCAGGCGCTGGTCCTCACCCGTGAGGAGGCGGTCGCCGAGGGGTGGTTCGGCCAGGTGCGTCACGACGTCGAGCCACGGCTGGGCGACGTGGTCGTCGCGTGCCTGGGGTCGGTCGCGGTGATGTCGACCGAGCGGTTCCCGTTCGAGTCGCGGCTGGTGGGCCTGCACGGGTCGCTCACCCCGGAGGAGATGTACGTACCGCTGCTGCTCGACGTGCCCTGACCGGCCTTCGCGCGACTATCGTCGGAGGTGTCCGACGGCCGGGCGAGGGACGGAGGCTCGTGATGATGACCCCACTGATCCGCGCCGAGCACCTGCGAGCGCTCATCGACGCCAAGCCGCGGATGGCGCTGCTGGACGTGCGCTGGACTCTCGCCGGGGCCGAGCGTGACGCCTACGAGCAGGGACACATCCCGGGCGCCTACTTCGTCTCGGTCGACGACGACCTGTCCGGCCCTCCCGGTGAGCACGGCCGGCACCCGCTTCCCGCCGCCACCGACTTCGAGGCGCTGATGCGCCGGTGCGGGGTGGAGAACGACCACCCGGTCGTGGTGTACGACGCCCAGGGCGGCACGTCCGCCGCCCGCGCGTGGTGGCTGCTGCGCTACTTCGGGCACCAGGACGTGCGCGTGCTCGACGGCGGCTTCCCGGCCTGGGTCGCCGAGGGCGAGCCGGTCAGCACCGACGTGCCCGTGCCGGGACGCGGTGACTTCGTCGCCCGGCCCGGCGGGATGGCGCTCCTCGACGCCGCCGGTGCGGCGGACCTGGCCGCCACCGGTCTGCTGCTCGACGTACGCGCACCCGAGCGCTACGCCGGCCGGACCGAACCGGTCGACCCGGTCGCCGGGCACATCCCGAGCGCGGTCAACCTCCCCACCACCGAGCACGTCACCCACGACGGCCGGATGGTCCCGCACGACGAGCTGATCGCGCGGTTCGAGAAGGCCGGCTACGACGGCGGCCGGGTCGGCGCCTACTGCGGCTCGGGCATCAACGCGGCGCACACCGTGCTCGCGCTCGAGGTCGCCGGCGTGCACGGCGCGGCCCTGTACGCCGACTCCTGGAGCGGCTGGATCACCGACGCCGACCGTCCGGTGGCCACCGGCGCCGAGCCGGGCTGACCCGCCCTGGGCTGGTCTGGGCTGCTCTGGGCTGGTCTGACCTGTGCCGAGCTGGGTCGGCGCGTCCGCGTCCGGCCTACCAGTGGATGCCGCGCAGGATGCGCGCGAGCAGCAGCTGCTCCTGGGTCGCCGGCTGGTCCTCACCGTCGCCGCCGCGCGCGGCGGTCGGGTCGGGGAACACCCGGTAGCCCCGGTGCAGGATCCGGAACCTCGCCTTGGGCGCCAGCGCGTGGCCGACCTGGCCCATGGTG
>CBFGZI010000102.1:0-14002 GCA_965653225.1 uncultured Propionibacteriales bacterium | reverse complement strand
ATACCGGGCCTACGCAACGCGCCACTCGACCAGGCGCGGCCACCGCAACGCGCCAGTCGAAAACCGCGTCGAGGCGCCCCGGGGCCTGCCTCTAGGATCGCCGTGTGAGTCGTCATGTCCTGTCCGCAGTCGCCTGGCCGTACGCCAACGGCCCGCGCCACATCGGCCACGTGTCCGGTTTCGGCGTGCCCTCCGACATCTTCAGCCGCTACATGCGGATGGCGGGCAACAAGGTGCTGATGGTCTCCGGCACCGACGAGCACGGCACGCCGATCCTGGTGCAGGCGGAGAAGGAGGGCGTGACCCCGCGCGAGCTCGCCGACCGCTACAACCGGATGATCGTCGAGGACCTGCACGGCCTCGGCCTGTCGTACGACCTGTTCACCCGCACGACCACGCGCAACCACTACGCCGTGGCGCAGCACATGTTCAAGACGGTCTACGACAACGGCTACATGATCCCCAAGACCACGATGGGCGCGATCTCGCCGTCGACGGGGCGCACGCTGCCCGACCGGTTCATCGAGGGCACGTGCCCGATCTGCGGGTACGACGGCGCGCGCGGCGACCAGTGCGACAACTGCGGCAACCAGCTCGACCCGATCGAGCTGAAGAACCCGCGCAGCCGCATCAACGGCGAGAAGCCGAGGTTCGTGGAGGAGGAGCACTTCTTCCTCGACCTGCCGGCGCTGGCCGACGCGCTCGGCGACTGGCTGAAGACGCGCACCGACTGGCGTCCCAACGTGCTGAAGTTCTCGATGAACCTGCTCGACGACGTGCGCCCGCGGGCGATGACACGCGACATCGACTGGGGCATCCCGGTGCCGCTCGACGGGTGGCGCGACAACCCCAACAAGCGGTTGTACGTGTGGTTCGACGCCGTGATCGGCTACCTGTCCGCGTCGGTGGAGTGGGCGCGCCGGCAGGGTGACGACGACGCCTGGAAGGCGTGGTGGACCGACCCGGCCGCGCAGTCGTTCTACTTCATGGGCAAGGACAACATCACCTTCCACTCCCAGATCTGGCCGGCCGAGCTGCTGGCCTACGACGGCAAGGGCGCGAAGGGCGGCCAACCCGGGGAGTACGGCGAGCTGCAGCTGCCGACCGAGGTGGTCAGCAGCGAGTTCCTCACCATGGAGGGACGCAAGTTCTCCACCAGCCGCTCGGTCGTGATCTACGTACGTGACTTCCTGTCCCGCTACGACCCCGACGCGTTGCGCTACTTCATCGCGGTCGCGGGCCCGGAGACGCAGGACACCGACTTCACCTGGTCGGAGTTCGTCCGGCGCAACAACGACGAGCTGGTCGACACCTGGGGCAACCTGGTCAACCGCACCGTGTCGATGATCGCCAAGAACGTCGGCTCGATCCCCGAGCAGGGCCGTCTTGCCGACGCCGACCACGCGCTGCTCGAGACATCGCGCAAGGCGTTCGAGACGGTCGGCGGGCTGATCGAGCGGCACCGGCAGAAGCAGGCCATCGGCGAGGCGATGCGGGTCGCCTCCGACGCCAACGCCTACCTGTCCGGCCAGGAGCCGTGGAAGCTGAAGAACACCGACCCCGAGCGCATGCGCACGGTGCTGCACGTCGCGGCCCAGGTGGTCGACGACTGCAACCGGCTGCTGGCGCCGTTCCTCCCGCACTCGGCGCAGAAGGTGTCCGACGCGCTCGGGCACAGCCAGGCGGTGACACCGGGTCCGGAGATCCGCGAGGTCGACGACCTCGACGGCGGGCCGGCGTACCCGATCCTCACCGGCGAGTACTCCGTGCAGGCGCCGTGGGAGTCGCGGCCGCTCGACGTCGGCACCCCGCTGCAGCCGCCGCGGCCGATCTTCAAGAAGCTCGACCAGAGCGTCGTCGACGAGGAGCTGCGCCGGCTCGAGGGCGAAGCAGGCGAGGGCGACGACTGATGGTGCCCGCCGACGGCGGCGCCGGCAGCGGCAGCAGGGGTGGAAGTGGCGGCAGCGGCAGCCGTGACAGCCTCCCGCCACTTCCCGAACCGCTGCCGCACCCGGTGGTCGACAACCACTGCCACATGGACATGTCGGGGCAGCGCGGTGGTGAGGACCTGCCGGTCGGGGAGGCGCTGAGGCTCGCCGACTCCGTCGGTGTCACGCGCATCGTGCAGATCGGCTGCGACGTTCCCGGTGCGCGCTGGGCGGTGCAGGCAGCGCAGGAGTACGACACGGTCGTGGCCGGCGTGGCGCTGCATCCCAACGAGGCCCCGCGCCTGGCCGAGGCCGGCGACCTCGACGACGCACTCGCCGAGATCGACCGCCTGGCAGGGATAAGCGAGCGCGTGCGCGCGGTCGGTGAGACGGGCCTGGACTACTACCGCACCGAGCCACCAGGACGTGACGCGCAGCACGCGTCGTTCCGTGCGCACATCGCGCTGGCGAAGAAGCACGCGAAGACCCTGGTGGTCCACGACCGCGAGGCGCACGACGACGTGCTGCGCATCCTCGACGACGAGGGTGCGCCGCAGCGCGTGGTGATGCACTGCTTCTCCGGCGACGAGACATTCGCGAAACGCTGTGTGGAAAGGGGTTTCTGGCTCTCGTACGCCGGGACGGTGACGTTCAAGAACGCGCAGCCGTTGCGCGACGCGCTCGCGGTCACACCACCGGAGCGCATGCTGGTCGAGACCGACGCGCCCTTCCTCACGCCGATGCCCTACCGCGGGCGGCCCAACGCGTCGTACCTCGTGCCGCTGACCGTGCGGTCAATGGCAGACACGCTGGGCGTGGAGGTGGCCGACCTTTGTCGCCTCGTTGACGCGAATACCGAGGCGGCCTTCGGCGGCGCTTGGTAGCGACCCGACTACGCAGCGAAAACCCTTGCCCCGCGGGGCTGTGACGGCGATATCCGTTATACGAACGGATGTGGGTGTTTCCAGTCACGAATGTTGTCGTGTCGGTGAACATCTGGTTAGTGTCGGGCGCTGTTGGCCGGGATCGGGGAAGTCCCGGGCAGTTCCACCACCGCAGTGCCCGGTTACGTGTGTGCAGGGCTGATCGCCCACAACCCACTGGTAACGCCGGGCACTGAATGCTGCCCGCCCGTACCCGGGACGCACTACCCCAGGAGCATCGTGCGGAAGAAGATCGGACTCATCGCAGCGGTTGCCGTAGCCGTTGTGTCCGTCGTCGGAGCAGGGTTCGCCTACGCAGCAACAAGCAAGTCAGTAACTCTGTCGGTCGACGGTCACGTCACCCAGGTGAGCACCCGCGCCAGCACCGTCGGGGGCGTCCTCAACGAACAGGGCATCTCCGTGGACAAGCGGGACGCGGTAGCACCGTCCACGTCCTCGACCATCGCCGACGGGTCGCGGATCGCGGTCCGGTTCGGCCGGGAGCTCACGCTCAACGTCGACGGCAAGAAGAACGACTACTGGGTCACCGCCGACAGCGTGAACGAGGCTCTGTCGCAGCTCGGCTTCCGGTTCTCCGGCGCCGACCTGTCCACCAGCCGCGGCGCGCCGATCGGGCGTCAGGGGCTGACCCTGACCGTCGCCACCGAGAAGGCGATCACGCTGGTCGACGGCGCCGACAAGCCGCGCAAGGTGACCACGACCTCCATCACCGTGGGCGACGCGCTCAAGGAGCTGAAGGTCAAGCCCAACAAGTACGACCAGGTGAAGCCCAACACCGGCAAGCTGATCGACGACGGTGACCGCATCACCATCGACCGGATCAGCAAGAAGCAGAGCACGCAGCGTGAGCCCATCTACAACGACACGCATGTGCGCTACACCGACAACATGCTCGACGGGCACGAGAAGGTGCTGCGCGCCGGCCATGACGGGCTCAAGCGCGTCACCTACCGCTTCACCCGTGAGAACGGCGAGCGCGTGGGCAGCAAGGTGCTCTCCAGCAAGGTGCTGAGCAGGCCGGTCGACCGGATCGAGCTGCACGGCACCAAGGACCCCGCACCGGCGGTCAACTACGCCAGCGGCAGCTCCATCTGGGACGCGATCGCGCAGTGCGAGTCCGGTGGAAACTGGGCCATCAACACCGGCAACGGCTACTACGGCGGCCTGCAGTTCACGCTGAGCACGTGGCAGGCCTACGGCGGGTCCGGCTACCCGAACGAGGCCAGCCGTGAGGAGCAGATCGCGGTCGCCGAGCGCGTACAGAACGCACAGGGCTGGGGTGCCTGGCCCGTCTGCGCCGCCGAGGCCGGGGCGTACTGAGGTGCGACCGCGAGTGTGACAATCCGGCTGTGACCGAGCAGTCGAAGCAGCCGAACGACGCTGTACCCATCAAGGGGTCCGCCGGGCCGAGGCTTCTCGGCCCGGCGGACGTGCGTTCGCTGGCGGCACAGGCCGGTCTGCGGCCCACCAAGCAGCGTGGGCAGAACTTCGTCATCGACGCCAACACCGTCCGCCGCATCGTGCGCACCGCAGACCTGGCGCCCGACGACGTGGTCGTCGAGGTCGGACCCGGGCTGGGGTCGCTGACCCTGGGTCTGCTCGGCGTTGCCGCGCGTGTCGTCGCGGTCGAGGTCGACCCGTTGCTGGCGCAGACCCTGCCGGTGACGGTGTCGCAGTACGCGCCGCAGCAGGCCTCCCGGCTCGAGGTCGTCGCCGCCGACGCGCTAAAGGTGCAGGAGATACCCGGCCCGGCCCCGTCGGCGCTCGTGGCCAACCTGCCGTACAACGTCGCGGTACCGGTGCTGCTGCACCTGTTCGCCCTGCTGCCGTCGCTGCGGCACACGCTGGTGATGGTGCAGTCGGAGGTCGCCGACCGGCTCGCGGCGCCGCCCGGCTCGCGCACCTACGGCGTGCCGTCGGCCAAGACGGCCTGGTTCGCCGACGTACGCCGCGCCGGCCACGTCGGCCGCTCGGTGTTCTGGCCCGTGCCCAACGTCGACTCCGCGCTGGTGGCGTGCACGCACCGGCCGCCGCCGCACACGACCGCGACGCGTGCGCAGGTGTTCGCGGTCGTCGATGCGGTGTTCGCCCAGCGCCGCAAGACCATGCGCTCCACCCTGGCCGCCCTCGCCGGGTCGCCGGCCGCCGCCGAGGACGCCCTGCGCGCCGCCGGCCTGGACCCCCGTGCCCGCGGCGAGACGGCGGGCATCCAGGACCTGGCCCGCGTCGCCGAGGCGCTGGACGAGGCACCGGGCCAGACACTGGGCGAGGCACCGTAGGCTCGCCCGTCGTGAGCAGCGTGACCGTTCGTACGCCGGCGAAGATCAACCTCTCTCTCGTCGCCGGCCCGACGCGCCCCGACGGCTTCCATCAGCTGGCGACCGTCTACCAGGCGGTCGGGCTGTACGACCACGTCAGCGCCTCCCCGGCCGAGGACGGCGAGGTCACGATCCAGGTGTCCGCCGACGGCGACCACGGGCTGGTGCGCGTGACCGACGTGCCGGCCGACGACCGCAACCTCGCCGTACGCGCCGCCCAGCTGCTGGCCGGGCACACCCGGACCGGCGCCGGCGTTCGCCTGCGCGTGCGCAAGGGCATCCCGGTCGGCGGCGGCCTCGCCGGCGGCAGCTCCGACGCCGCGGCCGCGCTGGTCGCCTGCAACCAGCTGTGGCGGACGGGCCTGACCGAGCCCGAGCTGGTGCGCCTGGCCGCGGGTCTCGGCAGCGACGTGCCGTTCTGCCTGCTCGGCGGCACCGCCGTGGGCCGGGGCCACGGGCAGCTGGTGAACCAGGTGCCGGCGCGCGGGCCCTTCCACTGGGTGCTGGCGCTGGACGCGCACGGCCTGGCCACACCGCAGGTGTACGGCGAGCTCGACCGCCTGCGGGCCGAGGAGGGCTACGACGAGGCCGCCGGGCTCGCCGGGATGGACGTACCCCCTCCCATGCTCGACGCCCTGCGCGAGGGCGACGTGCGCGCGCTCGGCAAGTCCATGGCCAACGACCTGCAGTCGGCCGCGCTGTCGCTGCGCCCGGACCTTGCCGGGGTGCTCCGCCTGGCAGCGACCGTCGGCGCCGAGGGCGCCCTCGTCTCCGGCTCGGGGCCCACGTGCGCGTTCCTGGCTCGCGACGAGGAGCACGCCCAGCAGGTCCTCACCGGGCTCAGCCGGGCCGGGTGCTTCGCCGTGTGCGCCGTGGGCCCGGTGCCGGGCGCCCGGGTGGTCCCGTCGTGAGTGTCGGCGGCGGGCCGGGCGTCAACCTGGTCAACCTCGAGCAGGTGTCGAAGGCGTACGGCGAGCAGCGGCTGCTCGACCAGGTCAGCCTCGGCGTCTCGGTCGGCGACCGGATCGGCGTGGTCGGCCGCAACGGCGGCGGCAAGACCACCCTGCTGCGCGTGCTCACCAAGGTGGAGCCCGCCGACGACGGCCGGGTTACGCACGCGCGTGGGCTCGAGGTCGCCAACCTCGCCCAGGCCGACGACTTCGGTGCGGATGCCACCGTCAGGTCGGTCGTGCTGGGCGACCTGGCCGAGCACGAGTGGGCGGGCGACCCGCGGGTGCGCGAGATCGTGCAGGAGCTGCTGGCCGGGGTCGACCTCGACCGCGGCATCGGCGCGCTGTCGGGCGGGGAGCGCCGCCGGGTCGGGCTGGCGCGTCAGCTCGTGTCCGACCACGACCTGCTCGTACTCGACGAGCCCACCAACCATCTCGACGTCGAGGTGGTCGACTGGCTGGCCCGGCACCTGGCGGCGCGGGCGAAGGCGCTGGTCGTGGTGACCCACGACCGCTGGTTCCTCGACGCCGTGTGCACGCGTACCTGGGAGGTGCATGACGGGCAGGTCGACGGCTACGACGGCGGCTACGCGGCGTACGTGCTGGCCAAGGCCGAGCGCGACCGGCAGGCCGCCGCGACCGAGGCCCGCCGGCGCAACCTCGTACGCAAGGAGCTGGCCTGGCTGCGCCGGGGCCCGCCCGCGCGCACGTCGAAGCCGCGGTTCCGGATCGACGCCGCCAACGCGCTGATCGCCGGTGAGCCGCCGCCCCGCGACCGGATGGAGCTGCAGCGCTTCGCGGCCAGCCGGCTCGGCAAGGACGTGCTCGACCTCGAGGACGTGTCGCTGTCACGCGGCGGGCGCCTGCTGTTGGACCACACGACCATGCGGCTCGGACCCGGCGACCGCATCGGGCTGGTCGGCGTCAACGGGTCGGGCAAGACCAGCGTGCTGCGGCTGCTGGCCGGCGAGGCGCACCCGGACGCGGGGAGGCGCAAGGAGGGCCGGACCGTACGGCTGGCGCACCTGCACCAGGACCTGGCGGGGCTGGACCTGTCCGAACGGGTGCTGCCGTCGGTGGAGTCGGTGCGCCGGGTGACCAAGCTGCCCGGCGGCGGGGAGCTGACCGCGACCAGCATGCTGGAGCGCTTCGGGTTCGCCGGAGACCGGCTGATGGCGCCGATCGGCGACCTCTCCGGCGGCGAGCGGCGGCGCCTGCAGATGCTGCGGCTGCTGATGGACGAGCCCAACGTGCTGCTGCTCGACGAGCCCACCAACGACCTCGACATCGAGACCCTCAACGTGCTCGAGGACTACCTCGACGGCTGGCCCGGGACGCTGGTCGCGGTCTCGCACGACCGGTACTTCCTCGAGCGGGTCTGCGACGAGGTGTGGGCGCTGCTCGGCGACGGCTCGCTGGCCATGCTGCCCCGAGGGGTGGACGAGTACCTCGAGAGCCGTGCCCGTGACGGTTCGTCGGCGGTCGTCCCGCGGGAAACCCCCGAGCCGTCGCAGACGAACCGGCAGCGGCAACGGGAGGCGCGCAAGGAGGTGGCCCGGCTGGAACGGCGGCTGTCCAAGCTGGCCGAGACCGAGAAGCGACTGCACGAGGAGATGGCCGAGCAGGCCACCGACCACGAGGCGCTGGTGGGCCTGGACGAGCGGCTGCGGGCGGTCGTGGCCGAGCGGGCGTCGCTGGAGGAGGAGTGGCTGGCTGCGGCCGAGGTCGCCGAGGACTGAGGTACTGCGGCGCTCGCCGTTCTGGCGCGGCGGTCCCCTGTGCCAATAGGTTCAGCGTTGGGGACCCCTGCACCAATCCGGTATTGGGCCACGACTCCCCACAGGCGCGGCCAGCAGCCCCCTGAGGCCGGCGCGGTGGCGTGGGACGGTACGTACGTCCGCACATGGTTCGGTGGCCCTTGGGAGCCGGTGCTCATTGGCGCGGCGGTCCCCTGTGCCAATAGGACCGCCGCTGGGGACCCCCGCGCCAATCCGGTATTGGGCCAGGGCTCCCCAGAGGTACGGCCGGGTGCTCTAGCCGGCGCGCTCGTCGAACGGGCGTACGAGCGCGCGCAGCAGGCTGGCCAGCTGCTTGCGGTCGGCGACACCGAGCCCGGTGAGGAGTGCGCGCTCGTTGGTCAGCAGGGCCGACAGCGCGGCGTCGACGCGGGTGCGGCCGTCGTCGGTGAGCTGGACCTGTACGCCGCGGCGGTCGCCCGGGTCGGGCTCACGGCGTACCAGGCCGCGGGCGGCGAGCCGGTCGACGCGGTTGGTCATGGTGCCGCTGGTCACCAGCGTCTCCCGCAGCAGCCGGCCGGGGGAGAGGTGGTACGGCGGGCCGGCGCGGCGCAGCGCCGACAGCACGTCGAACTCCCACGACTCGAGGTCGTGCGCGGCGAACGCCTGCCGCCGCGCCCGGTCGAGGTGTCGGGCCAGCCGGGTCACCCGGCTCAGCACCTCCATCGGGCTGACGTCGAGGTCGGGCCGTTCGCGGCGCCACGCCGCGACCAGCCGGTCGACTTCGTCCTCCATGCCACCACCCTAGGACTCAAGACTCTTGACATCGAGAATCTCGGCAACGGGCCGGCCAAGGGGCCACGTCGTCGAATGGCGCGAACCGGTCGAGTCGCGGGCCGCCGACCCAGCCGCTTCGCGCCACTCGAGGCGGCAAAGGCCCCGCAACGCGCCACTCGACGTGGGACGGGCGGCGTCCCCGGCGTCCCCGACGTAGGGTGAGCCGCGATGACCGCAGCCGACCTCCCACCGACCCTGCGGAACCGGCCGTTCGACAAGGACCACGGCTGGCCGGTCCCGTTCGTGCACGAGCGCGACGACGGCACCTACGACCTCGACCACCTCAACGGCAAGCGCGTGACGCAGTGCGCGCTGAGCCGGGTCTGCGCGATGTGCGCGCAGACGCTCGACTTCCCGCTGGCGTTCCTCAGCGACCAGCAGGCGGCCGACGAGCGCTTGTACACCTACCCGCCGATGCACGCCTCCTGCGCCGACGCCGCCGTGCGGCTCTACCCGCCGACGCCCGCCTCCGCCGCGGGCCGCAAGGCCGACGCGTGGGTCATGCTGCTCACCGGCAGCTTCCAGGTCGAGCGGCCCTCGCGCCGGGGCGACCCGACGTTGTTCCGGCCCGCCCCGGGCGAGGTCCGCACGTTCGACCGCTGAGTCGAGGCCGTTAGGCCGTGGCCTGGCCCGACCACATCCCGGTCTCGGGACGGCGGCCCGGCCGTTCGGAGTCCAGCCGGCGCTTGGGCAGCCGCGGTGGCGGCGGTGGCGGGGTGTCCTCGCTGGTGTAGCGGTCGGGCAGCGTCAGCTTCATCAGCGTCCGGATCACCTGGCCGTACTGCCGGCGCAGCGGACCGGTGGTGTACGGCAGGTCGTAGCGGTCGCACAGCTCGCGCACCTTGACCGAGATCTGCGCGTAGCGGTTGCTCGGCAGGTCGGGGTAGAGGTGGTGCTCGATCTGGTAGCCGAGGTTGCCGCTCATGATGTGCAGCAGCTTGCCGCCCTCGAAGTTGGCCGCGCCGAGCATCTGCCGCAGGTACCACTCCGGCCGGGTCTCGTCCTCGAGCTCGTCCTCGGTGAAGTGCAGGGCGCCGTCGGGGAAGTGGCCGCAGAAGATGATCATGTACGACCACAGGTTGCGGATCAGGTTCGCGGTCGCGTTGGCGGTCAGCGTGGACAGGAACGCCGGCCCGGTCAGCAGCGGGTAGACGACGTAGTCCTTGCCGACCTGCTTGCGGATCTTGCGCCAGATCTGCTTGAGCTGGCGCTTCATCTCAACGGGATCCTTCTTGCCCTTGCGGATCCGCTCGAGGTCGAGGTCGTGCAGCGACACGCCCCACTCGAACAGCAGCGCGAGCAGCGTGTTGTAGATCGGCTGACCCAGGAACACGGGGTGCCACCGCTGCTCGCGGGTGACCCGGAGGATGCCGTAGCCGATGTCGTTGTCGTAGCCGAGCACGTTGGTGAACTGGTGGTGGATGTAGTTGTGCGAGTGCTTCCACTGCTCGGCCGGCTGCAGGGTGTCCCACTCCCAGTTGCTGGAGTGGATCTCGGGGTCGTTCATCCAGTCCCACTGCCCGTGCATGACGTTGTGGCCGATCTCCATGTTCTCCAGGATCTTGGCCGTCGCGAGCATCGCCGTGCCCGCGATCCACGCCGGTGGGAACCTGCTGAAGAACAGCGTGATGCGGCCGGCTGCGGCCAGGCGGCGCTGGATGGTGATGAGCCGGCGGATGTAGGCCGCGTCGGCCGCCCCGCGTGACTCCTCGATCTCGCGGCGAAGCTCGTCCAGCTCGCGTCCAAGCGTCTCCACCTCCTCGTCGGTGAGATGGGTGTACTCCTGGACATCCGCGATCGCCATGCTCTCCTCCTTAGATACTGAGCACACAGTCGCCGGCGGCGACCGTCACGCAGGTCTGGATGGACTCGTTCGGCTGGCCGTACTCGTCACCGTTGCGTAGGTCGCGTACCCGACCGGACGCCAGCGGAACCGTGCAGGTGTGGCAGATGCCCATGCGGCAGCCGAAGGGCATGTTGATGCCGACCTGCTCGCCGGCCTCCATCAGCGTGGTGGCGCCGTCGGCGTCGACCTCCTTGCCCGACTTCTCGAACACGACGTGGCCGCCGTCGCCGCCGGCCCCCTCGAGCTCGACCGAGAAGCGTTCGAGGTGCAGCCGGTCCTCGACGCCACCGGTCTTCCAGAACTCGGTGGCCGCGTCGAGCATCCCCGACGGACCGCACGCCCAGGTCTCGCGCTCGCGCCAGTCGGGGCACAGCACGTCGATCTCCTGCAGGTCGAGCATCCCCTGCACGTCGGTGTGCTGCTCGTGCATGTCGAAGGTCGAGTGGGTCTCCTGCAGCGTCTGCAGCTCGTCGCGGAAGATCATCGCCTCCGCGGTCGGTGCGGAGTACAGCAGCTTGACGTTCGGCATGGTGCCGCGGCGGTGCAGCTTCCGCAGCATCGCCATCACCGGCGTGATGCCGCTGCCGCCGACGATGAACAGCAGCCGGTCCGGCGGCGGGTCGGGCAGCACGAAGTCGCCCTGCGGCGGCGCCAGCCGCACGATCGTGCCCGGGGGCAGCCCGCGCACCAGGTGACCGGACAGGAAGCCCTCCGGCATCGCCTTGACGGTGATCGTGAGCAGCCGCCGGTCGCGCCGGGGCGGCGAGCTCAGCGAGTACGACCGCCAGTGGAAGCGCCCGTCCACGTCGACCCCGATCCCGACGTACTGGCCGGCCTGGTAGTCGAACTTCCAGCCCCACCCGGGCCGGATCACCAGCGTGGCGGCGTCCTCGGTCTCGGGCACCACCTGCTCGATGCGCCCGCGCAGCTCGCGCGCCGACCACAGCGGGTTGAGCAGCGAGAGGTAGTCGTCGGGATGGAGCGGGGTGGTGAGCTTGTCCGCGAGCCCCCGGACACGCTGCAGGTCGGGCAGGCTGTCGGTCCACCTGCGCGGCACGGCACCCCTCCAGTCGGGTATGTCCGGTCGGGTCAACCATTCGGTTCGACCGGTCGGGTCTACGGAGACACCCGGCGACGCCGGGGTCCTCGGGCAAGGTAATCGTGGGTTACACACGTGTGCAACGGTGCGTTCCACCGTGTGGTCCGTGAACCTGTCATACCCGCCGTACGCCGGGCTGACACGAAGCCTGTGCGCGCGGTCAATAGGGTCGGTGCATGGATCAGGCAGAGCTCGTCTACAGCGGTGCCGCCGCGCAGGCCGCGATGATCGCCCGTCGCGAGGTGTCCGCCCGCGAGCTCGTCGAGGCCTGTGTGGCCCGGATAGGGGCGTACGACACGCGGCTCAACGCGTTCCGGGAGGTGTACGTCGAGCAGGCGCTGGCCGCGGCCGAGGAGGCCGACCGCCGGGTGGTCGCGCACGACCACTCCCCGCTGCTCGGGGTGCCCGTCGCGGTCAAGGACGACCTCGACATCGCCGGGCGCATCACCGGCTGGGGGACCAGCGCGGTCACTCGCCCGGCGGTCTCCGACTCCGCGGTGGTCCGCCTGCTGCGCGAGGCGGGCGCCATCATCATCGGCAAGACCCACCTGCCGGAGCTGGCCATCTACGGCTTCACCGAGAGCCGGTCGTACGGCATCACCCGCAACCCGTGGGACGTGCGGCGCACCCCCGGCGGGTCGTCCGGCGGCAGCGCGGCCGCGGTGGCGGCGGGCATGGTGGGCATCGCCTCCGGCAGCGACGGCGGCGGCTCGATCCGTATCCCGGCCGCCTGCTGCGGGCTGTTCGGCTTCAAGGCCTCGCCCGGCCGTACGGTCGGCAGCGGCGGCTGGGGCGGGCTCAGCGTGCAGGGCGCGGAGGCCCGCACGGTCGCCGACTCCGCGTGGTACGTCGACCTGATCGCCGCGCCCGGCGCCGAGCCGCTCACTCCCTGCGTCGGCACCGACCCGGGGCGCCTGGTCGTGGGCGTCAGCACGAAGCCGATCCGGGTGGGCGTGCCCGGCAAGGTCGACCCCCAGGTGGTCGCCGCCGTGCGCGACACCGCGCGGACGCTGGGGGAGCTCGGCCACGAGGTGCGCGACGTGGACCTGCCGCAGGACCGGGCCGCCCAGCAGTTCTCGCTGCGCTACCTGCGGGCGATCCACGACTCCGTCGAGCGGGTCGACGAGCCGCGCCGGCTGGAGCGGCGCACCCGCCAGATCGTGGCCACCGGCGGTCGTGTGCCGGCCCGCGCGGTGCGGCGGGCACGGGCGGCGGGGGAGTCGTCCACCGGCCGGCTCGAGCAGGCGCTGCACGGCATCGACCTGCTGCTCACCCCGGTGATGAACCGCCCGCCGGTGGAGGTCGGGCGCTGGGCGCGGGCGAGCGGCATGCGCACGGTCATGGGGATGCCCCGCGTCTACGGCTTCACCTCGCTGTGGAACCACCTGGGTCGGCCGGCCGCCTCGGTGCCGGCGGGGATGACCCGCGACGGCCTGCCGCTGGCGGTGCAGCTGGTGGGCCGCCGCAACCGCGACGTCGACGTGGTCGCGGTCAGCGCGCAGCTGGAGCAGGCGCGGCCGTGGGCACACCTGCGGCCGCAGCTGTGAGCGCAGGTCCAGGTGGCGGCACGGGCACCGGCAGCAGTACGGACAGTGGCAGGAGGGGATCGGCAGTGGGTCACTCGTGGGACGCGCAGACGTACCTGACGTTCGCCGACGAGCGGTCGCGGCCGTTCTTCGACCTCGCGTCGCGGGTCGGGGCCACGTCCCCGGCGTACGTGGTCGACCTCGGCTGCGGCCCCGGCAACCTCACCGTGACGCTGCGGCAGCGGTGGCCGCAGGCGCGGGTGCACGGGGTCGACTCGTCCGAGGAGATGGTGCGGGAGGCGCGGGCGCTGGCCGACGAGCGGCTGAGCTTCGAGCTGGCCGACCTGCGCGACTTCCGTCCTGCGGAGAAGGTCGACGTGCTGGTGTCGAACGCGACGCTGCAGTGGGTGCCGGGGCACCTCGACCTGCTGGCCGACCTCGCCGGCGTGCTGGCGCCGGGCGGCTGGCTGGCCTTCCAGGTGCCGGGCAACTTCGGGGAGCCGAGCCATCGGCTGCTGCACGAGCTGGCCGCCGACCCGCGGTTCGCCCCGTACTGCCAAGGGGTCGCGCGGCCGGCCTCGCACGACCCGGCGACCTACCTGGGCCGGCTGGCCGAGCTCGGGATGCGCGCGGACGTGTGGGAGACGACGTACCTGCAGGTGCTGCAGGGACCCGACCCGGTGCTGCGCTGGATGCAGGGCACCGGCGCGCGCCCGGTGCTGCAGGCGCTGCCGGACGACCTGCGCGCCGAGTTCGAGCGGGAGTACGCCGCGGCGCTGCGGGAGGCCTACCGCGCCGGCGACTTCGGCACCGTGCTG
>CBFGZI010000101.1:0-14069 GCA_965653225.1 uncultured Propionibacteriales bacterium | reverse complement strand
TCGGCGAGCCGGTGAAGGTGGTGTTGGCTACGCCGTTGCCGACGAAGCCGGCGCCACCGCGGGTGCCGATGAGGAACTGGCTGATGCGCTTGGCCTTGATGCGGCAGTCCATGTTGCCGGCGGCGTCGGCGGCGCAGGTGTTGACGGTGCCCCACGGGTCCTTGATGGTGTAGCGGCCGGGGAGCAGGCCGGTGCCCTTGTACTTGCTGATCTGCGCAACGGCCAGCGGTTTCCCGGGCGCGACGCCGGCGGTGACAGCGTTGACCGCGCGGATCTGGCCGACCTGCGCGTCGGAGCTGAAGTAGGTGGCGTCAGCGGGGTCGAACGCGACGCCCCCACACTTGGCGGCGACGTCACACGGCGCCAGCGCGACGCCCTGGGTGTCCTGGAGAGAGACCGGGATGCCGTCCGGGGTGAGGCCGCCGGCGCCGCGGAACACGACGGCGTTGGCGCCGCCTGCGGTGGACACGAGAACGGTGGCGGCGATCGCCGCCATGGACAGGAGCGCCGCGGGCTTCCGGCCCGGACGGCGCGCGAGGATGCGAATGGTCATGGAGAGTTGCCCTCACTGCGGGTGGGTGGACGTGCCAGGCAGTTGGCCAGGCAAACGTTTGGCTCATGCAAAGGATGTGAGCGCCGCGTCAACGATCCGCAAACCCGATCGGCGTAACGCTGGCGCCGCAGCGCCAAGGTCGTCTCGGACCCAGGGGAGGTCGCCCACGACCGAGCGGGCTTGTGCCTGTTTGTCCCCCGGAGTGAGCCTGCTTTCGTATGCTGCGAGCATGCGCGAACGCGAGCGCGACCTCGATCGCCTGCTCACGTTCGTCGACGCCATCGTCGCGATCGCGATCACCCTGCTCGTGCTTCCGCTGGCCGACGTCGCGGGGCAGGTCGGCGCCGGCACGGTCTCCGACCTGCTGGCCGAGCACACCGCCGAGATCCTCGGCTTCTTCCTCAGCTTCGTCGTGATCGCCAGGCTCTGGGTCGCCCACCACGCCATCGTCAGCGGGCTGGTACGCCAGGACCGCTGGGTCGTGAACCTGATGCTGGCCTGGGCCCTCACGATCGTGTTCCTGCCGTTCCCCACGGCGCTCGTCGCCGAGGCGCCGGACGATGCCATGACCAAGGTGCTGTACATGGGGACGATGGCCGTCAGCTCCGCCGTGCTCGCGGCGATCGCCTGGTTCATCGGCCGCAGGCCCGACGTGCGGGACACGGAGGCGCCCCCGGACCCGTCGGTTGCCGGGGCGAATGTGGTGGCGTTCCTGCTTGCGCTGACGATCTCGGTCGCGATACCGGCCACCGGCTACTGGCCGCTGCTTCTCCTGGTGGTCGCCGAGCCGGCCGTGCGGACGGCCCGCGCCGCCCTCGGGCGCTGAGCCCCTGCGGGAATGCGGGGCTCGCTCAGAGGTGTTGACAGTTGTGAAGGTTGGCGTCCGGAGGGGGCTACTGAGCGTGCACATCACCAAGGTCCAGCAGTGGGTCGCGTCCGCGATCCTGCTGATGGTCGGCTTCGGGGTCGCGATCCCACTGGCGTGGGTCGGCCCGCAGATGATCGCAGTGCCCGAGGACGCCGCCCGCGCCGTGCCGCTGTGGGTGATGTCCGCGGTCTGGGGCGTGGCGACCATGGCCGGTGTGCTTTTGATCCACCGCCGAGGGGTGCTCTCGCCGTGGCTGGTCGTGGGGCTGCTGCCCGCCGCGCTGGCCGCTCCGACCATGTTCTGAGGCCAGGCCCGACCCGAGCTTCGTTCGGAGCTGTTGCGGCAGTCAATGGTAAGTAGTAACTTACCGTTCGTGGAAACTTACGAAAGGGTCCTGGAGGCTCTTTCGGACACGACGCGCCGGCGCATCCTGACGCGGCTGAGGGAGCGGCCGTGCTCGGTGGCCGAGATCGCCGCCGGGCTGCCGGTGAGCCGTCCGGCCGTCTCTCAGCACCTGAAGGTCCTTCGCGACTGCGGGCTGGTCGCCTTCGAGCCGATGGGCACGCGCAACCTCTACCGGGTCGAGACCAGCGGTGTACGCGAGCTGCGCGAGTGGCTGGACGGCTTCTGGGACACGGCCCTGGCCTCGTACGCGCGGTTCGTCCGCGAGCAGGGGCGGACCAGCAGCGGCCCCGAAGACGACCGGCCGGACACACCAGCAGACAGCGAGGAATGACAGATGAACGCGGACGCGGCCCCACAGACATCGCTCAGCCCGGTGGTCAAGCGACTCACGCTCCCGTGCAACACGGAACGGGCGTTCGAGCTCTTCACCGACCGGATCGCCGACTGGTGGCCGCTGCCCACCCACTCGGTGGGCGGCGACCAGGCGGTGTCGGTGCGCATCGAGGGACGTGTCGGCGGCGAGATCGTGGAGACAATCGACGACGGACGTACGTCGGTCTGGGGCACGGTCACGGCCTGGGAGCCACCGTTACGGGTCGCGTTCACCTGGCATCCCGGCCAGTCGCCGCGGGAGGCGACCTCGGTGGAGGTCACGTTCGAGCCGCAGGGATCGTCCACTCTCGTCACCCTGACGCACGAGGGCTGGGCGACCCGCCCCGACGGCCGTGCTGCGCGGCAGTCCTACGACACCGGGTGGGACGCCGTGCTCACCGGCTTCGTCGCAGCGACGAGACCGTAGACCCACGCACACTGCAAGGACACCCCCGACGCTCGTCGGGCAACAGGGCCCCCGGCAGGATGGCTCTCATGCTGCGAGCAACAGTCGACGAGTGGGTCGCGGAGTACGAGCGGGCCTGGCGCACAGCCGGTACGGAGCTGCTGGCGGGGATCTTCACCGAGGACGTCGCCTACCTCCCGTCACCGTGGGCGCAGCCGTACAAGGGGCTCGACGAGGTGGGCGAGTTCTGGGAGGCCGAGAGGAAGGGTCCGGACGAGGAGTTCGTGCTGGGCGCCGACGTGGTCGCTGTGGACGGCGACACCGCGGTCGTGCGGGTCTCTGTCGACTACGGCGAGCCGCACCACAGCCGCTTTCGCGACCTGTGGGTGCTGAGGTTCGCACGCGACGGCCGGTGCGCGGCGTTCGAGGAGTGGCCGTTCGCACCGCGGCAGCGCAACGCCAGCTAGCCGGTGGACTCGAGCGGGTCGGCGTACTTGGTGCTCATCCCGTAGTGTCGACGGGGTCTCTGTCACGCACCCGGACGAGGGGACCGACCACGCATGAGTGCAGTACCTGACATCAAGCTCAACAACGGCGTCACCATCCCGCAGCTCGGCTTCGGGGTCTTCCAGATCAAGCCCGAGGACACCAAGCAGGCCACGCTGACGGCGCTGGAGATCGGCTACCGCCACATCGACACCGCGGAGATGTACGGCAACGAGAAGGAGGTCGGCGAGGCCATTCGCGAGTCGGGCATCGACCGCGACGACGTCTTCGTCACCAGCAAGCTCAACAACGGCTTCCACGCCTACGAGGACGCGCTCGGTGCGTTCGACCAGACGCTGAAGGACCTCGGCTTCGACTACCTCGACCTGTTCCTCATCCACTGGCCGCTGCCCAAGGTCGGCGACTTCGTGGAGACGTGGAAGGCGATGGAGGAGATCTACCGGTCCGGTCGGGTCAAGGCGGTCGGGGTGTCGAACTTCCAGCGTCACCACCTGCAGCGACTGTTCGACGAGACCGAGACGGTGCCGGTGGTGAACCAGATCGAGGTGCACCCCTACCTCACCCAGGACGACCTGCGGGCCTTCGGCACCGAGAACGGGATCCCGACCGAGGCCTGGTCGCCGATCGCGCGGGGCAAGGTGCTCGACGACCCGACCCTGGTCAGGATCGGCGAGGCGCACGGCAAGACGCCCTCCCAGGTCACCCTGCGGTGGCACATCCAGCGCGGCGACATCGTGTTCCCGAAGTCGGTCACCCGCAGCCGGGTCGAGGAGAACTTCGACATCTTCGACTTCGCGCTCAGCGACGACGACGTCCAGCAGATCACGGCACTCAACCGCGACGAGCGGATCGGGCCGGACCCCGACGAGTTCAACTTCGTCCCGGACGCCGACTAGACCGCAGCCCGCCCGACGCCGCGGCGCCCGCTCACAGCGCGGGCGCCACCTCGGCGTTGTTGATCCCGGCCTCGCTCGGCGCGGGAGCCTCCAAGGGCGACTGCGTCGTCGGCGCCGGGGTCGGCTCCGGAGCCGGCGCGGTGGTTTCCTCCGGCGTGGGGGTCGGCTCTGGCGTCGCGGCCGTGTCGGGCTCCGTCGTGGAGGTGTCCGTCTGCGGCGCGTCGGTGTCGGAGCCTGCGCTCGAGTCGCTGCCGGCGCTCCCCGCGCTCTGCGAGCCGGTCGAGTCGCCGGAGTCCGCGGTGCCCGGGTCGGTTCCGCTCTTGGGCGAGTCCGTGGTCGTGGAGTCGCTGCCGCCGGTGTCGCTGGTGGTCGAGCTGAGCAGAGCCAGCGAGGTGCTCGGCCCGTCGGCGCTGCTGCCGCCGGTGTAGGACGACAGCGCCCGGCCGGTGGCCATCTCCATCGACACGATCACGCCCATCACCAGGACGAAGATGCCCAGCGACGTGGCCAGCGCAGGCTTCCAGCGCAGCCCGCGCAGCATCTGGCCCAGCGACGGCCGCGTGCCCGGCAGGTTGCCGTCGATCAGCCGCGGCGCGGTCTTCTCGGCTGCGGCGCCCGGCCGGACGCCGCCCGGGGCGACATCCTGGGCGGAGGCCGCCAGCAGCGGGTACCTGTCCGGCGACGCGGCGATGGTCCGGGTGACAGCCTCAGTGCCGCCGACCGGGACCGCCCCCGACCCGCCACGGGCGCGCGAGGCCCGTCGCAGGGCGGCGCTGCGCGCCGAGGCCACCCGCTCGCGGCTTACCGACAGGTAGTGCGAGTACACGGACCCGCCGACCGTCACCACGATGCTTCCGACGGCCGCGCCGATGAGCGTCCCCGCCGCTCCGAGCGTCGACAGCACAACCGCCGACGACAGGGCCGCCATTGCGCTCCCCGCCGTCTTCGTCCAGTTGAGATCCAGCTTTGCCGTCTGCTGCGTCACGATCCTCCCCCGGGATCTCTCGATGGTCCCAGTTGGTGCCAACGAAAAAGGGCCCGCGAACATTGCGTGCGCGCGTGTGGCTTACGCCACCAACCCCGCGTGGACGCGCGAACCGGGCGCCCGGGCTTGACGCAGGCGGGCGTCCCGCGGCGCGCGGTGGCGCCGGGGTCAGGACCCAGTGCGGCGCAGGCGCAGCGTGACGATCTCGAACGGCCGCAGCGACAGGTGGACCGCGCCGTCCTCGACCGGGGTCTCGTGCAACGGACGTTCGAGCAGGTCAGTGACCTCGGCCGCCGCGCACCACGGGCCCGGTCGCACCCCGGTGCGCGCACGGCCGCCCTCGGCCTCGTACAGGCGCACGACCACGTCACCGGACCGGTCCTCGGCGAGCTTCACCGCCTCCACCCGTACGGCCGGGTTGTCGACAGCGACCACCGGCGGTTCCCCGAGCGCGTGCGGGGTCACCCTCAACGGCAGGTTGAGGGCGTAGCCGGCGTCCGCGGCCTCGCGGACACCCGCGCCTGGTACCAGGGCGTAGCTGAGGCGGTGCCGGTCCTGGTCGGTGCGGGGGTCGGGGCTGTGCGGCGCGCGCAGCAGCGTCAGGCGGACCGCGGTGGTGGTGGCGCGGCCCTCTCCGGTCTCGCGCATGATGTCGTGGCCGTACGTCGAGTCGTTGGCCACCGCGACGCCGTACCCCGACTCGGCGACGTGCACCCAGCGGTGCGCGCAGATCTCGAAGCGCGCGTGGTCCCAGCTGGTGTTGGCATGCGTGGGGCGCTGCACGTGCCCGAACTGGATCTCCGAGCTCGACTGGCCCGCGTGCACGTCGAGCGGGAACCGCGCCTTGAGCACCTTCTCCGACTCGCCCCACTCGACGTCGGTGTCGATGTCCAGCCGCGCCGACCCGGCCGCCAGCGCGTAGGTCTGCGTGACGTGGGACCGGCCGAACGAGCGCCGGACCTCCACCCGGGCCAGCATCGGCCCGTCGTCGAGGACGGTGACGCTGTCGGCCTCGACCAGGTCGGTGTGCCGCCGCAGGTAGTGCCGGTCGATGTCCCAGGCGTCCCAGTGGTTCGGGTGGTCCGGATGCAGCTGCAGCAGGTTGCCCCGCTGCCCCTGGGCCAGCACCTCCCGGTCGTGGCGCCGGTCGTAGACGGAGGCCAGCAGCCCGTCGGCGTCCACCTCCACGCGCAGCAGCCCGTTGTCGAGGACCGTGCCGGTCGCCGTGACCGGCGGCACGCCGTCGGGCAGGCTCGAGTCGAGGGTCGCCGACGCGAGCGCCCGCACGTCGGCCCACGCCAGCGAGCGTCCGTCGGCCAGCTTCTGCATCGGCTCCAGGCTCGCGCTCAGCTCCGCGGGTACGGCCACGACCTCGTGCCTGTCCACGGGTGCGGCGTTGAGGACCGAGGGCCCGCCTCCGCCGGCTGTGTCGGTCGCGCGTTGCACCAGCTCCTCCAGCCGCAGGCGCACGCGCTCGTACTCCTCGCGTGCCTCTCGGTGCACCCAGGCGATCGACGAGCCGGGAAGGATGTCGTGGAACTGGTGCAGCAGGACGGTCTTCCAGAGCGCGTCCAGCTCGTCGTACGGGTAGGCGTACCCCTGTGCCAGCGCGGCCGCCGTGGACCACAGCTCGACCTCACGCAGCAGGTGCTCGCTGCGCCGGTTGCCGGCCTTGGTCTTGGCCTGCGTCGTGTAGGTCGCGCGGTGCAGCTCCAGGTAGAGCTCCCCGGACCAGACCGGGGCATCGGGGTACTCGGCGTGGGCGCGCTCGAAGAAGGCGCTCGGCTTCTCGACCGCGACGCGGGGCGACCCCTCCAGGTCGGCGAGCCGGTGCGCCTTCTCGAGCATCTCGCGGGTGGGTCCGCCGCCGCCGTCGCCGTAGCCGAAGGGGACCAGCGAGCTGTTGGCGCGGCCTTTCTCGGAGAAGTTGCTGACGGCGTGCTGCAGCTCGGAGCCGGCCAGCCCGCTGTTGTAGGTGTCGACCGGCGGGAAGTGCGTGAAGACGCGCGTGCCGTCGATGCCCTCCCACCAGAACGAGTGGTGGGGCATCCTGTTGGTCTGGTTCCACGACAGCTTCTGGGTGAGGAACCAGCGCACGCCCGCGAGCTTGGCCAGCTGCGGGAAGGCCGCGGTGTAGCCGAAGGAGTCGGGCAGCCAGATCTCCTCGGTCTCCACGCCGAGCTCGTCCTGGAAGAACCGCTTGCCGTGGACGACCTGACGCGCCAGCGCCTCGCCTCCGGGCATGTTGGCGTCGGCCTCCACCCACATCGAGCCGACCGGCGCCCAGGTGCCGTCCTGGACGGCCTGCTTGATGCGCTCGAAGATCTGCGGCTGGTTGGCCTTCACCCACGCGTACTGCTGCGCCTGCGAGCACGCGAACACCAGGTCGGGGTAGTGCGTGGCGAGCTCGGTGACGTTGGCGAACGTGCGGGCCGCCTTGCGCTCGGTCTCGCGCAGCGGCCACAGCCACGCGGAGTCGATGTGTGCGTGCCCGACGGCCGACACGCGGTGTGCGCTGGCGTGCGCGGGGCGCGCCAGCACCCCGGTCAGCTGCTCGCGTGCGTGCGGCGCGGTGCCCGAGACGTCGTGCAGGTCCAGCGCGTCCAGCATGCGCTCGAGCGCGCGCAGGATCTCGTGCCTCCTCGGCTCGTGGCCGGGGAGCGCGCGCATCAGGTCGGCGAGCACCTCGACGTCGAGGATCAGGCTCCAGACCTGCTCGTCCAGCACGGCGACGTCGGCCCGGCGGAGCTGGTACAGCGGAGCGTCGCCCGACGTGAGAAGGTCACCGAGCTCGGTGGGGTGCGGCAGCGGGATCAGCGGGTTGGCCGCCGCCTCCAGGAGCAGGTCGACGCGCTCGCCGCCGCGTGCCTGGTCGGCCACCGGGACGTACCTGTTGCGGGGATGCACCCCTTTGATGGGTGACCCGGAGGCGTCGTAGACGAGGCCCTCGGCCTGGAACCCGGGCATGTGGTCGGTGAACCCCAGGTCGACCACGACCTCGACCTTCCGGCCCGACCATGCGCCCGGAACACTACCGCTGAGGCGGAACCACGTGGTCGACCACGGCTTGCCCCACGTCTGCCCTATCGCGAACGGCTCGTAGCCGGCCTCCAGTGCCTCGCTGACCGGCACCGGCTCACCGGGCACGTGCCATGCGCTGACGTCCAAGGGCGTCGAGAAGGCGTACATCGCCGGGCGGAGACGGTCCCGCAGGGTGCGGTCCAGCCGCTCCTCCACGAGCCTGGAGTCGTCATGCATCTTTGCTCTCCTGAGGTCGCATGAACAGGTTAGTCACGCCGGAGAGCGCGTATGTGCGAGCGCGGTCAGCGCCCGGCCGTGAACGCCCGGCTGCGCTGGTCGAGTCCTGGCCCGCCGTAGGGGTAGTCGGCGGCGTTGGGGTCGCTCGCGGCGTCCAGGCGCTCGGTGTCCTCGGTGTCCAGGTGCACGTCGGCGGCACCGAGGTTGTCCTTGAGCTGCTCGGTAGTACGGGCGCCCAGGATCACCGAGCTCACACCCGGACGGTCGCGCAGCCATGCCAGCGCCACCTGCGCCATGCTCGCGCCACGGCGCTCGGCGACCCGCTGTACGGCGTCGACCACGTCCCAGGTGCGCTGCTGGGTCGAGCGCCGGTCGTACGCCTCGACGCCGCGCTCGGGGTCCTCGCCGAGCCGGGTGGCGCCGGTGGGGCGGGAGTCCTGCCGGTACTTGCCGGTCAGCCATCCGCCGCCGAGCGGCGACCAGGGCAGCAGCCCAAGACCCGCGTCGAGACAGGACGGCACGACCTCCCACTCCAGCTCGCGTACCAGCAGGTTGTACTGCGGCTGCAGGGTCACGGGAATCTCGAGGCCGCGCGCACGTGCCGTCGCCACCGCCTTCTGCACCTGCCAGCCGGTGAAGTTGGACAGCCCGACGTAGCGGACCTTCCCGGCCCGCACCATGTCGTCGAGGGTGCGCAGCGTCTCGTCCAGTCCGGTCAGCGGGTCCCAGGCGTGCACCTGGTACAGGTCGACGCAGTCGACACCCAGGCGGCGGAGCGAGTCGTCCAGCGCGCGCTGCAGGTGACGGCGGGAGAGACCCAGGTCGTTGGCGTCGGACCCCATCGGGAACCGGCCCTTGGTGGCCAGCACGACGGAGTCCCGCACGTCGGCGGGGCGGGACGCGAGCCAACGGCCGATGATCTCCTCCGACACACCGCGCGAGTAGACGTCCGCGGTGTCGACGAGGTTGCCGCCGGCCTCGACGAACTGGTCGAGCTGCGCGTGCGACCCGTCCTCGTCTGTCTCCGCGCCGAACGTCATCGTCCCGAGGGCGAACGCCGACACGGCGCAGCCGCTGCTGCCAAGGCTCCTGAGCTCCATCGGCCCACACTCTCACGGCTCGGCCGTGGTCGTCCCCTCTGTGGCGCGGGCGCTGGTCTCGTCCTCGTCGCCGGCGTCGGTGTCGGGCTTGGGGGTGATGCCGAGCGCCAAGGTGACGAACGCGGCGACCAGCATCACGATGCCCACGACCCATAGTCCCGCCTTCTGGCTGCCGGTGGCGTCGGTGAGCCAGCCGGTGACGAACGGCGCACCGAAGCCGGCCAGGTTGCCCAGGGAGTTGATCAGCGCGATGCCACCGGCCGCGCTCGCCCCGACGAGGAAGGCGCTCGGCAGCGACCAGAACACCGGCAGTGCAGCGAAGATGCCGATCGCGGTGAGCGTGACCGCGACCATGACCGCGAACGGCGAGTCGAGGTAGAGCGCGACCGGGATGGTTACCGCCCCCAGGATCGTGGGCGCCGCGACATGCCACACCCGTTCCTGCCTCCGGTCGCTGTGCCGTCCCCACAGCACCATCGCCACCGTGCCGACCAGATACGGAACAGCGACGATCAGGCCGGTCTCCATCAGCGAGAACTCGACGCCGAACGTCTTGGAGAAGTCCGCGACGATCTGCGGCAGGAAGAAGCTGAGCGCGTACACGCCGTACACCACACCGAAGTACACGAACGACAGCGCAAGGATGCGCGGGTTGGTGAGCGACTTGCGCAGCGGCCAGTGAAATCGCCGCTCGGTCTGTGACTTCTCTGCTTCCATCTCACGGCTCAGCCAGCCGCGCTCGCGACCGCTCAGCCAGGTGGCCTGCTCGGGCCGGTCGGTCAGGTAGAACCAGGTGACGAACGCGAGCGCGATGGCGGGCAGGCCCTCGAGCAGGAACATCACCCGCCACCCCTCGAGGCCGAGCACCCCGTCGAGGTACTCCATGATCGCGCCCGACATCGTCGAGCCCACCGCCGACGATAGCGGGATCGCGGCGAGGAACATCGCGGTGAACCGCGCCCGCTCCCGGCGCGGGAACCAGTAGGTGAGGTACAGGATCATGCCCGGGAAGAACCCGGCCTCGGCGACACCGAGCAGCACCCGCAGCGCGTACAGCGTCGTGGCGTTCGGGACGAAGGCCATGGCCGAGGCCACGATGCCCCAGGTGAGCATGATGCGGGCGATCCACCGGCGCGCGCCGAACCGGTGCAGCGCGAGGTTGCTGGGCACCTCGAAGAACAGGTAGCCGATGAAGAACAGGCCCGACGCGAGGCCGTACGCGGTCGAGGAGAGCCCGAGGTCATCGCTCATCTGCAGCTCGGCGAACCCGATGTTGGTCCGGTCGAGGTAGTTCACGAAGTACAGCAGCATCATGAACGGGATCAGGCGCCGCGCCACCTTCGCGACGACGCGGCGCCCGAGCTCGCTGTCCTCGGTCACACTTCCTGGCGGGGTCTCGGACACGTTTCTCCTCCGTCGGGTTGTCGCAGGTGTGGGACCGGTCAGTGAGCCCGGTCGTACGGTCAGCCGTTCTCAGCCGTTCTAGTAAGCCGTGTTCTCGTCAGTCTGTCCGGTCGGGGATGGCCTTGCCCGGGTTGAGGATGCCAGCGGGGTCGAGCGCGTCCTTGACCGCGTGGTGCATCGCCACCACCGCCGGGCTCAGCTCGCGACCCAGACCCGCCCGCTTGAGCTGGCCGATGCCATGCTCGCCCGTCACCGTGCCGCCGAGCGCGATCGCGTCGGCGATGATCACCTCGAACGCGGCCTGCGCGCGGCGGCGGGCGTCCGCGTCACCGGGCGGCGTGATCAGCAGCGGGTGCAGGTTGCCGTCACCGGCGTGCGCGATGTTGGCGATCAGCGTGTCGTGGTCGGTCGCGGCCTTCTCGATGCGCGTCAGCATCTCGGGAACCATCGCGGCGGGGACACAGACGTCCTCGGTGAGCACCGGTCCGAGACGCTCGAGTGCCGGGTACGCCAAGCGGCGGGCGGCGAACAGCGCGTCGGCCTCCTGCTCGTCCGAGGACTGCACCGCCCAGGTCGCGCCACCCTCCTCGAAGCAGCGCAGCATCTCCGCGGCCTCGTGCTCGCCGGCCGCGCCGGGTGCGTCGCTTCGGCCGAGCAGCACGACGTTGGCGTCGACGGACAAACCCATGTTCTTCCACGCGTCCACCGCCTCCAGGCAGTGCCGGTCGACGAGCTCGAGCGCGGACGGCACGACACCGGACGCCGCGACGAGGCTCACCGCCTCGCCCGCGTCGACCACCGAGTCGAAGTACCCGGCCACCGTGCGCTCCGGCGGTCGCTTGGGCCGCAGGCGAACTGTCACCTCGGTGACGACGCCCAGCGTCCCCTCCGACCCGACCATCAGTGAGCACAGGTCGTAGCCGGCCACGCCCTTGGCTGTCCGCCGTCCGAGCCGTACGACGTCACCCCGCCCGGTGACCACCTCCAGGGCCAGGACGTAGTCGCCGGTGACGCCGTACTTCACGCAGCACAGCCCGCCGGCGTTGGTGGCGACGTTGCCGCCGATGGTCGACCACGGCGCGCTGGCGGGGTCGGGCGGGTACCAGAGCCCCTGTTCGGCGCAGGCCGCGCGCAGGTCGTCGTTGACGACGCCGGGCTGCACGACCGCGAGCCGCTCGGCCTGGTTGATCTCGACGATCTCGCGCATGCCGTCCATCGCCAGCACGACGCAGCCCTCGGTCGCGTTCGCGCCGCCGGACAGACCGGTGCCGGCGCCGCGCGGCACCAGCGGCACACGGTGCTCCAGGCAGAACCGGACGACGGCCTGCACGTCCGCAGTGGCCCTGGGCCGGGCGACCGCCAGCGGAGCCTGGTGCGGCGCCCACTCCGCCTCGTCGTGCAGGTAGCCGGCCATCTCCGCCGGGTCGGTCAGCACACTGCCCTCGCGCAGCGCCGTCGATAGTTGCTCGGCCAGCACGCTGGGTCGCTCCTCGGGTCCGGGGGAGAGGTACGCCTTGGCCGCATTCTGCCCGGTGAACTGGAACCGAAGTGGTCCGGGTCACGTCCTATTGGCGTGGCGGTCCCCGGCGCCAATAGGTTCGGCGTAGGGGACCGCCGCACCAGCCCGCGGTCAGTGCGGGCCGACGTCGACCACGCGTACGACGGCCTCCCCGGCCTCGTCCGACGCGGCGAGGTCGACCTCCGCGGCGATGCCCCAGTCGTGGTCGCCCTCGGGGTCGTCGAAGATCTGCCGCACCTTCCAGGTGCCCGGCGCCTCGTCGACGACGAGCAGGTGCGGCCCGCGTGCGTCCGCGCCGGCACCCAGGTCGGCGTACTCGGCGAAGTAGGGCTCCATCGCGTCGCGCCACCGCTCGGCGTCCCACCCGTCGTCGGCGTCGAGCTCGCCGAGCTCGTCGTAGCGCCGTAGGGCTGCCAGCTCGACGCGGCGGAACAGCGCGTTGCGCACGAGCACCCGGAACGCGCGCACGTTGGCGGTGACCGGCGGGGGAGTCTCGTCCAGTCCCGCGCGCGGACGCACCGCCTCGGCGGCCTCGCCGGGAGCGGTGAGCCGCTCCCACTCGTCCAGCAGGCTGGAGTCGGTCTGCTGCACCAGCTCGCCCAGCCACGCGGTGAGGTCGTCGACCTCCTCGGTGCGCGCGGACTCGGGAACGGTCTGGCGCATCGCCTTGTACGCGTCGGACAGGTAGCGCAGCACGAGCCCCTCGGCACGCGCGAGGCGGTAGGCGGCGATGTACTCGTGGAACGTCATCGCCGACTCGTACATCTCCCGTGCCACCGACTTGGGCCGCAGCTCGTGGTCGGCGACCCAGGGGTGGCCGACGCGGTAGGCGTCGTAGGCGTGCTCGAGCAGCTCCTGCAGCGGCTGCGGGTGCTCGACCTCCTCGAGCTGTTCCATCCGCTCGTCGTAGTCGAGTCCTTCGGCCTTCATCGCGGCGACCGCCTCACCACGCGCCTTGAAGCGTTGTGCGGAGATGACCGGGCGCGGGTTCTCGAGCGTGGACTCAAGCACGGAAAGCACGTCGAGCGCGTACGTCGGGCTCTCGCGGTCCAGCAGGTCGAGCGCGGCGACGGCGAACGGCGAGAGCGGCTGGTTCAGGGCGAAGTCGTCGCCCACCTCGACGGTGAGCCGCACGGTTCGGCCGTCGTGGTCGGGCGTGTCGAGGCGCTCGACGACGCCGCCGGCCAGGAGTGCCCGGTAGATCGCGATCGCGTCGTGGATGTGCCGCCGTTGTGCGGCCCGGTCCTCGTGGTTGTCGGTGAGCAGCCGTCGCATCGCCTCGAACGGGTCGCCCGGGCGGGCGATGACGTGCAGCAGCATCGCGTGGGAGACCTTGAGCTGGGAGGTGAGCGGCTCCGGCTGCGCGTCGACCAGCCGCGTGAACGTCTGCTCGGTCCAGTTGACGAACCGCTCCGGCGGCTTCTTGCGTACGACCTTGCGGCGCTTCTTCGGGTCGTCGCCGGCCTTGGCGAGCGCCTTCTCGTTCTCCACCACGTGCTCGGGCGCCTGCACGACGACGTGGCCGACGGAGTCGTACCCGGCGCGTCCGGCTCGGCCGGCGATCTGGTGGAACTCGCGTGCCTTGAGGTGGCGCGTGCGCTGCCCGTCGTACTTGGAGAGCGCGGTGAACAGCACAGTGCGGATCGGCACGTTGATTCCGACGCCGAGGGTGTCGGTGCCGCAGATGACCTTCAGCAGACCGGCCTGCGCCAGCGTCTCGACCAGGCGGCGGTAGCGAGGAAGCATGCCGGCGTGGTGCACGCCGATGCCGTGCCGCACCAGCCGGGACAGGGTCT
>CBFGZI010000100.1:0-14090 GCA_965653225.1 uncultured Propionibacteriales bacterium | reverse complement strand
AACCCCGAACCCGCTGATTAAGAGTCAGCTGCTCTGCCAATTGAGCTAATGGCGCCAGAGCGCAGTGAACTTTAGCAGCCGCCCGGGGCCGATCGAAAATCAGGCCGGGGCGCCCTCCGCCCGGGCCGAGGCCGCGTCACTCGCAGCATTCGAACAGGCACTCGGATAGTCCCCGGGCGGCAGCCGCTACCGATCGCTCTCCAGCACGGCCTGGGCGGCGTTGTGTCCGCCGATGCCACTGACCGCACCGCCACGTACGGCGCCGCTCCCGCACAGCAGCACGTTGGGCGTCGCGGTGGCGACTCCCCAGGCGGCAGCCGGGTCGCCCGCAGTGTCGGAGTCGGAGGACAGCCACGGCCACGCGAGGTCCCCGTGGAAGATGTGGCCACCGGGCATGCCGAGCGAGGACTCGATGTCCTGCGGCGTCTTGGCCTCGATGCACGGGCGGCCGTCGGCGTCCACCGCCAGGCAGTCCTCGAGGGGTTCCTCCAGGTGGGCGTCGAGCGCCTCGACCGCCCGGCGTACCGCCTCGTCGCGCACCGAGCCGTCATCACCCTCGAACAGCCGCGCGGGCATGTGCACGCCGAAGTAGGTGAGCGTGTGGAAGCCGCGCTTAGCCAGGTCGGAGCCCAGAATGGACGGGTCGGTGAGGGAGTGGCAGTAGATCTCGCCGGGCGGCATCGTCGGCAGATCGCCGGCCGCGGCGTCGTCGTAGGCCTTCTGCAGCTCGGCGTAGCCCTCCGCCACATGCAACGTTCCCGCGAACGCGACCTCGGGGTCGATTCCGCTGCGCAGCCGCGGCAGGTGCTTCACCAGCAGGTTGACCTTCAGCTGCGCGCCCTCGGGCCGGGTGGGGGGAGCGTCGCCCTGCAGCCGCGCGAGCACGTGCGGGGCCACGCCCGACAGCACCCACCGCGCGGCCACCCGGCCGGACCCGCCGCCGGCGTCCTCGTAGGCCACCTCGGCCGAACGCCCGTCCGACGACACCGACGTCACCTCGGCACCCGTACGCATGACGGCGCCGGCCTTCTCCGCAGCCTGCGCCAGCGCGCCGGTGACGGCGCCCATCCCGCCCACCGGCACCCGCCACTCGCCGGTGCCGTTGCCGATCAGGTGGTACAGGAAGCAGCGGTTCTGCCGCAGCGACGGGTCGTCCGCGGAGGCGAAGGTGCCGATCAGGCCGTCGGTGAGGACGACGCCGCGCACCGTGTCGTCGGCGAAGCGCGACTCGAGACTCTCCGCCAGCGGCCGCTCGACCAGCTCGCGCCAGATCGGGCCGGCCGCGGCCTCGAGCTCGCTCAGCCGCGGCAGCGGTCGCAGCAGCGTGGGCTCGACCACCTTGGCCAGGCCGGCGACCGAGCCGTAGAACTCCCGCCATGCCTCGTACTCGGAGTCGCCCCCGGTGAGCTCACGGAACGACGCCCGCGTCGCCGCGCCCTCGTCGTGCTCCACCAGCAGCCCGGTGTCGCGGCCCTCGCGCTGCACCGGCGTGTACGACGCGGTCGAGCGCGACCGCAGCTGCAGGTCGAGCCCGAGCTCGTCGACGATCTGCCGCGGCAGCAGGCTGACCAGGTAGGAGTAGCGCGACAGTCGTGCGTCCACCCCCGCGAACGGGCGCTCGCTCACCGCGGCACCGCCGACGTGGTCCAGGCGCTCGAGCACCAGCGTGCTCAGCCCCGCCCGGGCCAGGTAAGCGGCCGCGACGAGTCCGTTGTGTCCACCACCGACGACCACCACGTCGTACTGCTCGGTCTGCGCGCTCATGCGTCCACGCTATCCGTGCGCCGAGCCGTCGCCGGGGGTGGCCGCGACGGAATATTGACAGTTCAACTACCGTTGAGGAGGACGACCAGAACGGAGGTTGACCGCCATGCCAGCAGTCACCGTCGACGACCTGACCGTCCTTCCGCGCATCTCCGAGCCGTCGCTCACCGCGACGCACCGGCCGGTGGCGCAGGTGACCACCGCCCCCAGGGGCTTCGAGGGAGAGGGCTTCCCCGTACGCCGTGCGTTCGCCGGCGTCGACATGTCAGCGCTCGACCCCTTCATCCACATGGACCAGATGGGCGAGGTCGAGTACGCACCGGGCGAGCCCAAGGGCACCTCATGGCATCCGCATCGCGGCTTCGAGACCGTCACCTACATGCTCGACGGGGTGTTCGACCACACCGACAACAACGGTGGCGGCGGCACCATCACCAACGGCGACACGCAGTGGATGACCGCCGGTGGCGGCATCCTGCACATCGAGAAGCCGCCGGAGTGGCTGGTGCAGAGCGGCGGCCTTTTTCACGGCATCCAGCTGTGGGTCAACCTGCCGCGCGCCCAGAAGCTCTCCCCGCCGCACTACCAGGACCTGCGCGGCGGCGACGTCAGACTGGTGACCAGCCCCGACGCCGGCGCGCTCGTGCGCATCATCGCCGGCGGCGTCGACTGTCACCGCGGCCCCGGCTCCACCTACACGCCGATGACGATGGTGCACGCCACCATCGCGCCGACCGCGCACCTCGACCTGCCGTGGCGCCCGGACTTCAACGCGCTGGTCTACGTGCTCTCCGGCAACGGCACGGTCGGCGCCGAACGGCGTCCGGTCACCACCGGCCAGCTCGCCGTGCTAGGCCCCGGTGACGTCGTCTCGGTCGCCGCGGCGGCCGGCCAGGAGTCGCGCTCGCCCTCGCTGGAGGTGCTGGTGCTCGGCGGTCGCCCGATCCGCGAGCCCGTCGCGTGGGCCGGCCCGTTCGTGATGAACACCAAGGCAGAGGTGATCCGGGCGTTCGAGGACTTCCAGGGCGGACGGTTCGGCCGGATCCCGGCCGTGCACGGCGCGCCCACCGAGGTCGTCGAGGGCTGAGCCCCGCACACTCAAACACGTCCGTGCCCGGCCGTCGGGGCCGGGCACGGACCTTGCCCACACTCAGCGACTCAGGCCGGCGCGAGTCCCTCCGTCGACGGAGGTGGCGTCGCCGGGAGGTGGTGCCGTGCGTACGAGCGCACCGAGAACGCCGCGACCGCGGCCATGATCCCGTAGACGATCAGCCACACGGCCAGCAGGATCTCCAGCACCCGCAGCGACATGCCGGGTACGGCCAGGACGATGAAGCCGGCCACGACGCTGATGATGCCCATCGCCAGCCGCCACCAGCGGTCCGGCTGGGCGCCGCGGGCGATCGAGGTGACCACCTCGACCACGCCGGTGACCACCCACCACGCGCCCAGCAGCAGCGTGATGACGAACGCGGTCTGCAGCGGGTTGCGCAGCACCAGCATGCCGACCAGGAGCGACAGCGCGCCGGCGAGGGCGTACAGGGTGCGCGCCCCGGCGCCGGCGTCGTCGGCGCGGAACGTCAGCACGAGCTCGTAGATGCCGAGCACGAACAGCTGGATGGCCAGGATGATCGTGATGGCGGAGATGGCGGCGCCCGGGATGGCGAGTGCCAGGACGCCGAGGAGGATCATGATGATTCCGAGCGCCAGCATCGAGCCCCAGTGCGAGCCGAACCGGGACAGCGCGTCCTGCACCGGGTCGGGGCTTGCATCAGCGGCGGAGGCGCTGGGTACGTCAGATGTAGACATGAAACACTGGGCCCTTCAGGAGGGGGCCGCCGCGCTCCGCGGCGCCCGAAACGTACCCGAGATGTCGGTTGTCATTGTCGTCCGCGACCGGGGCGTTCGCTAGGCAGCCGCCCCGGGGGAATAGTTGACGCGTCAACCTTGTTGATGCGATCATGGTTGAAAGATCAACCAAAAACGCAAACCCGCGAAGGAGTGTCACGCGATGACGACCACAACTCTGAACAACCTCTCCCAGCTCGCCGGCGACTACGCGCTGGACCACACGCACAGCCGCGTCGGCTTCGTCGCCCGGCACGCGATGGTGACCAAGGTGCGCGGGTCGTTCAACGACTTCGAGGGCACCGTCCACATCGACGAGGACCTGAGCAAGTCCCAGGCCAAGCTGAACATCAAGGTCGAGAGCATCGACACCCGCAACGCCGACCGCGACGGTCACCTGCGCACCAACGACTTCCTGGACGTCCAGAACTACCCCGAGATCACCTTCGCCTCCACCGGCGTCAAGCAGGTCGACGACACCACCGTCCGGGTCACCGGCGACCTCACCATCAAGGACGTCACCAAGCCGGTCGAGATCGACTTCGAGTTCGAGGGTTCCGCGACCGACCCGTTCGGCAACGAGCGCATCGGCTTCGAGGGCTCGACCGTGATCAACCGCAAGGACTGGGGCATCACCTGGAACGCCGCCCTGGAGACCGGCGGCGTGCTGGTCAGCGAGAAGGTCACGCTGGAGTTCGAGATCTCCGCGATCAAGCAGGCCTGAGACCTCCGAGGTCGTCCGTGCGGCTGAGCCGCTTCGGGCGTCCCGGGAATCTTGCCGAACGGGCCGGTGTCTCTCTCGGGGCACCGGCCCGTTCGCGTGTCCGGGGTCGGCTCTGCTTCCCAGGTGCCGTGGAGACATGAGGGATGGCGCTGACCCTCGACGCTACGGCAGGGTTGCTTTCTCGGTGTGCAGGCTGCATGCAAACCTGAGTGCGAGGGAGACGGCATGTCGCGAGTGGTCGTGGTCGGCGCCGGCAACGCCGCCCTGTGCGCCGCGCTGTCGGCCCGCGAGCACGGGGCCGACGTGCTCGTGCTGGAGCGCGCGCCCAGGCCGCTGCGCGGAGGCAACACCGCGTTCACCGCCGGCGCGATGCGGGTCGCCTACGACGGCGTAGACGACCTGCGTCGGCTGATGCCCGACCTCACCGAGGAGGAGATCCGGACCACCGACTTCGGCAGCTACCCGGCCGGGACGTTCCTCGACGACCTCGCCCGCGTCACCGAGTACCGCACCGACCCCGACCTCGCCGGCACGCTGGTGGACCAGAGCCTGCCCACGCTGCTGTGGATGGCCGAGCAGGGGGTGCGGTTCGTGCCCATCTACGGGCGGCAGGCGTTCAAGGTCGACGGCCGGTTCACGTTCTGGGGCGGCCTGACCGTCGAGGCCTCCGGCGGGGGACCAGGCCTGGTCGACGCCCTCAGCCGCGCGGCCGAGTGCGCGGGGGTTCGGACTGAGTACGGCGCCCGCGTACTCGACCTCGTCCGCGACGACGCGGCGGTGCGGGGCGTGGTCGTGCGGCAGGACGGCCGGACCCGCGAAGAGCCCGCCGACGCGGTGGTGCTCGCCAGTGGCGGCTTCCAGGCCAACGCGGAGATGCGTGCCCGCTACCTCGGACCGGGCTGGGACCTCGCCAAGGTCCGCGGCACCATGTACAACACCGGCGACGGAATCCTGATGGCGCTGCGTGCGGGTGCCAGCCCGGTGGGCAACTGGTCGGGCTGTCACGCGGTGGGCTGGGAGCGCAACGCCCCCGAGTTCGGCGACCTCAAGGTCGGCGACCATTTTCAGAAGCACAGCTATCCCTGGGGCGTCATGGTCAACGCCGACGGGCGCAGGTTCGTCGACGAGGGAGCCGACTTCCGCAACTACACCTACGCCAAGTACGGCCGCGTCATCCTGGCGCAGCCCGGGCAGTTCGCCTGGCAGGTCTTCGACCAGAAGGTCACCCACCTGCTGCGCGACGAGTACCGCATCAAGCAGGTCACCAAGGCCACCGGCCAGACGCTGGAGCAGCTGGCTGAGCGGATGGACGGCGTCGACCCGCGCGGCTTCCTCGCCGAGATCGAGACCTACAACGCCGCCGTCGACACCGGCACACCGTTCAACCCCAACGTCAAGGACGGCCGAGCCACCCGGGGGCTCGCGGTCGACAAGACCAACTGGGCGAACACGGTCGACGAGGGCCCGTTCGAGGCGTACGCCGTCACCTGCGGGATCACGTTCACCTTCGGCGGCCTGCGCATCGACCCCGCGAGCGCGCAGGTGATCGACACCGACATGCAGCGGATGCACGGGCTGTACGCCGCCGGCGAGCTGGTCGGCGGGGTCTTCTACTTCAACTACCCCGGGGGCACCGGCCTCACCAACGGGTCGGTCTTCGGCCGGCTCGCCGGGGCCTCGGCGGCACAGGCGGCGCCGGCAGCCGGCTCGTGATCGACGCCGCACACCCGCTGGTGGCCCGGCCGCGGGGCGCGGCACCGGCTACGTCACCCGCATGGTGTGCGACCACGTCGCTGACCATGCTTGACCGGCCTGAGCGGCTGGGGGGCGACGTCGTTGGGGTGAGTGACGGGATTCGAACCCGCGGCCACCTGGACCACAACCAGGTGCTCTACCAGCTGAGCTACACCCACCATGTGCGCCCGTGGGGCGCAGCGCAGACGAGTGTATCGGCTCAGGTATCGGGGTGGATAACCCGGTTCTGGCCGTCGCCGGACGAGGGCGACTCGGTCCCCGGGGCCACCGGCTCCGCCCCCGTGGACGTCGCCGCGGCCTGCGCGGACGACACCGAGCCGCCGAACCGCTCGGCCAGCGCCTTGGCGTCGTCGGAGGCCGGGCCGGGCTGCCCCACGAACACCGCCGCGCGGTAGTAGCGCAGCTCCTCGATGCTCTCCCGGATGTCGGCCAGCGCCCGGTGGTTGCCCGCCTTGACCGGCGCGGCGAAGTAGACCCGCGGGTACCAGCGGCGTACGAGCTCCTTGATCGAGGACACGTCGACGATCCGGTAGTGCAGGAACGCGTCGATGTCGGTCATGTCTCGGGCGATGAACGCACGGTCGGTGGCCACGCTGTTTCCGGCCAGCGGGGGCCGAGCCCCGGTCTCCACGTGCGCGGTGACGTAGTCGAGGACCTGCCTCTCCGCCTCCTGCAGCGTGCAGCCCGCGTCGAGCTCCGCGAGCAGCCCGGAGCTGGTGTGCATCTGGCGCACGACGTCGTTCATCTGCTCCAGCGCCTCTGCCGGCGGCTTGATCACCACGTCGACGCCGTCTCCGAGGACGTTGAGCTCGAAGTCGGTGACCAGCGCGGCGACCTCGATGAGGGCGTCGTGCTCCAGGTCGAGACCCGTCATCTCGCAGTCGATCCACACCAGTCGGTCGTTCACGCTGGCCACCCTATGCCCTCACTTCGACGGTATGCCCCGGGCTGCCGACCGGGACCGGCCTACCCTGGTAGGGGTCGGCCGAGCATCCGGTTTGCGGACCACGTGCTGGGGGAGGGGCGACATGGCGCGACGTCGGGAGTGGTGGCCATGGGCGGGCCTGGTCGTACGGCTGGGGCTGGGCGCGGTGTGGCTGCTCGCGGGTGCGGCCAAGCTGGCCGACCCCGCGCAGAGCGTCCGCGCGGTCCGCGCCTACGAGCTGCTGCCCGAGGCCATCGTGCCCGCCGTCGGGTACGGCCTGCCGGTGCTGGAGGTGGGTGTGGGCCTGCTGCTGGTCGCCGGCCTCGGCACCCGGATCGCCGCCGTCCTGTCCTCGTTGCTGCTGGTGGCCTTCATCGTGGGCATCGCCTCCGCGTGGGCGCGCGGCCTCCAGATCGACTGCGGCTGCTTCGGCGGCGGTGGGCTCGCGGCGGACGCGACCGCGCAGTACCCGTGGGACATCGCCCGTGACGTCATGCTGCTGGCGCTCTCGGTCGCGCTTGTCGTACGCCCAAGAACAGCATGGGCGCTGGACAACCGGCTGATGACGGAGGAGGGGTAATCATGGCGAAGCGGTCACGCAACCTGCTGCTCTCGATGACCGTGCTCGGCGTCCTCCTCGTGGTCGTGGTCGGCGTGGTGGCGGTACAGCTCGTGGCCGGCGGCAACCAGAAGGTGGTCGCGCCGCAGGGTGCGGTGCGCGCCGAGAGCGCCCCGCTGGGAACCCCCCGGTTCGCCGTCTCTCGGGGTGCGGGGTCCGCGCCGGCGACCCTGACCATCTACGAGGACTTCCAGTGCCCGGCCTGCCGGGCCACCGAGGCGTACCTGCGGCCGACCCTCGACCGTCTCGTCGAGAACAGCCAGGTGCGCATCGAGTACCACCCGATCGCGTTCCTCGACTCCGCGTCGACGACGAACTACTCCTCGCGCTCGCTCGGTGCGGCCGCCTGCGTTCTCGACCAGGCCGGCGACCAGGCCTACTTCCGGATGCACGACCTGCTGTACCTGAACCAGCCGCCTGAGGGCAGCGCCGGTCTCACCGACGCCCAGCTGGCCGACCTCGCCCAGCACGCCGGCGCCGACCGCGCCAAGGTCGCCGACTGCATGGCGAAGGGGACGTTCGCCGGCTGGGTCGCGGCCGCCACCGAGCAGGCATCCAAGGACGGCGTCAACGCGACCCCCACGATCCTGGTGAACGGCACCCATCTGGAGTTCACCCAGAACGAGGACCCGCGGGTCACCTTAGAGCGGGCGGTTCAGGCGGCCTCCTGACGCGAATTTCACGCTACGATCAGGCCCGTAGTAGTGCCGAGCCTCGGCGCCCCTGATCGAGGAGGTTCCCCTCATGTCCACCACAACCACGCCCAGACCAGGGCATCGAACGTCCCTGGTACGCGAGGTCGGTCTCATCGGCCTCATGTGGGCATCCATGGGGTCGATCATCGGCTCGGGCTGGCTTTTCGGAGCCCAGGAGGCCCTCGAGGTCGCCGGCCCCGCCGCGATCATCTCCTGGGTGATCGGTGCCCTGGCGATCCTGGTGCTCGCCCTGGTGCACGCCGAGCTCGGCGGCATGTACCCGGTGTCGGGCGGCACCGCGCGGTTCCCGCACTACGCGTTCGGCGGTGCCGCCGGAGCGTCGTTCGGCTGGTTCTCCTGGCTGCAGGCGGCCACAGTGGCGCCGATCGAGGTGCTGGCGATGATCACCTACGCCCAGCACTATCCGTTCGCGCACGGGTGGCTGGTGAACCCCGACACCGCAGTCCTCAGCACCAGCGGCCTCATCGTCGCGGTGATCCTGATGGGCATCATGACAGCGATCAACTTCCTGGGCATCAGGAGGCTTGCGACGACCAACAGCGCGGCGACCTGGTGGAAGCTCGCGGTTCCGCTGGTGACGATCTTCGTGCTGTCCGCGGCCAACTTCCACGCGTCGAACTTCACCGCGGCCGACGGCTTCAACCCCCACGGCGCGCACGGAATCCTCGCCGCCGTCGCCACCAGCGGCGTCATCTTCTCCTACCTCGGTTTCGAGCAGGCAGACCAGCTCGCCGGGGAGAGCAAGAACCCCCGCCGCGACATCCCGATCGCGATCATCGGGTCGATCGCCATCGGCACCGTCGTCTACATCGCCCTGCAGGTGGCCTTCCTCGGCGCCCTGCCCGACAGCGCGATCGGCAAGACGTGGGCGGACTCCTCCGGCGCCGGCTTCTACACCAACTTCACCGGCCCGTTCGCCGAGATCGCGACGCTGGTGGGCATCGGGTGGCTGGCCGCGGTCCTGTACGCCGACGCGATCATCTCGCCCGGTGGCACCGGCCTGATCTACACCACCGGCAGCTCACGGGTGTCGTACGGCCTGAGCCGCAACGGCTACGTCCCGACGGCGTTCGAGTGGACCAACAAGCAGCAGGTGCCGTGGGTCGGGCTGATCACGGCCTTCATCGCCGGATGCATCTGCTTCCTGCCGTTCCCGAGCTGGCAGTCGCTGGTCGGGCTGATCACCAGCGCGAGCGTGCTGATGTACGCCGGGGCGCCCCTGTCGCTCGGCGTGTTCCGCAACCGGCTGCCCGACGCGGACCGGCCGTACCGGCTGCCCGCGGCGAACATCCTGTCTCCGCTGGCGTTCATCGTCGCGGGGCTGATCATCCTCTGGTCGGGCTGGGACACCGACTTCAAGCTCGGCATCGCGATCCTCATCGGCTACGTGATCCTCGCTGCCAACCGGATCTTCCACCTCAACGACAAGGCCCCGGTCCTGGACTGGAAGGCGGCGCAGTGGCTGCCCGTGTACCTGGTCGGGATGGGCGTGATCGTCTACCTGAGCACGTTCGGTCCCGCGGGCGTCATCCCGCTGTGGTGGGACATGCTCGTCGTCGCGGCGTTCAGCGTGGCCATCTACGTCTGGGCGGTCAAGGTGGCGCTGTCGCGTGAGCAGATCGAGAGCATGATCAACGAGGTCGTGCTGCCGGAGGAGGAGGGCCTCACCGCCCCGGCGCACTGAGGGATCGAGGAGACTCAGCTCTCCAGGCCGGCCCGCCGGGTGGAGTCGTACTCGTCGTTGACGAGTACGACCGCCCGGCGGGCCGGTCTAGCTTCGGGTCGTCGCAGCGACGAGAACTGCCTGTGCGGCAGGACGTCGGCGTGCTCGTGGTTGAGCAGGTCGGTGCGACCGCTGGTGCCGAACAGCGTCGCCCCGACGGTGAACAGCGCCTCCGGCTGCCGTCGGCATCCGCGAGCACGTAGCCGAGGTGGTGGAACGTGTGGCGGGAACATCCCAAGTCCGGTCAAACCGGGCTTGCGTGTGTCCGGGGGAGTCGTGGAGGGTGGCGGGCCGGTGAATAATTCAAGTATCGGGTGCGGGCAGGTCCCTGGGGGCCGGGACCCCTGACCTTGACACCCGGTGGAGGGGAGTCAGGGCCATGGCCCAGCTTGACCAGGCGGGAGCCGGTTACGACATTCTCGAGAAGGGGCTCAAGCCCGGTGCGCTCGGACTGCTGTCGAGCACCGTGATCGCCCTCGCGTCGGTTGCTCCGGCGTACAGCCTGGCCGCCACGATCGGGTTCATCGTGATCACTGTCGGGCTTCAGGCGCCGGTGATCATGATCCTGGCCTTCATCCCGATGTACTGCGTGGCGATCGGCTACAAGGAGCTCAACGCGACCGAGCCCGACGCCGGCACCACCTTCACCTGGGCCGCGCGCACCTTCGGGCCCAAGACGGGATGGATGGGCGGTTGGGGGATCGTGGCCGCCGACGTGATCGTGATGGCCAACCTGGCCGCGATCGCGGGCTCGTACTTCTTCCTGCTGTTCAACGCCGACGGGGTGGCGTCGCAGCTGTTCTGGCCCACGGTCGTCGGCGTCGGGTGGATCATCCTGATGACCTACATCAGCTACCGGGGCATCGAGATCTCGGCTCGGGTGCAGTACGCACTGCTCGGGATCGAGCTCGCGGTGCTCGGCCTGTTCTCCGTGGTCGCGCTGGTGAAGGTGTACACCGGTAACGCCGTCGACGGTGTCTCCTTGGACCCGTCGTGGTCGTGGTTCAACCCGTTCGAGATCGACGGCTTGGGCCCGCTCGCGACCGGGCTGCTGCTGGCGGTCTTCATCTACTGGGGCTTCGACACCGCGGTGGCCGTCAACGAGGAGACGAAGGACGCGCGGAAGACGCCGGGCCGGGCCGCCGTCATCGCCACGGTGGTGCTGCTGGCGACATACGTCCTCGTGACGACCGCGACCCAGGCGTTCGCCGGCATCGGCACCAGCGGCATCGGGCTAGGGAACCCGGACAACGCCGCGGACGTGTTCTCGGTCCTCGGAGAGGCGGTGTTCGGTGCCAGCGCCTTCGGCCAGTTCGCCGTGCACCTGCTGGTGCTGATGGTGCTCAGCTCGGCGGCGGCCTCCACGTTGACGACCATCCTGCCGACAGCGCGCACCACCCTGTCGATGGCCGCCCACAAGGCGATCCCGACGCAGTTCGCGAGGATGAGCGAGCGGTTCATGACACCCACCTGGTCCACGTTCGGGATGGGCCTGGCCTCGATCGTGTTCTACGTGGGTCTGACCGTGCTGAGCAGCGATGTGCTGGGCGACACGATCGCCTCGATCGGGCTGCTGATCGCCTTCTACTACGGCATGACCGGGTTCACCGCGCCGGTCTTCTACCGGCACACCCTGACCAAGTCGTTCCGCAACTTCGTCCAGCGCGGTGTCATCCCGTTCCTGGGAGGCTTCATCCTGCTCGGCGCGTTCCTGCAGGCCGCACACGACTACTGGCTGGTGGGCCCGAACGCCGACTCCATCACGTCCTGGACGATGCCCTTCTCGCCGCACTGGGCGATCGGAGGCATCTTCCTCACCGGCATCGGCTCGCTCCTGCTGGGGGCGGTGCTGATGTTCGTCACCTGGCTCGTGATGCCCCCGTACTTCCGGGGCGAGACACTGCCGAAACGCACCGCCGAGCAGATGGCCGAGTACGTCGTGCCGGAGGAGCTGCGGGACTGAGGCGCGACGGGGACCGTGTCAGCCGACCCGCACCGGGGCGGTGTAGGGAGGCAGGTTCCGCGTGGCGCCGTGGTTGATCGGGTTGTCAGTGAAGACGCGCTGCGCGGCGTCCCAGGTGGCGACGCCGAACCTGGCCTGCACCGTGCGCGGGTTGTCGAGGCAGATCCGAGGGACGCGGACGACCGCGACGTCGGTGTCGTAGTCGAACGAGTGGCTGATCTTTGCTGTGCACTCGACGGGCGCGCCACGGCGCGTGCTGAGGCTTGCCTGGCCGCGCCAGTGGTTCCGTGAGGCGGTCAGGGAGAGCTCGCGGACTGCGCCGGTGTTGGTGCGCAGGCGGGTGAAGATCAGGATCCGGCCCTCCCGCTTCAGGTCGGCGAAGGCGGTGCGCACGACTACCTGGTGCTGTCCGTGCGTGAAGGTCGTGCGGAGGATGTCGCCCTGGGTGCGGTCGGGGACCTGCGTGTTGCCGGCCCAGACGTCGCCGGGTCCGTCGGCGAAGGTCCGCGATGCGGCCTGGGCGCTCGTGGCGCCGACAACGGTGAGTGCGAGAGCGCAGGCGGCCACGCCGGCGAGTCTGGCGAACATGGGAGTCCTCCCCCGAGAAGGCGCACGACGTGCGCGGCTGGCGCAAGAGTAGAGCCGTCGAAGGTCCCACGCGGGCATGCGCGCCGAGCTGGTTATGAACGTTGATATGGAGCCGGGGCGCAGGTGCTTGGCGACGGCCACAGGCCGAAGCCGCGAGGCCTCGAGGCGTGATCCGAAGGGGGCCACCCGCACGCGCGAGGGACCCTGGACCCGGGCACGTGCGCAGAGCCGGCACCTGGGGTGATCGCGTGAAGTACCCGGATCAGGAGCAGTACCTGCCCTTCATGCCCCCGGAGTCCCTTCGGAGCTCGACGGCGACCCGGGTGCGCTCGGCCGTGCGCATTGCATTCGGCCTGGCGCTGGTGGCCGCCGTCCTATGGGTCGGTTGGCAGGTCGGGCCGCCGCCGGAGTGGATCAGGTGGGCAGGCCTCGCGGTGCCGCTGACGATGTGGGCCTGGCGAGAGCGGTGCAAGGACAAGAGCGAGCGCGACAGGTGACGTGATGGCGCGCTTGGCGGCGCGGTGGTCGTGCGGGGCGCCATGGACCGGCACCCCAGCTTCCTAGTCCCCGGTCCGACTCATCTTCGGCATGGCGGACTGGCCGACCAGGTCGGCGTCGCCGTCGTCAAACCCGGGCATCTGCCTCCCTCCGTGGGCGCAACTCAGCGCAGATCACCCGAGAACACCCAAATCCACGAGAGAACCGTCCCAGGTGTGTTGATGGAAGTTTCAGGGTCATCCGTCACCGTTCTGGATGTACGCAACAGCACCCGCGGACTGGGGGCGGGCCCAACTCACCGGAGACACCAATGAACCCACTCGTCAAGGGGCTCATCGCGACCTTTGCGACAATCTTCGGATTCGCCCTGATCGCGGCGGGCGTGAGCGTGCGGCTCGCGCAGTCGACCGACACGCAGTCGACCGACACGCACTCGGCCGACGCGCCGTCGGCCGACACCAGCTCGGTCAAGCGCGACAAGGTCGTCGTCAAGCCTGACGACGGCTCGCCTCCCGTCGCGGCAGTGATCGGCGACAACAGTCCCGATGGCAACGGACTAGATGCGCGGACGAGCAACCGCAACCGCAACCGGCCCGGGTCTGGCGGCCAGGCGCGCGCCGAGGCCGCCAACGGCCACAGCGGTCTGCGGGCCGCCGGCCAGAGCGACGGCGCAAACAACATCGTCGTGGCGACCAGCGTCATCAACTCGAACACGGGTGGCGGCACCAGCACGAACACGGGTGGCGCCACCAGCACGACCACGGCTGGCGCCACCAGCACGAACACGGCTGGCGGCACCAACACCGGCACCGGTGGCGTGAACGTGGGCCGGAGCATCCCCAGCGGCAACAGCTCCGCGCTCGTCAACAACGGCGGCGCGGCCGGCCATCACGGCCATCACGGCCACGGCCACCGCGGCGGGGGCGGTCACCACGGCCACCACGGCCACCACGGCCATTCCGGCCAT
>CBFGZI010000099.1:0-14276 GCA_965653225.1 uncultured Propionibacteriales bacterium | reverse complement strand
GCTGCGAAAACTTGACGCGTCACGAGAGCCAGGCGGGGCCGGTCGGTCGGGCTGACGGGCATGCAACGATGTGGCCATGCCTGAGATGTTCCCTTCGCCGACGCGCATCCCAGTCCCCGGGGGCAAGGTCATCGACGAGCACGTCGGCCGCGTGAGCTCGGGCACCGAGGCGGTCTCAGTGGCCCACATGGTCGCCCCGGCGCAGTGGAGCGAGCCGCCGCAGACGCCGGAGTTCGACGAGGTCACTCTGGTGCTGCGGGGCACCGTCCGGGTCGACCATGGAAACGAGACGCTCGAGGTGCACGCCGGTCAGTCGGTCCTCACCCGCGCGGGCGAGACCGTGCGTTACTCGACCGGCGACGATGAGACGGAGTACGTCGCGGTGTGCCTGCCGGCGTTCTCCCCCGACCTCGCCCACCGCGCCGACGAGCAGGGCTGACCGGGCGTGGGGGAGCGTGCGAAGGCCGAGCCGGCCGCCGACGTCTTCGTCGCGGCCCCGAAGGTGCTGCTGCACGACCATCTCGACGGCGGGCTGCGGCCGCAGACGATCGTCGAGCTGGCCGCTGACTGCGGCCACGAGCTGCCGGCCGACGACGCCGACCGGCTGGGCGAGTGGTTCGTCGAGTCGGCGAGCTCGGGCTCGCTGGAGCGCTACCTGGAGACGTTCAGCCACACCGTGGCGGTGATGCAGACCGGCCCCGCCCTCACCCGGGTGGCCCGGGAGTGCGTCGAGGACCTCGCCTCCGACGGCGTGGTCTACGCCGAGGTCCGCTACGCACCCGAGCTGCACCTGTCCAACGACCTCACCCTCGACGAGGTGGTCGGCGCCGTCGAGGAGGGCATCGAGGAGGGCGTGCACGCCGCGCACGGGGCCGGGCGGACGATCGTGGTCCGCCAGCTGCTGACCGCGATGCGCCACCAGGCCCGGTCGCGGGAGATCGCCGAGCTCGCGGTGCGCTACCGCGACAACGGGGTCGCGGGGTTCGACATCGCCGGCGCGGAGGCGGGCTACCCGCCCACCCGGCACCTCGACGCGTTCGAGTACCTGCAGCGCGAGAACTCGCACTTCACCATCCACGCGGGGGAGGCCTTCGGCCTGCCCTCGATCTGGCAGGCCATCCAGTGGTGCGGCGCCGACCGGCTCGGCCACGGCGTGCGCATCATCGACGACATCACCCTGGACGGCGGGGCGGCCGACGCGTCCGCCGACATGACCGGCGACATCACCGGCACCGCCAAGCTCGGCCGGCTGGCCTCGTACGTGCGCGACAAGCGCATCCCGCTGGAGCTGTGCCCGTCGTCGAACGTGCAGACCGGCGCCGTGACGTCGATCAGCGAGCACCCGATCGGGCCGCTCGCCCGGCTGCGCTTCCGGGTCACGGTCAACACCGACAACCGGCTGATGAGCGGCACCTCGATGAGCCAGGAGATGCGCCTGCTCGCCGAGGCGTTCGGCTACGGACTCGACGACATGCGGTGGTTCACGCTGAACGCGATGAAGAGCGCGTTCCTGCCCTTCGACGAGCGGCTGGCGCTGATCGACGGGGTCATCAAGCCCGGTTACGCCGCACTCGCCGCAACCGTCCGTTAGGGCTCAATTTCCCTAAAACGGTCATACGGCCTGATTTGGCCGTTCAGTATGGACATCGGCTGCGCCTCGTGACCGACGAGTCACTAAGGGCAGCAGGACTCGGGCTGGAGGGGACGTTCGGGTCCGACGCGGGCTAGGTCGCTGAGGGGGACACCCGCGTCGCACGTGGGCTGGGGAAGGCCCGCGTACGCCGTACTGCCGAAAGAGACCTGACCCGTGAATCGTCGCACTCACCCGATCGCGCGCTGCCTGGGGACGGCACTGGCCACCACTCTGGCCGTCGCGTCAGTGCTGATCGCCGTGCCCGCCTCCGCCAAGGAGCCACACGCACCGCACCACTACTCGTCCGCGATCGAGGGCCTCGCCGGCTACTCGCCGCAGACCACCTGTTCACCCACCGCCAAGCCCGGCACGGTCGCCTTCGCGAACCTGCTGCTGCGGACGTACAAGAACTCGCGCAGCCTCGGCATCGTGCGCGCCTGCAACGTGGGCGGCACGTCCGAGCACAAGGAGGGGCGCGCGTTCGACTGGGGCGTTTCCGCGTTCAACGCCCAGGACCGCCGCTCGGTGAACTCGGTCATGCACTGGCTGCTGAAGAAGGACCAGTACGGCAACCGCTACGCGATGGCGCGCCGTCTCGGCATCCAGTACATGATCTGGAACCACCGCATCTGGGGCTCCTACAAGGCCTCGTCCGGGTGGCGCAGCTACACCGGCTCCAACCCGCACACCGACCACGTGCACTTCTCGCTGAGCTGGAAGGGCGCCCGCAAGCTCACGTCGTTCTGGCGGCCCAAGCGCTTCGGGCAGCCGGCCCCCAAGCCGCCGAAGCCGCAGCCGGAGCCGAACCCGACGCCCACCCCGACGCCGAAGCCGACCCCGCCGGAGCCGAAGCCGAAGCCGGGCGGCCACCACGGTCCCGACCAGGGCCCCTCGAAGCCGGGCTCGCACAAGAAGTCGCTTCCGGAGCCGACCAGCCCGGCGAGCCTGCGCCAGGGCCCGCCCCTGGACAACGAGAAGCTGTCGCTCCCGGCCCGCAAGCGGGAGGGCGTGAAGACCCGCGGCGCGCTGCAGCAGGGTCACACCTACCTCATCGAGGTCTCCGGCACCTACCGGTACGCCAAGAGCCACAGGGCCGTCGCCGACGCCGAGTGCAGCACCGCACCGCGCTCGCAGTGGCAGCGCAACCGGTCGCTGCGCGGAGACGACTGGCTCGACCACCTCGACGTCTACATCGACGGGCACGACATGTACTCCGAGGGCGACAACGGCCAGGAGTGCGACACCGACAGCCACACCTACCGCTGGTACTACCAGGCCGAGCGCACCGGCCGCGCGCCGCTGCGGATCTGGGACCCGGTCGGCTTCGGTGACAACCACGGCAAGCTGAGCGTGCACATCGTCGACGTGGCTGCGGTGAAGGACAAGATGGCCTGGCGGGTTCCCGCCGACGCTCCGGCCGGCGCCACCAGCCCCGGCTCGCTGCAGGCGGGTGTGGAGTACCAGGTGACCGTCAGCGGTGTCTGGTCGGCCGGCGGCGGCTACCAGGCCGACGCGGAGTGCAGCATCGCCAAGGACGACAAGACCTGGCGGCGGGACCGTTCGGCGGACCCGTACAACCCCGGTGCCGACTACTTCGACGTGCTGCAGGACAAGCAGGACCTGGGCCTCGACCCGCTCACCGACACCGGTGACCGCTGCGACGCGCAGGACCACGCCTACCGCTACACGTTCACCCCGAGCGAGACCCGGCCGGTGAACTTCCGGGTGGACGACGCGACCGGATACGGCAACAACCGCGGTGACCTGCGGGTCAAGGTGGTGCCGTACGTGGAGCCCGCTCCGCAGCCGATCGTCACCGAGCAGGTGACCGTCGACTCGCGCAGCGCCACCCCGGTGCAGACCCAGCAGACGTACCCCCGCGGCGCACAGCTTCGGGTCAGCGTGACGGGAACCTACCGTTGGTCCACCGGCTTGCTGGCCGACGCGGAGTGCTCGCAGATTCTTTACAACGGCAGCAAGTACTGGGGCAACTGGCGCGGCGGCACCGGTGACCTGGCTGTCAACGGCGTCATCGGGACGTGGGTCCCGAACCGCGACTCCGGCCGCGGCTGCGACGACGCGCACGGGTACACGTGGCCGCTGCGGGTGGACACCACCGGCCCGCTCACGTTCGGCATCTCCGACGACAAGTACGACGACAACAGCGGGTCGCTCACGGTGACCGTGGAGGAGGTTCGATGAACACAGGTTCGCGCACGCTGCGTGCGGTCGTCGTCGCAGCCGTGGCCGGGGCAGTGCTGCTGTCCGGCTGCAGCCGGCAGGCGGACGCCCCGGCGACGCACCAGCCGGTGGAGCCCGCGGCACAGCCGGCGCAGTCGCCGGCCGCCAAGGCCCCCAAGACCGTGAAGCCTGCGGCACCCACGCCCACGCCCACGGCTGCGTCGGCGGAGACGCCCGCGCCCACCGCAGACGACGGCATCCCGGTGGAGAACCCGGCGACCACGCTGCCTCCGGGCGACCCGGGCCTGGACGCGCCGTCGGTGCCGAACCCCGGCCGGCCCAAGGGCGACCGGGGGAACCAGCTCCCGGCACGCACCGAGGTGCCGGCGGTGGCGGTGCTCGACGGCCAGACGGTGTCTGCGGTGCTGGGCGGTGACTGGACCACGTCCGAGGCGCAGCCGCTGCACTGCCTGACGGGCAACTCCTGGGTGGCGCAGCGCAGCGCCGCCTTCGAGTCCGCAGACGGGCAGGTGCTGCTCACCGTGGCCACGCACCGCAGCCCGGCTGCCGCCGACCGCGACGTCCAGGACCAGCTCACGTCGCTGCGGGACTGCGGCTGGAGCCCGCAGCACGCTCCTCGCCTGGGCACCGCGTCCGCGGCGGCGACGTACCCCGACGGTGGCGACACGGCCGTCGTGCTGTCCGCGGACGGCGTCACCGTGACGCTCGTCGGCTCCGGCAGCGCCACGGCCGGCCACCGGCGCTGGGTGTCGCTGCTCGACCTCGCGCTCGGCAGCTCGTGCGCGGCGGCCGCGGAGGGCTGCCACGACCAGGCAGCCTCCGAGTCGGGCGACTAGCCAACGACTGGCCAACGACTGGCCAACGCCAGACGACGGTCTGGCACCCCGGGCACCGGTCAGGTGCCGATGGGGTGCCAGACCGTCTTCGTCTCCAGCGCCCACAGCATCCGCGACAGGTCGGGGACCTGCGCCCAGGTCTCCTCGCGGGGACGCAGCACGCGCTTGAGGTTGTCGGCGGCGGCAACCTCGAGGTCGCGCGCGAGCGTGGCGTCCTCGACGCCGGCCAGGTCGATCGCGTTGACGTCCATGTGGGAGGCGAGCCAGGGCGCGACCTCGTCGACCTTCCCGGTCAGCATGTTGACCACGCCGCCGGGTACGTCGGAGGTCGCCAGCACCTCGCTCAGCGTCACCGCCGGCACCGGCCGGTTCTCCGACGCCAGCACCACCACCGTGTTGCCGGTGACGACGACCGGCGCGACCACGCCGACCAGGCCGAGCAGCGACGAGTCCTGGGGCGCCACCACGGCGACCACGCCGGTCGGCTCGGGCACGGTGAAGTCGAAGTACGGGCCGGCGACGGGGTTGTTCGACCCGGCGACCTGCGCGACCTTGTCCGCCCATCCGGCGTACCAGACCAGCCGGTCGACGGTGGCCGAGACCACCTCGTCGGCCCGCCGGGCGGGGATGCCCTCGGTGCGCGCGACCTCGTCGGCGAACTGGGCCCGGCGGCCCTCCAGCATCTCCGCCACCCGGTAGACGACCTGCCCGCGGTTGTACGGCGTGCGGCCGGACCAGCCGGGGAACGCCTTACGTGCGGCGACCACGGCGTCGCGGGCGTCCTTGCGCGAGGCCAGCGCCGCGTTCGCGACGAAGCGGCCCTTCGCGTCCTCGACCACGTAGGTGCGGCCGGACTCGCCGCGGGGGAAGGCGCCCCCGACGTAGAGCTTGTAGGTCTTGCGCACGTCGACGCGGCTGCTGTTCTTCGGCTCAGGCATCGAGGTAGGCCTCCAGACCGTGCCGACCGCCCTCGCGGCCGTAGCCGGACTCCTTGTAGCCGCCGAACGGGCTGGTCGGGTCGAAGCGGTTGAACGTGTTGGCCCACACCACGCCGGCTCGCAGCCGGTCGGCCATCCACAGGATGCGCGAGCCCTTGTCGGTCCACACGCCGGCCGACAGCCCGTACGGCGTGTTGTTCGCCTTCTCCACCGCCTCCGCCGGCGTACGGAAGGTCAGCACCGACAGCACCGGCCCGAAGATCTCCTCGCGGGCGATGCGGTGCGCCTGCGAGACGCCGGTGAAGATCGTCGGCGGGAACCAGAAGCCCCGGTCGGGCAGCTCGCACTGCGGTGACCAGCGGTCGGCGCCCTCGCGCTCGCCCACGTCCGACAGCTCGCGGATGCGGGCCAGCTGCTCGGCGGAGTTGATCGCGCCGACGTCGGTGTTCTTGTCCAGCGGGTCGCCGACCCGCAGGCTCTGCACCCGTCGCTTGAGCCGCGCGAGCACCTCGTCGTACACGCTCTCCTGCACCAGCAGGCGGGAGCCTGCGCAGCACACGTGGCCCTGGTTGAAGAAGATGCCGTTGACGATGCCCTCGACCGCCTGGTCGAGCGGGGCGTCGTCGAACACCACGTTGGCCGCCTTGCCGCCCAGCTCCAGCGTGGTGCGCTTGCGGGTGCCGGCGACCGAGCGGGCGATGGCCTTCCCGACGTCGGTGGAGCCGGTGAACGCGATCTTGTCGACGTCGTCGTGCTCGACCAGCGCCCGGCCCGTCTCGCCCGCGCCGGTGACGATGTTGACCACGCCGGGCGGAAGGTCGGCCTGCTGGCAGATCTGGGCGAACAGCAGCGCGGTGAGCGGGGTCGTCTCCGCGGGCTTGAGCACGACGGTGTTCCCGCAGGCCAGTGCCGGCGCGATCTTCCAGGCCAGCATGAGCAGCGGGCAGTTCCACGGGATGATCTGGCCGGCCACGCCGATCGGCTTCGGGTCGGGTCCGAAGCCCGCGTAGTCGAGCTTGTCGGCCCAGCCGGCGTAGTAGAAGAAGTGCGCGGAGACGGTCGGGACGTCGACGTCGCGCGACTCCTTGATCGGCTTGCCGTTGTCGAGGCTCTCCAGCACGGCCAGCTCGCGGGAGCGCTCGGCGATGATGCGGGCGATGCGGTAGAGGTACTTGGCCCGCTCGGCGCCGGGCATCTTCGACCACACCCGCGTGTAGGCGCGGCGTGCGGCCTTGACCGCCTTGTCGACGTCGCGGGGGCCCGCCTCGGTGACCTCGGCCAGCACCTCCTCGGTGGCGGGGCTGACCGACTTGAACGTGTGCCCGTCGGAGGCGTCGACGAACTCGCCGTCGACGAACAGCCCGTACGAGGACCTGAGGTCGACGACCGAGCGCGACTCCGGGGCAGGCGCGTATTCGAAACCCATCTGGTGACCGGTCCTAGTCCAGCGTGAAGTAGTCGGGGCCGGCGTAGCGGCCGGTGGTCATCTTGCTGCGCTGCATCAGCAGGTCGTTGAGCAGGCTGGACGCCCCGAGCCGGAACCAGTCCGGGGTGAGCCAGTCGTCGCCTGCCGTCTCGTTGACGAGAACGAGGTATCTGATCGCGTCCTTGGCGGTGCGGATGCCGCCGGCGGGCTTGACGCCGACCTGGCGGCCGGTGGCGTCGCGGAAGTCGCGTACGGCCTCCAGCATGACCAGCGTGACCGGCAGGGTGGCGGCGGGCTGGACCTTTCCGGTGCTGGTCTTGATGAAGTCGGCGCCGGCGAGCATCGCCAGCCACGACGCACGGCGCACGTTGTCGTAGGTGACCAGCTCGCCGGTCTCGAGGATCACCTTCAGGTGCGCGTCGTCGCCGGCCCCGTCCGGCCGGGCGCAGGCCTGCTTGACCGCCACGATGTCGTCGAACACCCGCTGGTAGCCGCCGGCCAGGAACGCTCCGCGGTCGATCACCATGTCGATCTCGTCGGCGCCCGCCTCGACCGCGGCCCGGGTGTCGGCCAGCCGGACGTCGAGGGCGGCGCGCCCGGACGGGAACGCGGTGGCGACGCTGGCCACCTTGACGCCGCTGCCGGAGAGTGCCGCCGTGGCGACCGGCACCATGTCGGGGTAGACGCAGATCGCGGCGACCGGGGGGCAGGTCGGGTCGGACGGGTCGGGCCGCATGCCCTTCGCGCACAGCGCCCGGACCTTTCCCGGGGTGTCCTGCCCCTCGAGCGTGGTCAGGTCGATCGTCCGGGTCGCCAGGTCGAGCGCCCACGCCTTCGCGGTGGTCTTGATCGACCGCGTGCCCAGCCCCGCGGCCCGCTGCTCGGCACCCACCTGGTCCACGCCCGGCAGGCCGTGCAGGAACCGCCGCAACGACGACGCCGACCGCGTCGCGTCGTCGACACCTGCCGTCGAGTACGAAACCGTCGTCACCCGGTCATCCTAGGAGACGTGGACTCGCGCAATCGCTCCGCGACCCTGCCGCCGAGGGCCCGGCCCGCACGCCATGTCACCGGGTCTGACGGGCGCTCCCCGGGGCGTGTGACCCGTGGGAAGCGCCCATTCGCCTGGGGGAGGCCGGGAACCGCGGTCAGAGGCGGTCAGACGCGGTCAGAGGCCCGCCGAGGCGGCCAGGTCGGTGCGCACGGCGTCCAGCCGCCCCGCCGCCGCGATGCGGGCCGCGTCGACGGTGTCGGTCACCTCGATGACCACCTCGAGGTAGCACTTCAGCTTGGGCTCGGTGCCGGACGGCCGTACGAGCACCCGGGCCCCGCCCTCCAGCCGGTAGCGCAGCCCGTCGGTGGGAGGAAGGCCGCCGACGCCGGTGCGCAGGTCGTCGGTCTGCTGCACGGCCAGCCCGCCGAGCGACTCCGGCGGAGCGCTGCGCAGCCGCGCCATCGCCCGCTCGATCTCCGCGAGGTCGGTGACGCGCACCGACAGCTGGTCGGTGGCGTGCAGGCCGTACTCCGTGGCGATCTCGTCCAGCCGGTCGAGCAGCGTGAGCCCGTCGGCCCGCAGCCGCGCGGCGAGGTCGGCGATGTGCAGTGCCGCCGAGACACCGTCCTTGTCGCGGACCAGATGCGGTACGACGCAGTAGCCGAGCGCCTCCTCGTAGCCGAACGCCAGACCCTCGATGCGCCCGATCCACTTGAACCCCGTGAGCGTCTCGGCGTAGTCGACGCCGCGCCGCTCGGCCATCCGCCCCAGCAGCGACGACGACACGATCGAGGTCGCGTACACGCCCTTGACGCCCCGTCGCAGCAGCGCGTCGCCCAGCAGCGCGCCGACCTCGTCGCCGCGCAGCATCCGCCAGCCCTGTCCGGCGGGTACGGCGACCGCGCACCGGTCGGCGTCCGGGTCGTTGGCGACGACGATGGCGGCGTCGACGTCCTGCGCGGTCTGCACGGCCAGGTCGATCGCCCCTGGCTCCTCGGGGTTGGGGAACGACACGGTGGGGAAGTCGGGGTCGGGCTCGGCCTGCTGCGGCACGGCGTGCAGGTCGGCGAAGCCGGCACCGCGCAGCGCGCGGTCGACCAGGTTCCCGCCCACGCCGTGCAGGGGCGTGTGGACGATGCGCAGGTCGCGCGGGCCGTCCTCGACGGTCGCGAGCACGGCGTCGAGGTAGGCCCGTTCCACCTCGTCGCCCAGGGTCTCAGCGCCGTCCGCACGCGGCACACCGGACACCGACGGCACGGCGGCGATGGCCGCGGCGATGTCGGCGTCGGCGGGGGGCACGATCTGGGAGCCGTCGCCGAGGTAGACCTTGTAGCCGTTGTCCTGCGGCGGGTTGTGCGACGCCGTGACCATCACACCGGCGACACAGCCGAGGTCGCGGATGGCGAACGCCAGCAGCGGCGTCGGCATCGGGCGGGGAAGCAGCAGCGCCCGTAGCCCCGCACCGCGCATGACCTCCGCGGTGTCGCGGGCGAAGGCGTCGGACTTGTGCCGCGCGTCGTAGCCGACGACGACGGCGTCGTCGGGTGAGGCGCCGTGGTCGCGGAGGTACTGGGCGAGCCCCGCCGCGGCCCGGGTCACCACCGCGCGGTTCATCCGGTTGGGACCTGCGCCCAGCGCGCCGCGCAGGCCCGCCGCACCGAACTCCAGCGGCCCGCGGAACCGGTCGGCGAGGTCGCGCTCGGCCTCCTCGTCTCCGTCCCCGGCGCGCCGGAGCAGCTGCTCCAGCTCGGCGCGGGTGTCGGGGTCGGGGTCGTCCGCGGCCCACGCCCGGGCGCGCTCCCGCAGGTCCTCGTGCCCTGGTGCGGTCATGCGGCCGAGTCTGCCAGCGGCTAGGTTCGGCGACATGAGCAGGACCACGCTGACCTTCACCCCACAGCTGCAGGAGTACGTGCTCGCGCACAACCGGCCTGCACCCGACGACGTGCTGCGCGACCTGGCCGCGGAGACCGAGAAGATGTTCGCCGAGTACGTGGACATGCAGATCGCCCCGGAGCAGGGCGCGTTCCTCACGCAGATGGCAAACCTGGTCGCGCCACGCGTCGCCGTCGAGGTCGGCACGTTCACCGGCTACTCGTCGCTGTGCATCGCACGTGGGCTCGCTCCGGACGGCCACCTGCTGTGCTGCGACGTCAGCGACGAGTACACCGCGGTCGCGCGGCGCTACTGGGAGCGTGCCGGCCTCGCGGACCGCATCGAGCTGCGGGTGGCGCCGGCGATCGAGACCTTGCGGGCGCTGCCGCCGGACCCGGCCGTCGACCTGGTCTTCCTCGACGCCGACAAGGGCGGCTACGTCGACTACTGGGAGGAGCTCGTACCTCGGATGCGCACCGGCGGTGTGCTCCTCGTGGACAACGTCTTCTCCGGTGGCCGGGTCGTCGACGAGGGCAGCGACAGCGAGACCGTGGCGCAGATCCGCCGGTTCAACGACCATGCGACCGCGGACGAGCGCGTCGAGGTGGCGATGCTGCCGATCGCCGACGGCGTCACGATGGCGCGGCGGCTCTAGGAGCCGGACCCGTCCGCCTGCCCGGCGTCGAACGCGGGCCGGACGAACTGGTCCCCGGCGAAGGGCCCGCCGACGTAGGACGCCTCGAACCGGTCGTCGTCGCTCTCCGGCTCGGCCAGGATCTCGTCGGCGTAGGCCTCCGCGTCGTCCTGCGGTTCGTACCCGAGCGTGCGGCCGGGCTCGAGGTCCCACCACGCGCGGGTGTTGGCGGAGATGCCGTACAGCACGGCGAAACCGGGGTCAGGCGTGGTCAGGCCGGCCTGGACCATCCGCACCGCGTCGTCGTGGCTGAGCCACGTCGACAGCTGGCGGCGCGACGTCGGCCTGGGCAGGAACGACCCGATGCGGCAGGCCACGAAGGAGATGCCGTGGCGGTCGGCGTACAGGCTGCCAAGCGCCTCGGCCGACACCTTCCCGACGCCGTAGAAGGTGTCCGGACGCGGGCGGGTGCCGACGCCCAGCAGCTCGGCCCGCGGAGTGCGGCCGACCGCGTGGTTGCTGCTGGCGAACACCATCCGCGTCGCGCCGGTCTCGACCATCGCGTCGAGCAGCACCGCCGTCGTCTCCACGTGTGAGCGGAGGATCTCGGGAAGCGACCCCTCGTGCGGGATGCTGGCCAGGTGCACGACTCCGTCGGCGCCCTGCATGGCTGCGCGCATGGCGTCGGCGTCGAGCACGTCGGCGACGATGGGAGTGACCGCCGGTGCCGGTGCATTGCCGACGTCCACGCGGTCGACGGCGACCACCTCGTGGCCGGCGTCGGCCAGACCGACGGTGACGACGCGTCCGATTGCTCCGGCGGCGCCGGTGACCACGACGCGCATCAGATCCGCGGCCCGATCGCGGCGAGCAGCTCTCCCATGCGCGAGGCCGCGTCCTTGCCGGCCTGCAGCACCTCCTCGTGGTCCAGCGGCTGGCCGGACACGCCGGCGGCGAGGTTGGTGACCAGCGAGATGCCGAGCACCTCGAGTCCCGCCTGTCTCGCCGCGATCGCCTCCAGGGCGGTGGACATGCCGACCAGGTGGCCGCCGATGGCTCGCACCATGCCGATCTCCGCGGGTGTCTCGTAGTGGGGACCGGGGAACTGCACGTAGACCCCTTCGGCGAGGCCGGGGTCGACCTCGCGGCAGAGCCGACGCAGCCGGGCGCTGTACAGGTCGGTCAGGTCGACGAAGTTCGCGCCCTCGATCGGTGACGCTCCGGTGAGGTTGATGTGGTCGCTGATCACGACCGGCGTGCCGGGCTGCCAGCGCGGGTCGAGGCCGCCGCAGCCGTTGGTGAGGACCACCGCGCGGCAGCCGGCCGCCGCGGAGGTGCGTACGCCGTGCACGACCGAGCGGACGCCGTGGCCCTCGTAGAAGTGCGTGCGTCCCAGGAACACCAGCAGGGTGCGGTCGCCGCTGCGCACCGAGCGGACCTTGCCGGCGTGGCCCTCCACCGCAGGTGGCGCGAAACCGGGGAGGTCGGTGACCGAGACCTCGGCGATCGTCTCGCCCAGCGCGTCGGCGGCGGGCAGCCACCCCGAGCCCATCACCAGCGCGACGTCATGCCGCTCGACCCCGGTCGTCTCTCGCAGGCGCGCCGCCGCGGCGCGTGCGGTCTCGAACGGGTCGGGCGTCGGCTCGTGCTCGCTCACCCGCCCGACCTTATCGGCCGCGCCGTCGCAGCCGTCGTGTGTCAGCCGCCCGGCGGCGGATGTGTCCCTCCGTGACACGCGACTGAGGGCCGGGCGGCGGCTCACAGCCCGATCGAGCGGCACTCGCGGGAGCGGAGCTCGGCGACGTAGTCGTCGGGTGCACCGGCCGCCTGCGCCGCCTCGCTGAGGATCCCGACCGTGCTGGCCGAGGGCAGCCCGCCCTCGAACGCGTCGAGGACGTAGACCCACGCCAGCCGGTCGCCCTCGAGCGTCTCCACCCGGACCCGGATCTTGCGGTAGAGGCCCGGCCCGGCGCCCTCCCACTCGTCGAGGCGGGACTCGTCGGCGGGCGTGACGTCGTACAGAGCCACGAACACCTGGTGCTCGGGATGCTCGACCACGGTGGGCAGCGCGCCGTCCCAGCCGTACTCCTCGCCGCCGAACGTCAGCCGCCACCCCGGCAGCCAGCCCACCCCTCGCTGGGGTGAGTGCGGGCAGCGGCTCCCCATCCGAGCGGGGTCGAGGTTGGAGCCGTAGGCGGCGTACAGCGGCACGCCTCAGCACCTTAGTCGCCATGGGGAACAATGACGCACGTGACTCGTGTAGTGATCGTCGGAGGAGGACCGGGCGGCTACGAGGCCGCGCTGGTGGCCGCCCAGCTCGGCGCCGCGGTGACCGTCGTCGACCGCGACGGCATCGGCGGCTCCGCGGTGCTCACCGACTGCGTGCCCAGCAAGACCCTGATCGCGACCGCCGATGTCATGACCGACGTCGAGGAGTCGGCCGAGCTCGGGCTGCGCTTCGACGTCGGCGACGGCGCCGTCTCACCGCGCACCGGCATCACCGTCGACCTGAAGATGGTCAACGACCGGGTCAAGCGGCTCGCCCGTGAGCAGTCCGAGGACATCGCGGGCCGGCTTGAGCGGGAGGGGGTCGCGCTGGTGCACGGCACCGGCCGGCTCGACGGCCCGCAGGCCGTGGTCGCCCGGCTCGACGACGGCTCGGAGCAGCGGTACGACGCCGACGTGGTGCTGCTGGCCACCGGCGCGCACCCGCGGATCCTGCCGACGGCGCGTCCCGACGGCGAGCGCATCCTGACCTGGGAGCAGGTCTACGAGCTCGACGAGCTGCCCGAGCGGCTGATCGTGGTCGGCTCCGGCGTCACCGGCGCGGAGTTCGCCTCGGGCTACCACGGGCTCGGCACCGAGGTGGTGCTGGTGTCCTCCCGCGACCGGGTCCTGCCCGGTGAGGACGCCGACGCCGCCCAGGTGCTCGAGGACGTGTTCACGCGCCGTGGGATGACCGTGCTGTCGCGCTCCCGGGCGGCCGCCGTCGACCGGTCCGACGACGGTGGCGTGGTCGTGACGCTCACCGACGGACGTGAGGTCGCAGGGTCACACTGCCTGCTGGCGGTGGGCTCGATCCCCAACACCGACGACCTCGGTCTGGAGACCGCGGGTGTCGACACCGACGACGCCGGCTACATCAGGCTCGACCGGGTCTCGCGTACGTCGGCGCGCGGCGTGTACGCGGCCGGCGACTGCACCGGCGTGCTGCCGCTGGCCTCGGTCGCGGCGATGCAGGGGCGGATCGCGATGTGGCACGCGCTCGGCGACGCGGTGCAGCCGCTGAACCTCAAGGAGGTGTCGGCGAACGTGTTCACCGCACCGGAGATCGCCACCGTGGGCTGGTCGCAGCAGGCCGTCGACGCCGGCGAGATCGACGCGCGCAGCCTGATGCTGCCGCTGCGCGGCAACCCGCGCGCGAAGATGCAAGGCGTCCGCGACGGGTTCGTCAAGCTGTTCTGCCGTCCGGGCACCGGGATCGTCGTGGGCGGCGTCGTGGTGGCGCCGCGAGCCAGCGAGCTGATCCACCCGGTGGCGATCGCGGTCGCGCAGCGGATGAACGTCGACCAGCTCGCGCACGCGTTCACCGTCTACCCGTCGATGACCGGGTCGATCGGCGAGGCGGCGCGCCGCCTGCACCGCGCGCCGGAGGCCGAGCCGATCAGCCTCCCCGCGGCTCGTGGTCGCTTCCCGGGGGTCAGGGCCGAGGGAAGCGCCCGCGAGACCCGGTTACATGTC
>CBFGZI010000098.1:0-14485 GCA_965653225.1 uncultured Propionibacteriales bacterium | reverse complement strand
GCCGGCGACCTGGCGTACGCCGCGGTGCCGGACCTGAAGGAGTCTCGCGGCGGGCTGCGCGACGGCGTCGTGCTGCGCGCGCTGGTGGCCAGCTGGCTGGTCGACGTACCCCACACCGAGCTCGAACGCTGCCGGCGCGAGCTCCTGGCCGTACGTGACGCCCTGCACCTGGCGAGCGGCCGGCCGGGCGACCGGCTGCTGCCCGAGCTCGCACCCGAGCTCGCCGTGCTGCTCGGCGTCGAGGACGCGACCACGCTGCAGCGGCGCGTCCGCGGGCTCGGACGCCGCATGACGCACCTGTCGACACTGACCTGGCACCGCGTCGACGACGCGGTCACCCCCCGGCCGCGGTCCTCCCGCGTGCGCCGGCCGTCGCTGGTGCCGCTCGGTGGCGGTGTGGCCCGGTCGGGTGCGGAGGTCGTGCTGGACGCGCGCGCCCGCGCCGACCGCGACCCGATGCTGATGCTTCGCGCCGCAGCCAGTGCCTCCGAGCACGGGCTGTTGCTGGCGCCGTCGACGGCGACCAGACTGGCCAGGACCGGTGTCCCGCTTCCCGACCCGTGGCCTGGACGCGCGCGCGACCTGCTCGTACGCCTCCTCGGCGCGGGCCCCGCGCTCGTGCCCGTGTGGGAGACGCTGGAGGAGGTGGACGCCCTCGGCGGTCTGCTGCCGGAATGGGAGGGCATCCGGCTGCTGCCCTCGTCGGCACCTGTGCACCAGTTCACCGTCGACCGGCACAGCGTCGAGACCTGCGTGCAGGCGAGCGCACTGCTGCAGCGGGTCGGCCGGCCCGACCTGCTGCTGGTCGCGGCCCTGCTGCACGACGTGGGGAAGGGACGGTCCGGTGACCACAGCGAGGTCGGTTCGGCGATGGCCGGTGACATCGCGCGGCGGTGGGGCTTCCCGTCCGGCGACGCCGAGGTGGTCACCGACCTGGTGCGTCACCACCTGCTGCTCCCGCACACCGCCACCCGGCGCGACCTCGAGGACCCGGCGACCGTCGCCCTGGTGGCCGAGCGGGTGCGGACCCCGCGGTTCCTGGACCTGCTCGCCGCGCTGACCGAGGCCGACGCCCGTGCCACCGGCCCGGCGGCCTGGTCGTCGTGGCGCAGCGGGCTGGTGCGCGAGCTGGTCGCGCGCACCCGTGCCGCGCTGGCCGACGCCCCCGTACCGCCGGCGGAGGAGGTGTGGCCCGACGTCGACGTCGGCCGCGCCTGGGTCGGGGCCGAGGAGCACGCCGACGGGTCCGTGCTCGTCGTCGGGGCTCCGGACCGGCTGGGCCTGCTCGCGTCGGTGTCGGCCGCGATCGCGCTCGGTGGGCTGCACGTACGAGCCGCCCGCGCGGCGGTGCAGGACGGGGTCGGGTGGAGCCGCTGGGAGGTGGCCGAGGAGCCGCCGGACCCCTCCCGCGTTCGCCAGCGGCTGCTGGCTGCGCTGGACGGGACGCTGCCGCTCGACCGGCTCCGCCCACCTGCGGACCGCGACTCGGCGCAGGTCTCCGTCCGACCCGACGACTCCGCGCGCTCCACCGTGCTGGAGGTGCGCGACAGCGACTGGACCGGGCTGCTGCAGCGGGTGTGCTCGGCGCTGGCGGGTCTGGACATCGAGGTCCGGTCGGCGCACGTGGAGACGCTCGGACCGCAGGCGGTGGACGTGTTCTACGTCGGCGAGCCCACGGGCGGCCCGCTGCCCGGCGGCCGGACGTCCGCCGCGGTGGAGGCGGTCGGCCGGGCGCTGCGCGGCGGCTGCGACGCTGGGGACAGCAGATAGGCTGGTCCGGATCGCCCGTCGTCCGTCACGGCGGCCGATACAGCTCCAGACAGACGCCCGCGAGAAGGCTGAGGACCTCCACCCGTGTTCGCAACCCTGCAGGACCGGCTCGCCGCGACGTTCAAGAACCTGCGCGGCAAGGGCCGGCTCTCCGACGCCGACATCGACGCCACCGCCCGTGAGATCCGGGTCGCGCTGCTCGAGGCCGACGTCGCCCTGGCCGCGGTGAAGCCGTTCATCGCCGCGGTGAAGGAGCGGGCCCGCGGCGCCGAGGTGAGCCAGGCCCTCAACCCCGCCCAGCAGGTCGTCAAGATCGTCGACGAGGAGCTCATCGCGATCCTCGGCGGCGAGACGCGCCGGCTCCGGTTCGCGTCCAAGCCCCCGACCGTGATCATGCTCGCCGGTCTCCAGGGCTCCGGCAAGACCACGCTGGCCGCCAAGCTCGGCCGCTGGCTCAAGGAGCAGGGCAACAGCCCGATGCTGGTGGCCGCCGACCTGCAGCGGCCCAACGCGGTCAACCAGCTGCAGGTGGTGGGCGAGCAGGCCGGCGTGACGGTCTTCGCTCCCGAGCCGGGCAACGGCGTCGGCGACCCGGTCGAGGTGGCCCGCGGCGGTGTCGCCGAGGCGAAGCGCACGCTGCACGACGTGGTGGTCGTCGACACCGCCGGTCGTCTCGGTGTCGACGCCGAGATGATGCAGCAGGCCGCGGACATCCGTGATGCGGTCAGCCCTGACGAGATCCTGTTCGTCGTCGACGCGATGATCGGCCAGGACGCCGTCACCACCGCGCAGGCGTTCCTCGACGGCGTCGGCTTCGACGGCGTCGTACTCACCAAGCTCGACGGCGACGCCCGCGGCGGCGCCGCGCTGTCGGTGGCGCAGGTGACCGGCCGGCAGGTGATGTTCGCCTCCTCCGGCGAGAAGCTCACCGACTTCGACGTCTTCCACCCCGACCGGATGGCCTCCCGCATCCTCGGCATGGGCGACATGCTCACGCTGATCGAGCAGGCGGAGAAGACGTTCGACGCGGAACAGGCCGAGAAGGCTGCGGCCAAGCTGCAGGGCAAGGGCGGCGAGTTCACCCTCGACGACTTCCTGCAGCAGATGCAGCAGGTTCGCAAGATGGGCTCGCTGTCGAAGATCTTCGGGATGCTGCCGGGGATGGGCGAGTTCAAGGAGCAGATCGACAGCATCGACGAGCGCGAGGTCGACCGGCTCGCCGCCATCATCCAGTCGATGACCCCGGGCGAGCGCGACAACCCGAAGATCATCGACGGGTCCCGCCGCGCGCGCATCGCCCGCGGGTCCGGTGTCTCTGTCAGCGACGTCAACAACCTCGTCGACCGGTTCTTCGAGGCCCGCAAGATGATGACCTCGATGGCCAAGGGCATGCCCGGGATGCCGGGCATGCCGGGCATGGGCAAGCGCGGCAAGGCCAAGCAGGCACCGAAGAAGAACAGGTCCAAGCGCGGCTCGGGCAACCCGGCCAAGCGCGCCCAGCAGGAGGCCGCGGCGGCGCAGCGGGCCAAGGGCGACCAGCAGCCGGGCGAGGCGTTCGGCTTCGGCGGCGACGAGCAGGTCGACCCGAACTTCGAGCTGCCCAACGAGCTGCGCGACCTGCTCGGCAAGGGCAAGTAGCGCCCCCCTCGTCGTTGCGTCCGGCGAACCGGCCGCGATAGCGCACGGACCGGCGGACGCTAGCCTCGGCCCATGGCTCAGCTGACCTCCGAGACGATCTGCGTCAAGGGCGTCGTACTGCCCGAGGGCGAGCACCGCGAGCTGTACGTCGTCGACGGACGCATCACCTACGAGCCGGTGCGCGACGCACAGACGGTCGCCGAGGGCTGGGTGGTGCCGGGGCTGGTCGACGCCCACTGCCACGTCGGGCTGGACACCGGCGGCGCCGTCGACGAGGCCACCCAGGAGGAGCAGGCGGTCGACAACCGCGACGTCGGCGCGCTGCTGCTGCGTGACTGCGGGTCGGCCGCCGACACCCGCTGGATCGACGACCGCGACGACCTGCCGCGCCTCATCCGCGCGGGCCGCCACCTGGCCCGGCCCAAGCGCTACATCCGCAACTTCGCGCACGAGATCGAGCCCGACGAGCTCGCGGCGTACGTCGCCCAGGAGGCCAAGCGCGGCGACGGCTGGGTGAAGCTGGTCGGGGACTGGATCGACCGGGACGTGGGAGACCTGGCCCCGTGCTGGCCGCGCGAGGCGCTGCAGCAGGCGATGGACACCGCCCACGAGCACGGCGCGAAGGTGACCGCCCACGTGTTCGGCGAACACGCCCTGCCCGACCTGGTGGAGACCGGCATCGACTGCATCGAACACGGCACCGGCCTGTCGGAGGACCTGATCGACACCATGGCCGCGCGCGGGGTCGCGCTGGTGCCGACGGTCATGCAGCTGAACAAGTTCCTCGAGTACGCGAGCCAGGCCGGCGAGAAGTTCCCGCAGTACGCCGAGCACATGGACGACCTGTTCGCCCGGCGCAAGGACACGATCCGCGCCGCGTACGAGGCCGGTGTCCCGGTCTACGCCGGCACCGACGCGGGCGGGGTGCTTCCGCACGGGATCCTCGCCTCGGAGATCCAGGGGCTGCAGGACTACGGGCTGTCCGCCCACGACGCCCTCGGCGCCGGGTCGTGGCGGGCGCGCGAGTGGCTCGGCCACAACGCCCGGCTGGAGGAGGGCGCCCCGGCCGACTTCGTCGTCTACCCCGACGACCCGCTGGCCGACCTGGGCGTGCTGGCGGCGCCGGCGCGGATCGTGCTGCGGGGGCGCGTGGTGGCCTAGCGCACCCGCCGCCTCCCGGCGCCCGGGGCGACGCGATTGGAGCGACGCGCGGGACATCTGGCACAATGGGCGCCGACCTCGACCGTTGGCGGTCCCTCTCACCGCGGCGCGTCGGTTCGTCGAGCACTCCGCCCCGAGTCCCCACCGGAGCGCGGTCGGCTCACCACATCCACACCGTGAGGGAGACACCACACCCGTGGCCGTCAGGATTCGTCTGAAGCGTATGGGCAAGGTCCGTACGCCCTTCTACCGCATCGTCGTCTGCGACTCGCGTACCAAGCGCGACGGTCGCGTGATCGAGGAGATCGGCACCTACAACCCCAAGACCGAGCCGTCGACGATCAGCGTCGACTCCGAGCGCGCGCTGCACTGGCTCGGCGTCGGGGCGCAGCCCTCCACCCCGGTCGCCGCGATACTGAAGCTGACCGGCGACTGGCAGAAGTTCAAGGGTGAGCCGGGTGAGTCGACGCTCAAGACCGCCGAACCGCGTCGCGACAAGACCGAGATCTTCAACGAGGCGCTCAAGGACGCGCACGGCGACTCCAAGACCGAGGCGGTGACCAAGAAGGCCGCCAAGCCGGAGAAGGCCGACAAGCCCGAGAAGGCGGAGAAGAAGGCCGAGGCTCCTGCGGAGCCCTCCGAGACCTCCGACTCCGGCGCCGAGGCTGCCAAGTCCGACGAGGCCAAGCCTGACGAGGCGAAGTCCGAGGAGGCCAAGCCCGAGGAGGCCGCCTCCGGCGAGGCCAAGAGCGACGAGGCCTGATCGGTGCTCGCCGAGGCACTCGAGCACCTCGTGCGGGGCATCGTCACCCACCCCGACGACGTGACCGTGCGGTCCAAGAACACCCGTCGTGGCCTGCTGCTCGAGGTTCGGGTGCACCCCGACGACCTCGGCAAGGTCATCGGCCGGGCGGGCCGCACCGCGACCGCCGTCCGCACCGTGGTCGGCGCGCTGGCCGGCAAGGGCGGTGCGCGGGTCGACTTCGTCGACGTCGACCGGAGGCGCTAGCCGATGGTCGCGGAGGCGAACGATCAGCACAGCGTCGACGTCGACCGGAGGCGCTAGCCGATGGTCGCGGAGGCGAACGATCAGCAGCGCGTCGACGTCGACCGGCGGCGTTAGCCGGCCCGCCGACCTCGACTCGTCTGCGATGACTCGGGGATTCTCGTCGGGGCGACCGCAGACGAGTCGCTGGGGAGCGGTGCTGTGGACCTGGTGATCGGACGCGTCGGACGCGCCCACGGGGTGCGGGGCGAGGTCGCCGTCGACGTGCGTACCGACGACCCCGAGACCCGGTTCGTAGTCGGCGCGACGCTGCAGACCGACCCCGCGGCGGCCGGGCCGCTGACGGTCGCCTCGACCCGGCCACACCAGGGACGTCTGCTGGTTCGGTTCGACGAGGTACCCGACCGCAACGCCGCCGACGGGCTGCGTGGCGTGCTGCTCGTCGTCGAGGTGTCCGAGGAGGAGCAGCCGCCCGACCCCGAGGAGTTCTACGACCACCAGCTGGTGGGTCTGCGGGTTCAGGACCGCGCCGGTGACATCGTGGGCGCGGTGGCCGAGGTGCTGCACCACCCCGCGCACGACGTGCTGGTCGTACGCCGGGAGCAGGGTCCGGACGCCCTCGTGCCGTTCGTCGCCGAGCTGGTGCCCGACGTCGACCTCGAGCACGGCCGGGTGACGGTCGCCGACCGCCCCGGGCTGCTCGACCCCGAACGGATGGAGTGACGCGTCGTGCGCATCGACCTGCTGTCGATCTTCCCCGGCTACTTCGCGCCGCTCGACCTGTCGCTGGCCGGCCGGGCGCGGGAGACCGGGCTGCTCGACGTACGCGTGCACGACCTGCGCGGCTGGACCCACGACCGGCACCGCACCGTCGACGACACGCCGTACGGCGGCGGCGCCGGCATGGTGATGAAGCCGGAGCCCTGGGGCGAGGCCCTCGACGAGATCGCGCCGCCCGGCACCGACCCCGCACCGCGGTTGCTGGTGATGACGCCGTCGGGGCGCCCGTTCGACCAGCGGCTGGCCGAGGAGCTCGCGGGCGAGCCGTGGCTCGTGTTCGCCTGCGGTCGCTACGAGGGGCTCGACCAGCGGGTGGTCGACCACGCCGCCGAGCGGATGCCGGTCGACGAGGTCAGCATCGGCGACTACGTGCTGAACGGCGGTGAGGTCGCGGCCCTCGTGGTCATCGAGGCGGTGGTCAGGCTGCTGCCGGGGTTCATGGGCAACCCCGAGTCGCTGCGCGAGGAGTCGCACGCGACGGGCGCGGGAGGCGGCCTGCTGGAGTACCCCGTCTACACCAAGCCGCCGGAGTGGCGCGGCCACCGGGTGCCCGACATCCTGCTGTCCGGACACCATGGCCAGGTCGACCGCTGGCGGCGCGACCAGGCCATCGCCCGCACAGTGCAGCGCCGGCCCGACCTGGTCGCGGCCAGGGACCCGGACTCGTGGGACGCACGCGACCGGGAGGTGCTGGAACGCTCCCGTCGGGCCGGGCCGCCGGGGGAGGAGCCCTCTGACCGGCCCAGCGGCCGACCCACCAGCCTGCCCACCGAGGAGGTCGCGGAGCACCCCGGGGAGGCAGACCCGATTTAGCGTCGGCCCACCCGCTGTGGCAGACTTGTCGGTCGGCGCGGCGCGTCCGCGGCCATCTACCTCGGGTCCGAAAGACTCACGGGGCTGGCCCACGGTTCTCCTGCCATGGGGGGAGCACCGACCGACGCAGGAGCCTCGCCGTACGCAGACATCCACTCATCCGTGGGTGACCCATGGCACCGGCGAGGAGCGAACTCTCATGCCGAACGCAATCGACGCTCTGGACGCGGCCGTCGCCCGCGACGACATCCCGGACTTCCGTCCCGGTGACACGCTCAAGGTCCATGTGAAGGTCGTGGAGGGCAACCGCTCCCGCATCCAGGTCTTCCAGGGCGTGTGCATCCGGCAGCAGGGCTCGGGCATCCGCCGTACGTTCACGGTCCGCAAGGTCAGCTTCGGCGTCGGCGTGGAGCGCACGTTCCCGCTGCACACCCCGATCGTGGACAAGATCGAGGTCTCCTCGCGTGGCGACGTCCGGCGGGCGAAGCTGTACTACCTGCGCAACCTGCGCGGCAAGGCCGCCAAGATCAAGGAGCGCCGCGAACCGACCTCGGGCAAGTGACCACTACAGGGTTAGGCTCGATGCGTGGCTGAGTCCGACGACCGGAACGACCGCGACCACAGCGAAGGGTCGCGGTCGACTCATGTTGGTGGCTCCCGCTCGGGGGAGACCGACCAGAGTGCACAGGCCACGGTCGCCTCCGGCGCGCGGCGCCGTCCCGGGCACCGTGGTCTCGGGCCCAAGCGGCGCGAGCTGCCGCTGTGGCAGGAGATGATCGTCCTGCTCGCGATCGCCCTCGGGCTGGCGATCGTCCTCAAGTCGCTGTTCGTGCAGGCCTTCTACATTCCGTCGGCCTCGATGCACAACACGCTGATCGAGAACGACCGCATCCTGGTGGAGAAGCCGTCGTACTGGTTCGGCGAGCCCCAGCGCGGCGACATCGTCGTGTTCGACGACCCGGGCGGCTGGCTCAGCGCGTCCGAACGCGTCAGTACCAACCCGGTGACCCGGCTGATGGAGTTCGTCGGCCTGTACCCCAGCGGCAACCACCTGGTGAAGCGGGTCATCGGCATCGGGGGCGACCATGTGCAGTGCTGCGACAAGAAGGGCCGGATCCGTATCAACGGCACCCCGATCAACGAGTCCGAGTACCTGCCACCCGGCGTACGGCCGTCCGACCAGCCGTTCGACGTGCGCGTACCGCAGGGCGATCTGTGGGTGATGGGTGACAACCGCCCGGAGTCTGCGGACTCGCGCGCGCACATCGGCGACCCCGGCGGCGGCTTCATCCCCGTCGACGACGTGGTGGGCAAGGTGTTCGTGACCGTGTGGCCGCTCGACCGTGCCGGGCTCACCGACCAGCCGGACGCCTTCGACCACGTCAAGGCCCCGCAGTGAGCCGGAAGGGCGCCCCCGGTTCGAGCCCAGAGGGCCGGTTCGGGCGGTTCATCGTCGAGACCGTCCTGCTGGTGGTGGTGGCCGTCACCGTCGCCGCGCTGCTGCGGATGTTCGTGGTGCAGGCGTTCGTGGTCCCGAGCGGCTCGATGCTGCCGACCATCGAGCAGACCGACCGGATCGTGGTCTCGAAGCTGTCCGACATCCACCGCGGCGACGTCGTGGTGTTCTCCGACCCCGGCGGCTGGCTGCCTCCCGGCGAGCAGCCGGGCCCGCGCACCGGCATGCTGGCCCGTGCACTGGAGTTCGTCGGCGTGCTCCCCTCCAGCACCACCGGCTTCCTCGTCAAGCGCCTGATCGGCATGCCCGGTGACCACGTCGTCTGCTGTGACTCCAAGGGCCGGGTGACGGTCAACGGCGAGCCGCTCAACGAGGGCTACCTCGCGCCGGGTACGGCGCCGTCCATCCAGCGCTTCAACGTGGTGGTGCCGCGCGGACGCATGTGGGTGATGGGGGACAACCGGTCCAACTCCGGGGACTCGCGGCCGCACCTGGCCGACGGCACGGCGTTCGTGCCGCTGCACGACGTCGTGGGTCCCGCGTTCGCGATCGTGTGGCCGCTGTCCGACGTCACCAGCCTGCAGGCGCCGCACACGTACGCCGATGTGCCGCCGCCGAAGCAGCCCGCACCGCGCAAGGCCGTCGTCAACCGAGCCGGGTAGGCGCGCCGCCGGCCGGCGACTCGCCTATTCTCGAAGATCATGAGTGTCCTGCCCCGGGTAGCGACGGTGCGCCGTGACGCCGGCCTCTACGGCTACGAACGCGCCCTGCGGCGCGCCGGGTTCGACACCATCGCCGGCGTCGACGAGGCCGGCCGTGGTGCGTGTGCGGGGCCGCTGGTCGCGGCCGCGGCGGTGCTGCGCGAGGGCAAGGGCGGCCAGATCCCCGGGCTGGCCGACTCCAAGCTGCTGACCGCGCAGGCGCGTGAGCGCTGCTACCGGCAGGTCGTGCGCAGGGCGGCGGCGTGGTCGGTGGTGGTCGTCTCCTCCCGCGAGTGCGACGAGCTCGGCATGCACGTGGCCAACGTCGAGGCGCTGCGCCGTGCGCTCGCCCGGCTCAGCGAGCCCCCGTCGTACGTGCTCACCGACGGCTTCCCCGTCGACGGGCTGGGCCTGCCGGGGCTGGCGGTCTGGAAGGGCGACCGGGTGGCCGCCTGCATTGCCGCGGCGTCGGTGATCGCGAAGGTCACGCGCGACCGGATCATGGGCCAGATGCACGAGGAGTTCCCGGCGTACGACTTCGCCACCCACAAGGGTTACGTGACCCGCGAGCACCAGGCCGCGCTGGCAGCGCACGGGCCGTGCCCGCAGCACCGGCGCAGGTTCGTCAACGTGCGCCGCGTGGCGCACGCGCACGAGGTGTACGAGCTCGACCAGAATGGCTGGGACGAGCCGGAGTGGGGGCCGGAGCCGGCGATGGAGGCGGCGGACACGGCCGTGGACGCTGCCGTGGATGCGGAGATGTCGGGATGAGCGAGCTGCGAGGGAGATGCGCAGATGAGCACCGATGACCTGGAGAAGTACGAAGCGGAGATGGAGCTGCAGCTCTACCGCGAGTACCGCGACGTGGTCGGCATCTTCAAGTACGTCGTGGAGACCGACCGCCGCTTCTACCTGTGCAACGCCGCCGACCTCAAGGTCCGCACCGAGGGCAACGACGCGTACTTCGAGGTGACGATGTCCGACGCGTGGGTGTGGGACATCTACCGCCCGGCACGCTTTGTGAAGAACGTCAAGGTCGTGACGTTCAAGGACGTCAACATCGAGGAGCTCGCGCAGAGTGACCTCGAGCCGCCGAAGAACAGCGGGTTCTCCCGCTAGCCCTCGTCCTGGAATGGCTCTGAGCGCCCGTCCGGTCGCGTGTCGTCGCCTCCGTGCGGGATGTGTCCAGCACTGACACGCGACTCTTTGTCGGGTCCGCCGTGGCCCCGGTTAGTGGTTTTGGCGCCGGGTACGGGCAGGTCGTACGGCAACGGATCCGCCGAACAGGAGGACCACCGCATGACCGAGCCGTCGCAGGAGAGGGAGTACGACGAGGTCTACGACGGCCCCGATCCCGACGTGCAGTCGATCGAGGAGGCGGCGTCCGGGGACGACGAGGAGGGTCTGACCACCGACGAGCTGCGCCCGGAGGAGGAGGTCACCGAGTTCGAGCCGCCGCGCGGGCTGTCCACCCCGGCTTCGGACGGGCTCACCCCCAGGGAGCAGGAGTACGGCGAGACCATCGACGACCGGCTCGCGCAGGAGGAGCCGGAGCAGGAGGCCTGACACCGGCAACCGGTGCAGGCACGCATCGGGTCCCAACGGCGCCGCGTCCGCCGGCCTGGCGCAGGTGCACGCCGGTCGGCGGACGCGGACCCGACCCGTCAGCCCTCCGTGAGGCGGTTCGTGGTCACTGGGCCCGCGCGGTGTCGTACGCGCCCCGGATGACCGAGCCGAGGTGCGGTCCCACATCACGTCCCTGAGCCCGCGGTAGCCGGAGCTGTTCGCCGGCCGCTTTCGGTCCACAGCCGCCCCCGGGCACGGACTTGTCCCCAGCGCCTCCTCCTCCCGTCGCCCCCGGCGACGCCGGACAGCAGGGTGGGCGCCGGAGGTGGAGCCCGTGACCAGCACGCAGCAGCAGCGCAGCGCGGTCGGCCGGTACGGCGAGGACGTCGCGGTCCGGCATCTCACCCAGAGCGGCATGGAGGTGCTGGCGCGCAACTGGCGGTGCGACCTCGGCGAGATCGACGTGGTCGCCCGTGACGGCGCCACGGTGGTGGTGTGCGAGGTCAAGACCCGTCGCGGCCTCGACTACGGCACGCCGCTGGAGGCGGTGACCGCGCGCAAGATGGTCCGGCTGCGCCGGCTCGCCGCCCGCTGGGTCGCCGAGTGGGTCGCCGCCTCGGGTGAGCATCCACCCGACGTCCGCATCGACGTGGTCAGCGTGCTGGTCCGGCGCCGGGGCGGCGCGATGGTCGAGCACCTGCGCGGGGTCGCCTGATGCCGGCGGGATGGGCGAAGTCCCTGTCCGTCGGGCTGCAGGGCGTGCAGGGGCATGTGGTGGAGATCGAGGTGCACATCGGCTCGGGGCTTCCGCGCACGGTGCTGGTGGGGTTGCCCGACGCCGCGCTCAGCGAGGCGCGCGACCGGTGCAAGGCCGCGGTCTGCAACAGCGGCATCACCTGGCCCAACCGGCTGCTCACGGTCGCGCTGTCGCCGGCCGACCTGCCGAAGAGGGGCGCGCACTTCGACCTCGGCATCGCGCTGGCGGTGCTGGCCGCCGCAGAGGAGGTGCCCGCCGACCGGGTGGCCGACGTCGTGACGATGGGCGAGCTGGCGCTCGACGGGCGGCTGCGGGCGGTTCCGGGCGTGCTTCCCGCCGTGCTCGCCGCGGCCGACAAGGGGATCGGGCAGGTGATCGTGCCCGAGTCCAACGCGGAGGAGGCGCAGCTGGTCGAGGGGGTCGACGTGCTGGGGGTCCGCTCGCTCGCCCAGGTGGTGGCGCTGCTGCGCGGCGAGCCCGTCCCCGACGCGCCACCGGTGCCACCGTTGCCGCTGGAGACGCACCTGCTCGGGGCCTCGCGTCGCGTCGGCGACCTCGACATGGCCGACGTGGCCGGGCAGCCCGAGGGGCGGCGCACCCTCGAGGTGGCGGCGGCGGGTCGCCACCACGTGCTGTTCGACGGCCCACCAGGCGCGGGCAAGACGATGCTGGCCGAGCGGCTCCCCGGTCTGATGCCCGACCTCTCGCGCGCCGAGGCGCTGGAGGTCACCGCGGTGCACTCGGTCGCCGGTGTGCTCCCACCCGGCGTACCGCTCATCACGCGCCCGCCGCTGGTCGACCCGCACCACTCCGCCTCGGCCGCCTCGGTTATCGGTGGCGGCAGCCGGGTCGTGCGGCCCGGTGCCCTCAGCCTCGCCCACAGGGGAGTGCTCTTTCTCGACGAGGCGCCCGAGTTCCACCGCGACGTGCTGGAGGCGCTGCGCCAGCCGCTGGAGAGCGGGGAGGTCGCGATCGGGCGGGCCGAGCGCAGCTCGCGGTTCCCTGCCAGGTTCCTGCTGGTGCTGGCCGCCAACCCCTGCCCGTGCGGGGGCGGCTCGTCGGGCCGGCATCCCACCTGCCAGTGCTCGCCGGCGACACTGCGCCGCTACCGCGACCGCATCTCCGGCCCGATCCGCGACCGCATCGACCTCCAGCGCACGGTGCGGCCGGTGACCGCCCGCGCGATGCGTGCCGATCTCGAGCAGGCGGAGTCCACCGCCGCCATCGCGGCCCGGGTGGCCGAGGCCGTCGACCGCCAGCAGCACCGGCTTCGCGGTGAGCCCTGGGCCCGCAACGCCGAGGTCCCCGGACCCGTGCTGCGCCAGCGCTACCGCCCCGACCCCGACGCGATGCGGGTGGTCGAGGACGCCGTGTCCCGCGGCCGGCTGACCGCCCGCGGCGCCGACCGGGTGCTCCGGGTGTCCTGGACCGTCGCCGACCTCGCCGGCGTCGACCGGCCCGGCATCGACGCGCTCTCCGAGGCGTTCCTGCTTCGCACCTCGGCGGCCCTGCCGGGCCGGGTCGAGATCGGCGTCGGCTGATGTCCGGCGTGGGATCCGCGGAGCGGCTGGCCCGGGCCGCCCTCACCCGCATCGCCGAGCCCGGCGACGTGGCCCTGGCCGGCCTCGTGTCCCGGCACGGTGCCGAAGCGGTCGTCGCGGGCCTGCGCGCGAGCGACACGTTCGGGCTCGAGGCTGCCCGGGCGTGGCAGGTGCGGCTTGCAGGCTACGACCCCGCGTCCGACCTCGATGCCGCTCAGCGCTGCGGGGCCCGGCTGGTGTGCCCCGGTGACCCGGAGTGGCCGGCCTCCCTCGACGACCTCGTCGGCGTCCTCGGCCTCGGCCGACGTCCACACGCCGGCAGCCAGGCGTCTGGCGGCGAAGCCGCGCCGGCGGCCGGTGACCCGATCCGAAACGGCGGAGTCCCGCTGGCGCTGTGGGCCCGTGGTCCCGCCCGGCTGGCCGACCTGTGCGCACGCTCGGTCGCGGTCGTCGGCTCGCGTGCGGCCACCGCCTACGGCCTCGAGGTGGCCGGCGACATCGGCTACTCCGTCGCCTCGCGCGGCGTCACCGTCGTGTCCGGGGCCGCGTACGGCGTCGACGGAGCGGCCCACCGCGGTGCGCTGGCAGCTGAGGCGCCCACGGTCGCGGTGCTCGCCTGTGGCGTCGACGTGAGCTACCCGCGCGGGCACGCGACCCTGCTGCGCCGCGTCGTCGATGACGGACTGGTCCTCAGCGAGGTTCCGCCCGGCAGTGCGCCGAGCCGGATCCGGTTCCTCGTCCGCAACCGGCTGATCGCCGCCCTCAGCCGCGGCACGGTGGTGGTGGAGGCGGCGGTGCGCTCGGGTGCCCTCAACACCGCCCGCTGGGCCGAGCAGCTGCTGCGACCGGTCATGGGCGTCCCCGGCCCGGTGACGTCGGCGATGTCGGCCGGCGTGCACCAGCTCGTCCGCGACGGCATGGCCTGCCTGGTCACCGACGGCGACGAGGTGCTCGAGACCGTCTCCGAGATGGGCGAGCACCTGGCGCCGGTGCGCACCGGCGAGACCCGCCCGCGCGACCACCTCGACGACCTGACCATGCGGGTGCTGGAGGCGGTGCCCGCCGTTCACCCGGTTGGCACCGACCGGATCGCGGGCGCCGCGGGGTTGCCGCTGCACGAGGTGCAGGTCAAGCTCGGCCAGCTGCTCCTGCAGGACTTCGTCGAGCAGTGCGGCCAGCGGTGGCGGCTGTCGGCCTCCGCCCGCGAGGCAGGCACGTGACGCGCCGCGGCGTCGTGCGGCCGCGGCCGGTGGAACCACGGGGGCGACGGGCGCCGAGCACCTCCGCCGGGCAGGG
>CBFGZI010000097.1:0-14574 GCA_965653225.1 uncultured Propionibacteriales bacterium | reverse complement strand
CGGTCGTGGCGGTCGTCATCTAGATCGCCTTGAAGTGGTCGAAGGGCTCACGGCAGGCGTTGCACACCCACAGCGACTTGCATGCGGTGGAGCCGAAGCGGCTGAGCTCGCGGGTGTTGGGCGAGCCGCACTGCGGGCAGCGGAGTGACAGCGTCAGCGGCACCGGACCGGCATCGCCTCCATGGGCGGAACGGCTCGGCGGGGCGATGCCGTAGTCGAGCAGCTTGCGGCGCCCCTCGTCACTCATCCAGTCGGTGGTCCAGGCCGGCGACAGCACGAGCGCGACGTGCACGTCGTGGTGGCCGCGCTCGGCCAGCCGGTCCGCGATGTCGGCGCGGATGGTGTCCATCGCGGGGCAGCCGGAGTATGTCGGCGTTATCGTCACCTCGACGTGCCCGGTCTCGTCGACGGACACGTCACGCAGCACACCGAGGTCGTCGATGGTCAGCACGGGGACCTCGGGGTCGGGCACCGCGGCCACGACGGCGCGCAGGGCCTCGAGGTCGTGAGTCCGTGCGGTCGCGCTGGGGCTCATCGTCGTCACCACCTCGCTCCGGGGTGCGAACGGGCCAGGTGCTGCATCTCGGCGAGAAGGAACCCCATCTGCTCGGTGTGGATGCCGCGGCGGCCGCCGGTGACGACGGGTGCGGTGTCGGGCACCGACAGGGTCGCCTTCTCGAGCACGGTGGTGAGGTAGGTCTGCCAGGGCGCCTGCATGGCCGCCGGGTCGGCGGCGACGCCCTCGGCGACGAGCGCGTCGGTCAGCTCGTCGGTCTCGAACAGCTCGGCGGTGTAGGGCCAGATCGCCTCGAGCGCGGCCTGCGCGCGACGGTGGGACTCGTCGGTGCCGTCACCCAGGCGCAGCATCCACTGTGTGGCGTGGTCGCGGTGGTAGCTGACCTCCTTCAGCGCCTTGGCCGCCACCGCCGCGAGCGTCTCGTCACGCGAGGTGGACAGCTGGGCGTAGAGCTCGGACTGGTACGACGAGAACACCAGCAGCCGGGCCATGGTGTGCGCGAAGTCGCCGTTGGGCAGCTCGCACAGGTGCACGTTGGTGAAGTCGCGCTCGTCGCGGAAGTACGCCAGCGCGTCCTCGTCGCGACCATCGCCCTCCAGCTCCCCGGCCCGGGTGAGCAGCGAGCGGGCCTGGCCGAGCAGGTCGAGCGCGATGTTGCCGACCGCGACGTCCTCCTCCAGCTGCGGGGACGCGGCGATCCACTCCCCCAGGCGCTGCGACAGCACCAGCGCGTCGTCGCCCAGCCGGAGCGCGTACTGCCAGGTGCGGTCGCCGTTGGCTGCGGCGTTCACAGGTGGTCGACCCCCTCCGGGATGTCGTAGAAGGTCGGGTGCCGGTAGATCTTGTCGGCGGCGGGGTCGAAGAAGGAGTCCTTCTCGTCGGGGCTGGACGCCACGATCTGGGCGGCGGGGACCACCCAGATCGACACGCCCTCCTGCCGCCGGGTGTACAGGTCACGGGCGTTGCGTACGGCCATCTCCGCGTCGGGCGCGTGCAGCGAGCCCACGTGGGTGTGCGACAGCCCGCGGCGGGAGCGGATGAACACCTCCCACAGCGGCCAGTCGCGACGGCTCGTCTGGCTCATGCGACCGCCTCCGTGGACTCGCGGGCGGCCTGCTTGGCGGCGTAGGCGTCGGCCGCCTCGCGCACCCAGGCGCCCTCCTCGTGTGCGCGGCGGCGATGCGCCATCCGCTGCTTGTTGCAGGGCCCGTTGCCCTTGATGACCTCGGTCAGCTCGCTGAAGTCGATCTCGCCGAAGTCGTAGTGGCCGCGCTCGGCGTTCCAGCGCAGGTCGGGGTCGGGCATCCGCAGGCCGAGCACGTCCGCCTGCGGGACGGTCATGTCGACGAACCGCTGGCGCAGGTCGTCGTTGGAGAACCGCTTCACGCCCCAGCGCATGGACTGCTCGGAGTGCGTGGACTCCGCGTCGTGCGGGCCGAACATCATCAGGCTGGGCCACCACCAGCGGTTGACGGCGTCCTGGGCCATGTCGTGCTGGGCGGGCGTGCCCTTGGACAGCGTGTGCAGGATCTCGAACCCCTGCCGCTGGTGGAACGACTCCTCCTTGCAGATCCGCACCATCGCCCGGGCGTACGGGCCGTACGAGCAGCGGCACAGCGGGACCTGGTTGACGATCGCGGCGCCGTCGACCAGCCAGCCGATGGCGCCGATGTCGGCCCAGGTCAGCGTGGGGTAGTTGAAGATCGAGGAGTACTTCTGCCGGCCGCTGTGCAGCTTGTCGAGCATCTCGGCCCGCTCCACCCCGAGGGTCTCGGCGGCGGCGTAGAGGTACAGCCCGTGCCCGGCCTCGTCCTGCACCTTGGCCATCAGGATCGCCTTGCGCCGCAGGCTGGGGGCCCGGGAGATCCAGTTGCCCTCCGGCTGCATGCCGATGATCTCGGAGTGCGCGTGCTGGGCGATCTGACGGATCAGGCCCGCGCGGTACTTCTCGGGCATCCAGTCGCGCGGCTCGATCCGGCCGTCGTCGTCGATGATCGCCTGGAAGCGCTGCTCGAGCTCGGCGGCCTCCCCGGCGGCCTGGTGGTCAGCATGGCCGACCGCTGCTGAGGCAGCGTGCGACGGCTGCTCCGGCTCAACGTTCGGGGTGAAGTCGTTGCCGTACACCGAGGGCCTCCAGAAGTCGTGCGCGGAGACTTTATGTTACACGACAGCGACGATCGTGCGCAAAAACGTAACATCTACGCCGTGGCCTGCGCGGCCCGGCGCTGGTCAGCGACCGGCGGTCGTCACCTGTCCGGCGGTCCGCGCCGCACCCTGCTCATGCGGGACCGCGTGCCCGGCCCGCCGGTCGAGCACCCGGGTCCAGGGCCGGCCCCACAGCCGCCGCCACGTCTCCGACCGCTGCTTGCGGACGCGCTCCAGCGCCGGACGCGGGTGGGCCAGTCGACGCCGCATCTCCTCCTCGCGCTGCCTGCGGGAGACCTCGACGTAATACGGCATCCACGACATCGCACTCACCTCGCTGTGACTTCCAACACCACCAAAAACTCTATGCCGGTGTCGACATGAATGCAACCCTCATTCGCGTTATGCTGGTGTCGCCTTGTGAGTCTCGCTGGGAAGAGGAGCCTCTGGATGCCCGCAGCCGTCATCCCGCCGCATGCGCTGCTGCTGCGCGACTTCGCCAACACGCTCGACGTGGAGGAGGGCACCGACGCGCTCAGCGAGGCGTCCGAGGTGACGGCATGGCTGGGCGAGCACGACCTGCTGGACTCCCCCTCCCCTGCCGGGGACGGCGACCTGGTCCTGGCCCGCGAGCTGCGGGCGGCGGTCCGCGCGGCCTTCCGCGCCAACCACGACGACCCCTCTCTCACGTCGTCCATGCCCGCGCCCGGCGAGGCGCTGGAGCACCTCGGCGCGCGGCTGCCGCTGGCGCTGCAGGTCTGCGGCGGGCGGCCGTTGCTGGAGCCGCTCGAGACCGGCGTACGGGGTGCGCTGACCCGGCTGCTGGTGGCGGCGGCCGACGCCGGCGCCGACGGCAGCTGGCGCCGGCTGAAGATCTGCGCCGCCGACGACTGCGCCTGGGCGTTCTACGACACCAGTAAGAACCAGTCCCGTACGTGGTGCTCGATGCGCGTGTGCGGCAACCGGGCGAAGACCCGCAGCTACCGGGCTCGGCGGTCGGCCGACGAGCCCTCCGGAGAGCGGGCCGAGGGCTGACCGAGGACGTGACCTAGCCTGACGGTCATGGACCGGCCGACCGCGGACGTGAGCGTACGGACGGCCTGGGCCGCCGACGCCGAGGCGATCGCGCACGCCCAGGTGCGCGCCTGGCGACGTCAGTACCCCGGGGTGCTTCCCGAGGAGGTGCTGTCCGCTCTCGACCCGGCGGCGTTCGCCGCCCAGTGGTCGGAGGCGATCACCCGTCCCGCCGAGGCCCGCAACCGCGTGCTGGTGGCGCTGGACGGGCCGGACGTGGTCGGGTTCGCGCTCACCGCGGTCGCCGACGACCCCGACGCCGACCCGGCGAGCGACGGGCAGGTGGCGGAGTTCGTGGTCGACCCCGACCACCAGCGGGCCGGGCACGGCTCGCGGCTGCTGCAGGCCTGCGCCGACACGCTGCGGGCCGACCGGTTCACCCGGGCCACGCTGTGGGTCACCTCGACCGACGACGCGCTGCGCGGGTTCCTCACCGAGGCCGGCTGGGCACCCGACGGCGCCCACCGCGAGCTCGACCTGACCGGCGACGGTAGCGTCCGGGTGAAGCAGGTACGCCTGCACACCGGTCTCACCGAGGAACCGGTCGCGGACAGCACTTGACCTTTGGCGCTCTGAGCTGTTTTGTTCCTCTAGACCTCTTAGCAGGAGCCCCAGGGAGGGAGACACCCGTGCTAGGACGACTTCCCCGCCTGCACCGCTGGGTACTGATGATGTGCTCGGCCGTTTGTGGCACCGGACTCGGTGCCTGGGTCTCGTACTGGTCGCTGCAGCGAACCGGCTACAGCTGCACCGACGTGATGATGGGATTCTGCCTCGCACCCGGGGTGAACCTGATCCCGGTGCTGGTCGGCACGGGCGTCGGCCTGATGGGCGCGGTCTGGCTCACCTACCAGCCCGACCCCCCGCGGCACCTGCCGATCGACAGTCGCTGACCACTTCCTGGCGTGACGCGCCAAACTTCCTGGCGTGACGCGCCCATACACCCTGGCTAGACCCAAGAAACTTGGCGCCTCACCACCAGGGGCCGGGAATCTTGGCGCGTCACCGTACGGCGGAGCCCCGCGACCAGGATTTTGGCGCGTCACCAAGAGTGGCGGTCAGCCGTGCAGCGCGATGGCCCGGCGCATCGCCGCCCGCGCGCGCCGGCGGTCACGCGCGTCGTCGTAGGCCAGCGCCAGCCGGAACCAGGCCTGCCAGTCCTCCGGCGCCGCCTCCACCTCCTCGCGGCGCACCTCGAACAACGCGTCGGCGGCCGCCCGGTCGGGCCGGCCGGACGGCATCGTGGGCAGCTGCTCCTGCGGCCACCGGCCGGCGGCGTCGAGCTCGCGGGCCAGGCGCTGGGTGGCGAAGCCGAACCGCACCTCGTGCCACACCGCGTAGGCACCCACCACCGGCAGCAGCAGCACACCGACGCCGAGCACCACCTCCAGCGGGTCGCCGGAGCCGACCAGCAGCACGCCGCGGTAGCCGACGAGCACGAGGTAGACGACGAGCACCGCGACCATTACGGCCGCAACGCGGCGTGGGGTCACCGTCAGTCGAGGCCGAGCAGTGGGTCGAGGCCGACCGTGAGACCGGGGCGCTGCGCCACCTCGCGTACGCCGAGCAGGACACCGGGCATGAACGACACCCGGTCCAGCGAGTCGTGCCGGATCGTCAGCGTCTCCCCCGCCGAACCGAGCAGCACCTCCTGGTGCGCGACCAGGCCACGGACCCGCTGGCTGTGCACCCGGATGCCGGCGACGTCCGCGCCGCGGGCACCGGAGAGCTCCTGGGTCGTGGCGTCGGGGATCGGCGGCGCCCCGGCCGCCTCCCGCGCCTGCGCGACCAGCTCGGCCGTGCGGCGCGCGGTGCCGGAGGGGGCGTCGGCCTTCGTCGGGTGGTGCATCTCCACGATCTCCACCGACTCGAAGAACCGCGACGCCTCGGCGGCGAACCGCATCATCAGCACCGCGCCGATGGAGAAGTTCGGGGCGATGAGCACCCCGACCTTGCCGTCGGACTCGTCCAGCCAGCGACGCAGCTGCTCGAGGCGGTCGTCGTCGAACCCGCTGGTGCCGACCACCGCGTGGATGCCGTTGTGGATGCAGTAGTCGAGGTTGCCCATCACGGCGTCGGGGTGGGTGAAGTCGACGACCACGTCGGCGAACGACTCGGCCAGCGCGTCGATGGTGTCGCCCTGGTCGAGCCGCGCCACCAGCGTGAGGTCGTCCGCGCCCTCGACGGCCCTGCAAGCCTCCGAGCCCATCTTCCCGTGCGCTCCGAGCACCGCCACGTTCGTCATGCGGCGCATTCTGCCAGTCCCCGACTGCGCGGCGGCGGGGAGTTGCGCCGCGCGTCAACCCAGAGTCGGCCCCGGGTCAGCGGGGCGTCGAGGGCTGGTCATCGGATGGTTGCAGGGTCCCAACTAGGCTGGAGGCAGGACGGCGGCACGCGCCGCCATGAACGTGAGGGAGTAACGCGATGTTCCAGATCCTTGGGCTGATCGTCGTCGGGCTGGTCATCGGAGCCCTGGCCCGGCTGATCAAGCCGGGACGCCAGCGGATCGGTCTGCTCATGACCCTGCTGCTCGGCGTCGGCGGCGCCATCATCGGTGGCATCATTGCGGGGCTGCTCGGAACCGGCGGCATCTTCGAGCTGAACTTCATCGGGTTCGTCATCGCGGTGATCGCAGCCGTGCTGCTGATCGGCGTCGCCGAGGGTAGCGCCGCGAAGAAGAAGGTCTAGCGGGGCGCGGAGCGTCAGCGCCCCAGCTCCTCGCGCAGCCACCGCCCGAGCTCGGCCGCGCTGTGGTCGACCAGCGTCGGCCAGTCCAGGGCGCCCTCGTCGGCCTCGTCGCTGACGTGCTTCACCAGGCGTACGGCGACGCCGCGGCGTCGGCACGCGTACACCACCGCGTAGCCCTCCATGTCCACCAGGTGCGCGGTCTCCGCGAGCCGCTCACGCACATGCGGCTCGGTGACGAAAAGGTCGCCGGTCGCCAGCACGGTTCCGTCACCGCCGTCGACGGGCAGCCGCTCCTGCGGGTCGTAGCCGAGCGCGCGCACGAGGTCGGCGCTGAGGTCGTGGTTGAGGACGGTGCTCGGCAGGAAGATGCCCGACAGGCCGGGCCGCAGTGACCCGGCCGTGCCGATGTTGAGAACGGTGAGGTCGTCGAGGTCGCCGGAGGTGGCCAGCGCCTCCGCCGTGACGGCCGCGGCCGCGGTCTTGCCCATGCCGGTGACCACGACCGGCAGCGCGTCGGGGACGTACGCGGCCTCCGGCCGGGTGGCGCACACCACCAGGTAACGCGGCTTCGACACGGCCGCCAGCCTATCCGCGCGCTCACGCCCGTCGCGTGTCATGTCCGTGGACACGTGGTGCGCAGGTCATGACACGCGACTCGGGACCGGCTCGGTCAGGCGACGACCCGCTGGAACCGGGACGGGTCGTCGAACGGGCCCACCACCGCCAGCGTCGGGTCGGCGCCGAGCAGCCCGGCGGCCAGTGCGCGCACGTCGTCGATGCTCACCGCGTCGACCCGCTGCAGCAGCTCGTCCAGCCCGACCAGCTCGCCGTGCAGCAGCTCGGCCTTGGCGACCCGAGCCATCCGGGCTCCGCTGTCCTCCAGGCCCAGCACCGCGGTGCCCTTGACCTGGCCCTTGCCGAGGTCGAGCTCCTCCTTGGTGACGCCGTGCTCGGCGACCCGCGCCAGCTCCTCCCGGCAGATCTCCAGGACCGTGTCGACCTTGTCGGGCAGGCACCCGGCTCCGACGCCGAACATCCCGGTGTCGGCATAGTGGCCGATGTAGGAGTAGACGGAGTACGCCAGCCCGCGCCGCTCGCGCACCTCCTGGAACAGCCGGCTGGAGGGCCCGCCGCCGACGACGGCGTTGAGCACGCCGAGCGCGTAGCGCCGCAGGTCGTTGCGCGGTATCGCCGGTACGCCGAGCACGAACGTCGCCTGCTCCGTGCTGCGCCGGCGCACCACCGTGCCCGCGGTGGTAGGCACCCGGCCGTTCGGACGCAACGGCCGCGGCTGCGCGTCGGCGTCGCTGAGGAAGTCGGAGTGCTGCAGCGCCCGCCGTACGTGGCGCACCACCTTCGCGTGGTCGATGTTGCCCGCGACCGCCACCACCGTGTTGCCGGCGCGGTAGCGCCGCCGGTAGTAGCCCCACACCTGCCGCCGGTTCAGCGACGCGATCGACTCCGCGGAGCCGATCACCGGCCGGCCGAGCGGCGTGCCCTCCCACAGCCGTTCCTGGAACAGGTTGTGCACCACGTCGTCGGGATCGTCGTCGTGCATGGCGATCTCGTCGAGGATGACGTCGCGCTCGGCCTCCACCTCGGCGGCCGCCAGCAGCGACGACGACACCATGTCGGCCACGACGTCGAGCGCCATCGGCAGGTCCTGGTCGATGACCCGCGCGTGGTAGCAGGTGTACTCCTTGCTGGTGAACGCGTTGAGCTCACCGCCGACGGCGTCCAGCGCGGTCGAGATGTCCAGCGCGGTGCGCCGCCGCGTCCCCTTGAACAGCAGGTGCTCGAGGAAGTGCGACGCGCCGGACAGCGTGGGCGTCTCGTCACGCGAGCCGACTCCCAGCCAGAACCCGAGGGTCGCCGACCGTACGCCGGGCATCGCCTCGGTCACCACGCGCAGGCCGCCGGGCAGCACGGTGCGGCGCACCCGCGACAGGACGTCGCTGCCGTTGCGCTCGACCAGCAGCGTGCGCGTGGTTCCGGGCTTCTGTTCTACGGCCGGGAGGAAACGGCTCACGCGTCGGTGTCGGCTCCGCTCTCGTCGGAGGCCGAGTCCTCGTCGACGATCGGGACCAGCGACAGCTTGCCGCGGTCGTCGATGTCGGAGATCTCGACCTGCAGCTTCTGGCCGACCGAGAGCACGTCGTCGACGCTCTCGACCCGCCTGCCGCCGGCCAGGGCCCGCAGCTTGGAGATGTGCAGCAGGCCGTCCTTGCCCGGAAGCAGCGAGACGAACGCACCGAAGTTGGTCGTCTTGACGACCGTGCCCAGGTAGCGCTCGCCCACCTCCGGCATCGTCGGGTTGGCGATCGCGTTGATCATCGACCGGGCGGCCTCGGCGGCCTCGCCGTTGTCGGCGCCGATGTAGATCGTGCCGTCGTCCTCGATCGAGATCTGGGCGCCGGTGTCCTCCTGCATCTGGTTGATCACCTTGCCCTTGGGGCCGATGACCTCACCGCTCTTGTCGACCGGCACCTTGATGGTGATGATCCGAGGCGCGGTCGGTGCCATCTCGTCGGGACCGTCGATGGCCTCCTGCATGACATCGAGGATCGTCATGCGCGCGTCGCGGGCCTGCTTCAGCGCAGCGGCCAAGACCGAGGCCGGGATGCCGTCGAGCTTGGTGTCGAGCTGCAGCGCGGTGACGAACTCACGCGTGCCGGCGACCTTGAAGTCCATGTCGCCGAAGGCGTCCTCGGCGCCGAGGATGTCGGTGAGTGTGACGTACTCCGTCTTGCCGTCGACCTCACCGCTGATCAGGCCCATCGCGATGCCCCCGACCGGCGCGCGCAGCGGCACACCGGCGTTGAACAGCGCCATGGTGGACGCGCACACCGACCCCATCGAGGTCGAGCCGTTGGAGCCGAGCGCCTCCGACACCTGGCGGATGGCGTAGGGGAACTCGTCGCGCGGAGGCAGCACCGGAACGAGGGCGCGGCCGGCGAGCGCACCGTGGCCGATCTCGCGCCGCTTGGGTGAACCCACGCGGCCGGTCTCACCGGTGGAGTACGGCGGGAAGTTGTAGTTGTGCATGTAGCGGCGCGACTTCTCCGGGGAAAGCGTGTCGAGCTTCTGCTCCAGCGAGAGCATGTTCAGCGTGGTGACGCCCAGGATCTGCGTCTCCCCGCGCTCGAACAGCGCCGACCCGTGCACGCGCGGGACAAGACCGACCTCGGCGGAGAGGGTCCGGATGTCGGTGAGCCCGCGCCCGTCGATGCGGACCTTCTCGCGCAGGACGCGCTCACGCACCAGCGACTTGGTCAGCGAGCGGAACGCCGCGCCGAGCTCCTTCTCACGGCCCTCGAAGTCGGCGCCGACCTTGTCGAGGGCGGTCGCCTTGATCTCGTCGAGGCGAGTCTCGCGCTCGGCCTTGCCGCCGATGGTGAGCGCCTGCGCGAGCTCCTCGCGCACGGCGTTGTCGATGGCGGCGTAGGCGTCGTCCTCGTACTCGGGGAAGACGGGGAACTCCTGCACCGGCTTGGCCGCCTTGTCGGCCAGCTCACGCTGGGCCTCGCACAGCTGCTTGATGAACGGCTTGGCGGCCTCGAGGCCCTCGGCGACGATCTCCTCGGTCGGGGCCTGGCGGCCGCCACGCACGAGCTCCCAGGTGGTCTCGGTGGACTCCGCCTCGACCATCATGATCGCGACGTCGCCGTCGTCGAGGGAGCGGCCGGCGACGACCATGTCGAACGTCGCGTCCTCGATCTGGCTGTGGGTCGGGAACGCCACCCACTGCTGGTCGATCAGGGCGACGCGCACGCCGCCGACCGGGCCGGAGAACGGCAGGCCCGACAGCTGCGTTGACAGCGACGCGGCGTTGATCGCGAGCACGTCGTAGGGGGCGTCGGGGTGCAGCGCGAGCACGGTGATGACGACCTGGACCTCGTTGCGCAGCCCCTTCTTGAAGGTCGGGCGCAGCGGGCGGTCGATCAGGCGGCAGGTCAGGATGGCGTCCTCGGAGGGGCGACCCTCACGGCGGAAGAAGGAACCGGGAATCCGCCCGGCGGCGTACATCCGCTCCTCGACGTCGATGGTGAGCGGGAAGAAGTCGAAGTGCTCCTTCGGGTGCTTGCCGGCCGTGGTGGCCGACAGCAGCATGGTCTCCTCGTCGAGGTAGGCGACGGCCGAGCCGGCGGCCTGGCGGGCGAGACCGCCGGTCTCGAAGCGGACCGTGCGGGTTCCGTGCGAACCGTTGTCGAGGACGGTCTCGACGGAGTGTGGACCGGGTCCCTGCATGGGTACCCCTTTCTGGTGTCGCGGGGCAGCCGCGATATAGCCGCATCTCGTCGTGACGACTGCGAGTGGCTCACCGCGGTGAGCGGCAGGGGCGCTGGTCGGTCTTCGATCGAGGCCCACGGGCCCGCGTACGGCGTCCCGGTGGCCACTACCGAGGACCGACGGCCTCGCAGCGGCTATGTCCGCTGCCCCGTCCGGTCTGGGTGGGGCTATGGAGTTGTCTGTGGGTGCTGTCACCTCATGTGACAGCCATTATGCAAGAGCGGCCACCCGATGGCCGGGTGGCCGCTCCTGTGAGGTCATCGGCGAAGGCCGAGCCGCTCGACCAGCGAGCGGTAGCGGTTGATGTCGTTCTTCTGCAGGTAGTTGAGCAGCCGCCGACGCTGGCCCACCAGCAGCAGCAGGCCGCGGCGGGTGTGGTGGTCGTGTTTGTGCGTCTTGAGGTGCTCGGTGAGGTTCTTGATGCGGTGCGTGAGCAGCGCCACCTGGACCTCCGGCGAGCCGGTGTCACCGTCGGTGGTGGCGTAGTCGGAGATGATCTCCTTCTTCTTCGCAGCGTCGATTGACACGCGATCTCCTTCCGGGGGTCCGCTGCGCGGCGCGCCGGGGCCTGTTCACCCGGGCACTGTGGCTCCGCGGCCGTTACACGGCGTCGTACAGGCTAGCAGCGCCGGAGGCGTTCTCCCCAATCGAGGCCGTGCCGGGTCAGCCCGCATCGGCCCAGGTCAGCGCCGGTAAGCCCAGTCAGACGGGCCAGTCAGACGGGCCAGTCAGACGGGCCAGCCGGGGCGGCTGGTCCGCCACGCTCCTGCGCCGCGCGGCGGCCCCGCAGCGCGAGGTAGACCGCGCGTACGCTCACCGCCCGCTCGAGCTCGTCGGAGACGTTGGTGAAGAACTGCTCCCGGTAGAGCTGGTCGGTCACCGCGGCGACGGTGAAGTACAGGCCCGAGAAGGCGGCCAGGAACACCGAGACCTGCAGCAGCTCGAGGCTGCCGAGCCAGCTGGCGCCGAGCGGGGTTGGTCCGTGGCCCAGCCACGTGTTGACCACCTTCGGCGTGATCGTCAGCGCGCCGAACAGGATGAAGAACGCGAACACCGCCAGCGACAGCACCAGGACCTGGGTGACCTGCGCGACCAGCAGCACCAGCAGCAGGTTGGCCCGCTGCAGGCCGCGTACGGGCCGCTGGTCGACCTCGGCGGCCTCGATCCCCTCGGTCGCCTGCGCGAGCGGGCTGCCGCGGACGCGCTCGCGCAGGTGTTCGTCGCTGCGGTCCTGGCTGACCCGGTCTACCTCCTCGGGCAGCTGCACGAGGAGGAACACCACGGCGAGCCCGCTGAACAGCAGCACGACCACCCACAGCAGCGCGGGCTTCATGTTCGCGGTGACCTGCCACACGTCGGCGTTGATGAACAGAAACGTGATGAACAGCATCAGCAGCGGCAGCGCCCGGGTCACGAGCGGGAAGAGCAGCCGCAGGCTGCCCAGCGTGCGTCGCATGGTCCAGCGCAGGATGGGCCAGATCCGCAGCTCGACCACCGCGTAGCCCGCCAGCACGGCGCCGAACGCGACCATCGCGGCGAGCACGCCCGTGGACACCTCACCGGCCCACAGGCCCACGCCCACGCCCGCCGCCGCGGCCAGCAGCACCGCCACGCCGGCCACGGTGGACAGTCGGCCTCGGCCGAGCGCCTCGTCGACCTCACGCTCCTCGGCCTCCACGAAGTACGGCAGGCCGTGCGCGTAGAACCACTTCTCGGTCGCCTTGACCGGGTCGCCGCTCGCGGCGCGGGTCACGGCGCGGGCACCCCGAGCACGTCGTGTGCGCGCTCGACGTCCTTGGCCATCTGCGCGAGCAGCTCGTCGATGGAGTCGTAGCGCTCCATGCCGCGCAGCCGCTGGACGAACGACACCTCGACCTCGACGCCGTACAGCTCGAGGTCGTCGCGGTCGAGCACGTAGGACTCCACCCGCCGCTCGGTGCCCTCGAAGGTCGGGTTGGTGCCCACGCTGATCGCCGCCGGCATGAGGTCCGAGCCGGGCTCGTCCAGGCGGCGCAGCCAGCCGGCGTAGACGCCGTCGAGCGGCGCGGCCATCGCGATGGTCGGGACGTTGGCGGTGGGATAGCCCAGCTCGTGACCGCGGTGGTCGCCTTCGACCACCACGCCCCGCACGGAGAACAGCCGGCCGAGCGCCTCGGTGGCGCCCTCGACGTCGCCGGCGGCCACGCAGGTGCGGATATAGGTGGACGACCAGGCCTGCGGACCACCCTCGAGGTCGACACCGACCGCCTCGAAACCACGTTCGGCGCCCAGCCGCTCCAGGGCCGCCACGTCCCCGGCGGCGCGGTGGCCGAAGCGGAAGTTCGACCCGACCACCACCGCGGCCGCGTGCAGGGTGTCGACGAGGATGCGGTCGACGAAGTCCTCCGGCGACCAGGCCGCGATCTCGCGGCTGAACGGCATCACCAGCACGTCGTCGACGCCGGCCTCGCCCAGCAGCTCGACCCGCCGCTCGATGGTCGTCAGCAGGGTGGGCGCGTGCTCCGGCCGCAGCACCGCGAACGGGTGCGGGTCGAAGGTCACCGCCACCACCGGCAGCGCGGCATCGTGGCCGTCTCCGGACCGCTGCCCGCCGGTACCGGGCGCGTCGGCCGCCTCCCGGGCCGCCACCTCGCAGGCCCGGTCGATCACGTGCCGGTGCCCGAGGTGGACGCCGTCGAAGTTGCCGATCGTGACGACCGTACGGGTGAGGTCGCCCGGTAGGTCCTCCAGCGAACGCCACACACGCATGGCGCGACCCTATCCGGCCCTTATCCGAACCGGTGACGGCACGTACCTTGGAGACAGGGGGCGGGGGGCAGGGAGGGAAGCAACGGTGACCGGTGACGAGCCGGCGACGGCACGATGACGATCCTCGCGCGCGTCGTCACCGTGGTGGCCGTGGTGACGGTGACGCTGGCCACCGCCGCCGCACTGGCGGTCGCACCGACCCACGTCCCGGGTCGCGCCAGCGCCGCTCCGCCGGTGGCGGCCGCCGTCGTCCGGTACGTCGCGCTCGGTGACTCCTTCACCGCCGGCCCGCTCATCCCGCAGGTCGAGCCTGCGCTCGGCTGCGTCCGGTCCACCCACGACTACCCCGCGCTCGTCGGCGCAAGACCCGGCGTGCGGTCGGTGGTCGACGTGAGCTGTAGCGGCGCGGACACCACCAACCTGCGCCACCCGCAGGCGACCGGCTTCGCGCTCGTGGCGCCCCAGCTGGCCGCGTTGACGCGGGCCACCGACCTGGTCACGCTCGGCATCGGCGGCAACGACTTCGGCGTCTACCGGCGCCTGGTCACCGTGTGCCCGGCAGTGCGGGCCCTCGACCCCGGCGGCGCGCCGTGCCGGGCCCACTTCCGCGGGCCCAACGGCGACCGGCTGCTCGCCGCGCTGGCCCGCACCGGGTCCCGCCTGGACCGGGCGGTCGCGACGATCCGGGCACGGGCGCCGCAGGCGCAGGTGCTGGTCATCGGCTACCCGCGTATCGCGCCGGCGCGCGGCACCTGCCCGAACCTGCTGCCGTTCGCCACCGGCGACTACCGGTACGCCGACCGGGTGGAGAAGCGGTTGAACACCGAGCTGCGCCAGGCCGCCCGCGCCAACCGGGCGGGCTTCGTGGACACCTTCACCGCCTCACGCGGTCACGACGTCTGCGCCGGCGCCCACGCGTGGGTCAACGGGCAGCACACCGAGGTCGGACGGGCGCTGGCCTTCCACCCCTTCCGGGCGTACATGAACGCCGTCGCCCGCATGGTGACCGCCCGGCTGGCGCCCTGACCGCCCACCGGCCCGGCCCGTCCGGCAGCCCCTGGTGCGCAGCCAGGCACGGTTCGGCAGCGACTGGTCCGGCAGCCGCTGGGACC
>CBFGZI010000096.1:0-14716 GCA_965653225.1 uncultured Propionibacteriales bacterium | reverse complement strand
GCCTCGCGGTAGTTGGCGAAGTGCGAGCCGATGATCCGCTTGAGGTTCATCCACACGTAGCGGTGGTCGAACTCCAGCATGTAGCCGCTGGTGGCCGCACAGCTGACGATCGTGCCGCCCTTGCGGGTGACGTAGGTGCTCGCGCCGAAGGTCTCCCGGCCGGGGTGCTCGAACACGATGTCGGGGTCGTCGCCGCCGGTGAGCTCACGGATGTGCTTACCGAACCGCTTCCACTCCTTGGGGTCCTGGGTGGTCTCGTCCTTCCAGAACTTGTAGTCCTCGGCGCGCCGGTCGATGATCAGCTCCGCGCCCATCCGGCGGCACAGCTCGGCCTTCTCGTCCGAGCTGACCACGCACACGGGCGTGGCCCCGCCGTTGAGCGCGAACTGGGTGGCGTAGGACCCGAGGCCGCCCGAGGCGCCCCAGACCAGCACGGTGTCGCCCTGCTTCATGTCCGCGCCGTTGCGCGAGACCAGCTGCCGGTACGCGGTGGAGTTGACCAGGCCGGGTGCCGCCGCCTCCTCCCAGGTGAGGTGGTCGGGCTTGGGCATCAGCTGGTTGCCCTTGACCAGCGCCAGCTCGGCCAGGCCGCCGAAGTTGGTCTCGAAGCCCCAGATGCGCTGCTCGGGGTCGAGCATCGTGTCGTTGTGGCCCTCGGGGCTCTCCAGCTCGACCGACAGGCAGTGCGCCACCACCTCGTCGCCGGGCTTCCAGGTGTGGATGCCGGGCCCGGTGCGCAGCACCACGCCGGCCAGGTCGGAGCCGACCACGTGGTAGGGCAGGTCGTGCCGCTTCGACAGCGGCGACATCCGGCCGTACCGCTCCAGGAACGCGAACGTGGACAGCGGCTCGAAGATGCTGGTCCACACGGTGTTGTAGTTGATGGCGCTGGCCATCACGGCCACCAGCGCCTCGCCCGGGCCGAGCTCGGGGACGTCGACCTCGTCGACGTGCAGGCTCTGCCGGGGGTCCTTGTCGTACGAGTCGAGGCCCTCGAACATCGACGCCTCCTCCTTGCGCACCGTCACGCCTCGGTAGGTGGCGGGCACCGGGATGTTCGCGAAGTCGTCGGCGGTGGAGTCGTCGGCGAGGATGGCGTCGAGAATCTGCTTCACGTGGGTCCTCCAGGTACGCGCGGGTAGGGCGTACGCGGTCTAGGAGCGGGCAGGGAGCACGGGGACACCGGTGTCCTGGGTCGGAATCTACTAGCCAGTAGCGAACTCTGCATCAGGCTGTGACTTACTTCGCAGGTAGGCTCGGGCTCTCGGTAAAGCCCTTTGACTTCCCCTCGGTGGAGGCCCCTCGTGCGTGTCCTGGTGCTCAACGGCCCCAACCTCAACCGGCTGGGCACCCGCGAGCCGGCGGTCTACGGCTCCACCACCTACGACGAGCTCGTCGAGCTGTGCCAGAAGGCCGGCCGGGAGGTGGGTCTGGACGTCGAGGTACGCCAGACCAACCACGAGGGCGAGCTGATCGGCTGGCTGCACGAGGCGGCCGACGACGGCTCGGCCGTGGTGCTGAACCCCGCCGGCTGGTCGCACACCTCGGTCGCCCTGCGTGACGCCTGCGCCGCCGTGACGGGTCCGCTGGTCGAGGTGCACATCAGCAACATCCACGCCCGCGAGGAGTTCCGGCACTTCTCCTATGTCTCGGGCGTCGCCAGCGGCGTCGTCGTCGGGCTGGGTGTTGACGGCTACGTCGCTGCGTTGGAGTGGTTGGCGCGTCGGGGGTGACGTGCCCGCTGCGCGGTGTGGTCGGGCGCCTGGGCGCCTGGCCTGTTGAGCCGGTGGGCGGGGTCGGCCTCGGGGCTGGGTCGCGAGGGGGCGGTCTCGGGGCGCAACCACAGGCCCAACCCGCGCCGTCAAGCGGAAGCCGCCGACAACCCGAACGCCCAAAGCCGACGGCGAGCGCACGACCACACACGCCGTGAGCTCAGTGGCCCCCAGCAGCCGGCTCCACCAGCTCGACGAGCACACCTCCGGCGTCCTTGGGATGCACGAAGTTGATCCGGGAGTCCGCGGTGCCGCGGCGGGGCTCGTCGTACAGCAGGCGCATCCCGGCCGAGCGCAGCGCGGCGCAGGCCTCGTCGACGTCGGTCACCCGGTAGGCCAGCTGCTGGACGCCCTGGCCGTTGCGCTCGAGGAACTTCGCGATCGTCGACTGGTCCGACAGCGGGGCGAGCAGCTGGATGCACGAGCCGGAGTCGCCGACGGCGAGCATCGCCTCGCGCACGCCCTGCTCGTCGTTGGTCTCCTCGTGCACGAGCCGCAGGCCGAACTTCTCCCCGTAGAACGCGATGGCGTCGTCGAGGTCGGGCACGGCGATGCCGACGTGGTCGATGGCGGTCAGCAGATGCTCGGGAACCATGGCGACATGGTGGCCCCTGTCGGCGGTGCACGCGAGCCGATGTGACCATTCCGACAGCGGTCAGGCCCCTCTCGGCACGGGTTCCACCCGTAGGTAGGGTTCAAGAGTCTGGACGTCTGCAGGCGCTGGCCGCGCCCGCCTCCAAGGAGGACACCATGGCTGGATCCGTCATCGTCGCCGGCGCGCGCACTCCGATCGGCCGCCTGCTGGGAGGGCTCAAGGGCTTCTCCGGTGCCGACCTCGGCGGCCTGGCCATCAAGGGCGCCCTCGAGCGCGCGGGCGTGTCGCCCGAGCAGGTCGACTACGTGATCATGGGCCAGGTGCTGCAGGCCGGTGCCGGCCAGATTGCCGCGCGCCAGGCCGCGGTCAAGGCCGGCATCCCGATGTCCGTGCCCGCGGTGACGATCAACAAGGTCTGTCTTTCCGGCATGAACTCGATCGCGCTCGCCGACCAGCTGGTCCGGGCGGGGGAGTACGACATCATCGTCGCCGGCGGCATGGAGTCGATGACCAACGCACCGCACCTGCTGCCGAAGTCGCGTGAGGGCTTCAAGTACGGCGACGTGAAGATGCTCGACCACATGGCCTACGACGGGCTGTGGGACGTCTTCACCGACCAGGCGATGGGCGCGCTCACCGAGCAGTGCAACACCGCTGGGCTCGGCCTGTCCCGCGAGGACCAGGACGCGTTCTCGGCCCGGTCGCACCAGCGTGCGGCCGAGGCCTGGAAGAACGGCCTGTTCGACGACGAGGTGGTCAAGGTCGAGGTGCCGCAGCGCAAGGGCGACCCGATCGTCGTCGACACCGACGAGGGCGTGCGCGGCGACACCAGCACCGAGTCCCTGGGCAAGCTGCGCCCGGCGTTCGCCAAGGACGGCACGATCACCGCCGGGTCGGCCTCGCAGATCTCCGACGGCGGCTGCGCCGTGGTCGTGATGAGCACGGCCAAGGCCGAGGAGCTCGGCCTTACCTGGCTGGCCGAGGTGGGCGCCGCCGGCAGTGTGGCCGGCCCCGACTCGACCCTGCAGATGCAGCCGGCCAACGCGATCGCCCAGGCCTGCCGCAAGGAGGGCATCGAGCCGACCGCGCTCGACCTGGTGGAGATCAACGAGGCGTTCGCGGCCGTGGGCATCGCCAGCGCCCGCGAGCTCGGCATCGACGAGGACAAGGTCAACGTCAACGGCGGCGCGATCGCGCTGGGCCACCCCATCGGCATGTCCGGCGCCCGCATCGTCCTGCACCTGGCTCTGGAGCTGCGTCGTCGCGGTGGCGGCGTCGGCGCCGCGGCGCTGTGCGGCGGCGGCGGACAGGGCGACGCGCTGGTCGTGCGAGTGCCCTCGGCGTGACGGCACCCGAGTCGTCAGGGGCGGCCGGAGACACCGCCGTACGCCGGGGCGGCGGCCGCCGTCAGCTGTCCGTCGACGACCTGGTCGAGCGTGCCCGCGAAGGAGACCCGCGCGCCGTCGCCCGCCTGATCTCGCTGGTCGAGGACGCCTCGCCGCAGCTGCGTGAGGTCAGCGCCAAGCTGGCGCCGCACACCGGCAACGCACAGATCGTGGGCATCACCGGGTCACCCGGCGTGGGGAAGTCGACGTCGACGTCGGCGCTGGTGACGGCGCTGCGCAAGACCGGCAAGCGCGTTGGCGTGCTCGCGGTCGACCCCTCCTCGCCGTTCTCGGGCGGCGCCCTCCTGGGTGACCGTGTACGGATGCAGGACCACGCGACCGACCGTGAGGTCTTCATCCGCTCGATGGCCACGCGCGGGCACCTCGGCGGGCTGTCCTGGTCGACGCCCCAGGCCCTGCGGGTCCTGGACGCGGCCGGCTGCGACGTGGTGCTCATCGAGACCGTTGGCGTCGGTCAGTCGGAGGTGGAGGTCGCCGGCCTCGCCGACACCACGCTGGTGCTGCTGGCGCCGGGCATGGGCGACGGCATCCAGGCGGCCAAGGCCGGGATCCTGGAGGTCGGCGACATCTACGTGGTCAACAAGGCCGACCGCGACGGTGCCGACCAGGTCGCCCGGGACCTGCGGGCGATGCTGTCGCTGGCCGAGCGCCTGGAGGGCGGCTGGCGGCCGCCGATCGTCAAGACCGTCGCGCAGAACGGCGACGGCGTGGACAAGGTGGTCGAGGCGATCGACAACCACCGCGACTGGATGAACGAGCACGACGAGCTGGCCGCACGGCGGCGCCGCCGCGCACGTGACGAGATCGAGTCGATCGCGCTGACCGCACTACGCGAGCGGTTCGGTGACGTGCACGGCGACGCGCGCCTGGACGGGCTCGCCGAGGCAGTCGTCGGCGGCGAGAAGGATCCCTACACCGCCGCCGACGAGGTCATCGCCGGCCTCTAGGTGACGCCGTACCGCTCGTCGTTGAGCTGTACGACCAGGCCGTCGGACACGGCGTGCGTCAGCGCACGGTCGAACCGTCCGCTGTCCCAGTAGCGCGCGCCCACGAGCTTCTCGAGGCCCTCACGGTGCTGAGGTCCTTCGTCCTGCAGGGCCCGCACCAGCTGGTCGCGCTCGTGCCTGGTCTGACGGTCGCGGGTGCCCTCCGTGCTCGGCTTGGGGGGTGGCATCGGCATCTGTCGGCCTCCTTTCAGTCTCGGGTCACCGGAAGCCCGCCGGAACGCTCATCCGAGCGCTCGGCCGAGCTCCGGGGCCAGGATGAGTCACGCCGGGGCGTGCTGCGTGGTCGGTCCGCCGGAGGGGCCCTCCGCCGGTGTGTCCTCGGCCGTGAGCGGCTTGGCGATGTTCTCCAGCGTCTGCCGCTCCGCGCGCACGCCCAGTACCAGCTCGAAGACGCCGCCCACGACCATGAGCGCCGCACCGATCAGGTAGCCGATCATCATCTGCGAGGGGTCGCCGGTCTCGGCCAGCTTGCCGAACAGAAGGGGACCGATGATGCCGCCGGCGGCGGTGCCGATCGCGTAGAAGAACGCGATACAGAGCGCGCGGGTCTCCATCGGGAAGACCTCGCTGACGGTGAGGTACGCCGCGCTTGCTCCGGCCGAGGCGAAGAAGAACGTCAGCATCCCCATCCCGGTCAGGGTGATCGCGGTCAGCGCCTGTGCGTTGAACAGGAACGCCGTGACCGCCAGCAGCGCACCCGAGAGTAGGTAGGTCCCCGAGATCATCGGGATACGCCCGATGGTGTCGAACAACGGGCCCAGCAGCAGGGCGCCCAGGAAGTTGCTGATCGCGAACGCCGCGATGTAGTAGCCGACGTCGGCGGAGTCGATCTTCACGAACGGGAACGTCGTGAGCACGGTGCCGTACGTGAAGAAGTAGGCGTTGTACAGGAACGCCTGGCCCATGAAGAGCGCGATGCACAGGATCGAGCGCTTGGGGTAGAGCGTGAAGACGCTGCGCGCGATCAGGCTGAAGCCGATGCTCTTGCGCTGCCGGACGGTCATGGTCTCGCGCGGCTCTTCCAGACGTCGCCCGGTCTCCTCCTCGACCTGCCGCTCGACCCTGTTGACGATCTCCTCGGCCTCCTCCTCACGGCCGTGGATGAACAGCCAGCGCGGGCTCTCGGGGACGTAGCGACGGACGAGCAGGATGCCGACGCCGAGGATGGCGCCGAGCCCGAACGCGAGCCGCCAGCCCACGTCGATCGGGAACAGCGCGGTGTCGAGCAGGGGGATCGACAGGACCGCACCGGCAGTAGCGCCGACCCAGAACGAGCCGTTGATGGCGAGGTCGACCCGTCCGCGGTACTTGGCCGGGATGAGCTCGTCGATCGCGGAGTTGATCGCGGCGTACTCGCCGCCGATGCCTGCTCCGGTGAAGAAGCGCATCACGTACAGGTACAGCGGGGTGGTGGCGAACGCGCTGAGCACCGTGGCGACGAGGTAGACGGCGAGCGTGATCATGAACAGCTTCTTCCGGCCCCAGCGGTCGGTGAGCTGGCCGAAGAAGAGCGCGCCGAGGCAAGCGCCTGCGACGTAGACCGCACCGGCGATACCGACCTGGCTGGCGCTCAGCGAGAGGCCGCTGCCGGGCTCCTCCCAGACCGCGGCGATGGAGCCGACGATGGTGACCTCGAGGCCGTCGAGAATCCATACCGCGCCGAGCCCCACCACGACGAGCCAGTGCCATTTCGACCACGGCAACCGGTCGAGCCGGGACGGCACCTTGGTGGTGATCCGTCGCAGCTCCACGGGCGAGGTGGACATGAGCGACCCTCCTCCTGTGTGTCGCAAGATGCTTGCGGTGCGCAAGTCGCTGCGTCCGTACCCGTTCAGTCACCGTTCATGTGTGGGCTGTCACATTTGGGGCAGACTGCCCGTACGAGGGCCCACGAGGGAGCACGTGGCTGGTCTCACGCGGGCTGTTTCGGCGGCCGTGGGCGCGCCTGGCCCGGTTGGGCTCGCACCTGCGGTACAAACGCGCTGGACGAGTGCGTGGTGCCACCATGGCGGCGCCGCCAGACCGAGGAGGAGTTGTGACCGCAGTGGCCAAGAAGGGCTTGACGCTCCTGGTCGTGGCCTTCGCCGCCTTCTACCTGCTGACGAAGCCGGAGGGCGCGGCCGACGCCATCCAGACCGCCGGCGAGGCGCTGCAGACCGCGTTCGAGCAGGTCATGCGCTTCTTCTCCGCACTCTTCGACTGACCGCCGGTGCTGCGCTGGTTGTGGCGTACCTTCGCCGACCCGCGGGTGGAGAGCCACCTGCTGGTCGAGGAAGGCGAGCGCATCGTCGACGAGGTACGCCACCACAGGGTCGTCTACAGCACACCGGTCACCGAGGTGTTCATCGCGATCGGGTTGTTCGTGCTGTTCCTGTTCACCGACGTCGAGTACGCCTGGCTGCCACTGCTGCTGTCGTTCGCCGTGCTGTTGCATGCGGCGTGGAAGGCGCTGAACCACCACATGGACCGGTTCGTGATCACCAACATGCGCGTGTTCCGCGTCAAGGGCGTGTTCGCCCAGCGTCTCGCCACGATGCCGATCGCCCGTATCCTCGACATCTCCGTGGAGAAACCCCTGGCCGGGCGCATGATGGGCTACGGCCACTTCGTCTTCGAGTCCGCGGCACAGGAGCAGGGTTTGAAGACCATCCGTTACGTCGGTAGCCCTGACGAGCGCGACCTGACCATCCAGCGGGTCATCGCGCAGTCCGGCCTGCGCGGCAACCGGCGCAGCGCCGCGGGCGCGCACGGACGGCAGATTCACTGACGCGATGGCACAACGCGCACCCCTGCCGTTCGACCCGATCGAGGAGGCGGCCCGGCAGTGGTCCTCCGCGCGCTGGGGCGCGGTGGGTCAGATGCGTGCGGTCACCTCGCTCATGCGCGTGCAGCAGCTGGTCCTCGCCGAGCTCGACGAGATCCTCAAGCCGCACGGGCTGACGTTCGCCCGCTACGAGGCGCTGGTGCTGCTCACGTTCAGCCGTCGCGGGTCTCTGCCGCTGGGCAAGATGGGCGAGCGCCTGCAGGTGCACCCGACATCGGTCACCTCGATCGTGGACCGGCTCGAGTCGTCGCGCTTCGTCGCGCGCCGTCCGCACCCGCGCGACGGCCGCGCGGTACTGGCCGAGATCACCGAGGAGGGCCGGGCTGTCGTGGAGGCGGCCACCTCCGACCTCACCGCTGCGGAGTTCGGCCTGGGCGCGCTCGACGAGGGCTCGCTGGACGAGCTGTTCCGCCTGCTGCGGCCGGTGCGGCAGTCGGCCGGGGACTTCTGAGGCGTCTGCTGCCTGGTGTGCCCGAGTCTGTCTGTGGGGTGCGGTTGGCGTGGGGCTGGGTCCCGAAGGGCAGCAATGAAGACGAGGGTGGCGAGCGCGAGGACCTGGGCGGTCAGCTGCGGTTGGGCACGTGGTCGGGTCCCGATGGGCAGCAAGGAGGGACGGATCGCGGCGCGTTGCGTCGGACAAGGACGCCGTGTGCGCCACGTTCTCCCGACGCAAGCCGCGTCTTGGCAGCGATCTCGAGGCAGCGGAGCATCGTGGCGGTCAGGACAGCCAGGATCCTCCCTTGCCCGCCACGCGCGGAGCCGCACCTCCCGGCGGGCCGTGCCCCCTCCTCACTGCCCTCACGGGGCGCCACCACAAGCCCAGCCGCACCGACGAGCGGCCACAGCGACCCGCGACCACCCCACGCCCGGGGCGCCCGGGCCCACCCACGGCGGGCGTGACCCGGCCCACTTGGCCAAAGATAGTTGGACGTCCTACTATTTCCGTGGTGAACCCGAGGAGGCTGCGATGACCCAGACCGGCGGACACACCGGCGGACGAGCGCGCTGGCAGGAGCGGTACGCCAAGTCGCGCGTGCGTGACGCCGACTTCACCACGCTGTCCGGCATGGAGGTCGAGCCTGTCTACGGCCCGGCCGACGACGCCGCGGAGTCGGCCTACCCGGGCTTCGAGCGGGTCGGCTGGCCGGGCGAGTTCCCCTACACCCGCGGCCTGTACGCCACCGGCTACCGCGGCCGCACCTGGACCATCCGGCAGTTCGCCGGCTTCGGCAACGCCAAGCAGACCAACGAGCGCTACCGGATGATCCTCGACGCCGGCGGCGGCGGCCTCTCGGTCGCCTTCGACATGCCGACGCTGATGGGCCGCGACTCCGACGACCCCAAGAGCCTGGGCGAGGTCGGTCACTGCGGTGTCGCGGTCGACTCGATCGCCGACATGGACGTGCTGTTCGACAGCATCCCGCTCGAGGACGTCACCACCTCGATGACGATCAGCGGGCCCGCCGTACCCGTGTTCTGCATGTACCTCGTTGCCGCGGAGCGGCAGGGCGCCGACATCACCAAGCTCAACGGCACGCTGCAGACCGACATCTTCAAGGAGTACATCGCGCAGAAGGAGTGGCTGTTCGCCCCCGAGCCCCACCTGCGCCTCATCGGCGACCTGATGGAGTACTGCGCGCACGACATCCCCGACTACAAGCCGCTGTCGGTGTCGGGCTACCACATCCGCGAGGCCGGCTCGACCGCCGCGCAGGAGCTGGCGTACACGCTGGCCGACGGCTTCGCCTACGTCGAGCTCGGTCTCTCCCGCGGTCTCGACGTCGACAGGTTCGCGCCGGGTCTCTCGTTCTTCTTCGACAGCCACGTCGACTTCTTCGAGGAGATCGCGAAGTTCCGCGCGGCGCGCCGCATCTGGGCGCGCTGGCTGCGCGACGTCTACGGCGCCAAGACCGAGAAGGCGCAGTGGATGCGGTTCCACACCCAGACCGCCGGGGTGTCGCTGACGGCGCAGCAGCCGTACAACAACGTCGTCCGCACCGCCGTCGAGGCGCTCGCCGCCGTGCTCGGCGGCACCAACAGCCTGCACACCAACGCGCTTGACGAGACGCTGGCGCTGCCTTCGGAGCGGTCCGCGGAGATCGCGCTGCGCACCCAGCAGGTGCTCATGGAGGAGACCGGCGTCGTCAACGTCGCCGACCCGCTCGGCGGCTCGTGGTACCTCGAGGCGCTCACGGACAAGCTCGAGGCCGAGGCGAACACGATCTTCGACCGCATCCTGGAGATCGGCGGCAGCGACCTGCGCTCCGCGGACGGCGAGGGCCTGGCCGAGCAGATGCGGCGCAGCACCGCAGACGGCCAGCACGGCGTCTGGCCGATGACGCGCGGCATCCTGCGCGGTATCGAGGACGGCTGGTTCATGTCCGAGATCGCCGAGGCCGCGTTCCAGTACCAGACCGCGCTGGAGAAGGGCGACAAGAAGATCGTCGGCGTCAACTGCCACACCCGCACGGTCACCGAGGACCTGGAGATCCTGCGTGTCTCGCACGAGGTCGAGACCGAGCAGGTACGCGAGCTCGGCGAACGCCGCTCCGCCCGTGACGACGCAGCGGTTCGGCAGGCCCTGGACCGCATGGTCGAGGTCAGCAAGAGTGAGGACAACATGATCCCGGCGATGCTCGACGCCGTGCGCGCCGACGCGACGCTGGGAGAGATCTGCGACGCGCTGCGGGCCGAGTGGGGGGAGTACCGCGAACCGGCGCGCTTCTAGGATGGGGCCATGAGTAGTGCTCCGTTCTCGCGTCCGGGTGCCGTCGACCTCTCCGCGCTGAAAGCCGGGGCGCCGCCCACGGGCGGCCCGTCCGGGGCGACGCCGGGCTCGGCAACCGGCGGCGCGTACACCGTCGACCTCACCGCCGACAACTTCCAGACCGAGATGCAGCGGTCGGTGCAGCTCCCGGTCGCGGTGTGCTTCTACTCGACGCAGACGCCGGAGTCGCTGGAGCTGGCCCAGACGCTGAGCCGGGTCGGCGACGAGTTCGGCGGCAAGATCCTCGTCGCGCTGCTCGATGTCGACGCCAACCCCGACCTCGCCCAGAGCATCGGCGTCCCGGGGGTGCCCCTGTTCGCCATCGCACTGCAGGGACAGCTGCAGCCGGTCGCGCAGCAGAACATTCCCGAGGACGACGTGCGCCGAGTGTTCGAGCAGGTGGTGCAGAGCGCCGTGGCCAACGGCATGACCGGCCGTGTCGAGCCGAGCGCCGACGCGGGCGCGTCCGAGGAGGGTGAGGACGAGCCGACGTCGGACCCCCGGTACTCCGAGGCCGACGACGCGGTTGCCACCGGCGACCTCGACGCAGCCGTCGCCGCCTACCAGCGGCTGCTGGCGGAGAACCCCGCCGACGAGGAGGCCCGCACCGGCCTGGCCCGCGTCCAGCTGGTCGCCCGGACGCGCGAGGTCGACGTCGACCAGGCCCGCAGCGCCGCCGCCGATGCCCCTGCCGACGTCGAGGCGCAGATCACGGTCGCCGACGTCGACCTGCTCGGTGGTCACGTCGAGGACGCCTTCGACCGGCTCGTGGGCACCGTGCGCCGGGTGAGCGGTGAGGAGCGCGACCGGGTCCGCACGCACCTGCTCGAGCTGTTCGAGATCGTCGGCAACGACGACCCGCGCGTGCGCACGTTCCGTGGTCGGCTGGCCAGCGCCCTGTTCTGACCGTTCTGACCACACTGTTCTGACCGGCGGTCGGGGTGACGCCCTGTCGCTACGCTTGAGGGTGCTATGCGGCGACGGGGTGGCCTTGCGCTCATCGCGCTGGGCGTGCTCAGCGTGCTGCTGGGGTCTGTGCTGGCGGCGGCCTTCGGGCCCGACAACGAGCTCGGCACCGGCCCGCATCGGCTGAGCACGCGCGGCCAGGCGATCGTGACGGCGCCCGAGGCACTGGCCTGGACCGGGCCGCAGGTCCGGCTGACGGTGCGCTCGGTCGACCCCGGCCGCAGCCTGTTCGTCGGCGTGGGCCACGACGTCGACGTCCAGGACTTCCTCGACGGCGCACCGCGGACCCGGATCGACACGATCGCCATCCCGTGGCGGGTGACGACGACCTCGATCCCCGGCAGCGGCTTCCCGAAGGGTGCTCCCTCCGATGTCGGCTGGTGGTTCGCCGACGCTCAGGGCCGCGGGAGCGCCTCGGTCACCTGGCGTCTGCCGGACACCGCCGCCGACGTGGTGATCCTCGACCCGCTCGGTGGCGACGGGCTCGCGGTCGACGTCACCGCGGACGTGCTGGCTCCGGGCGCGTTCGTCGTCGGCCTCGCGATGGTCGTCCTGGGCCTGGGGGTCGCGGTCTTCGGCTGGGCAGTACGCACTACCGGCGTCCGGGCTCCGCGCGGCACGCACGCTCTGCGTTCCGTGACCAAGCGCCGCGCCGATGCGGGTGACCCGCGGTGAACACGCGCCGGTTAGCGCTGCTGGCTGTGGTTCCCCTACTCCTGACAGCATGCGCGGTCCCGCGCCCCAGGGACACCTCGATCGTCACCGAGATGGCGGCCACACCGGTCTCGGCCGACGTGGTGGTCGCGCGGTACAACGCGGTCCGGGCCCGCGCCGACCAGATCCTGGAGCCCTCGCTGCTGACCCAGATCGAGAGCGGCGCGCTGCTCGACATCGACCAGGGCGCCTATTTCGTGAGCGTCCGCGTGGACAACCCGTCCGACTACCCCACGGTGCGCCTCGCGTCTCCCGAGCGCGTGCTGTCACCCCGGTTCGACGCGTACCCGCTGTGGTTCGTGGTGATGGCGCGCAACGAGCGCGGGGAGAACAAGCGCGTCGCGGTGTTCGAGAAGGCCGACTCCGTCTCGCCGTGGCTGATGACGATGGCACCGGAGACGGCTCCGGAGGCGGTGCTCCCACCGGTCGCCCAGGACGAGACCGGCGCCACGGTGACCGTCGCGCCCGACGACGACACCTCGACCGGGATCAGCCCGACCGAGGTTCTGCAGCGCTACGTCGGGGCACTCGCGGCCGGCCGGTCGAAGGACGACACGTTCTTCGCCCCCGACGCGTTCCTCGCGCAGACCCGCAAGTTCCAGCAGACACAGGACTCGCTGCCGTTCGCCACGTTCAAGCAGACCTGGGCCGCGGAGCCGCCTCGGTACACCCTGCGCACCGAGGACGGCGGTTTCCTCGTCTTCGGCACCGTGACCAGGCGTGACGCCTACAGCGTGCAGACCAACAGCTACATCGACTGGGACAACACCGCAGACACCGCCGCGTACCTCCCGGGCAGGATCTACCGGTCGGCGACTCTCGACTACACCCATCAGCTGCTGCTGTACGTGCCCCCGCAGGGGGAGGGCAAGCCACGCCTGATCGGCCAGTACGGCGGGGTGGTGGACGGCCAGGGGTCCTGAGAGCTCGAGCCGGTCACCAGCCAGGCTCGGCGCCGCTCTCCAGGTAGCGCATGCTGCCCGCCGGTGTCGCCAGCGCGGCGAGTGCGCGGCGGGCGGTCTGCGCGGCGCAGCGGGCGTGGATCTCATCGGGTCTGCAGAACTGCGCCGTCACGATCTCGCGCGGCTCCGGCTCGATCTTCTCCGCCAGGCTCGGCTCGTGCACGCCGCCGTCGAACACCAGCGTGCAGGCGTCGTCCCAGCCGCTCCACGCCGGCAGCCAGTCGATGACCAGCAGGCCCCGGGCCTCGATCGACAGCGCCAGCTCCTCGCTCACCTCCCGTGTCGCTGCCAGCCGGGGCGACTCGCCCACCTCGACCACGCCGCCCGGCAGGTCCCAGTCGGGCTTGTAGGTGAGCTGGCACAGCAGCAGCCGGTCCTGCGGGTCGCGGATCGCCAGCTGCGAGATCACCCGCTTGCGTGGCAGTACGGCGTTGAGCATGGCCCGGAAGCCCTCCGGCTCATGCGGCTCGGGGTCCTCGGCCAGCCGGGCGAAGACGACCAGGTCGGACCGCCCGCCCACCCCGGCGTCCGCTGTGTCGGCCCCGCCGTCCGGCGCCGTCTCCGCGTCCGCTGACCTCAGCCCGCGCATCAGCCCCTCGCGGCGAAGGCCGGAGCGGCCGGCGACACGCAGCGAGGCGATGTCGCCCGGATCGATATAGGCCTGGACGCGGGCCAGCCCACGCTGGTCCAGAGCGTGCCTGGTCAGCAGGCGGACGGCCCGGGTCGCGATGCCCCGCCCGCGCTGCTCGGGGTCGGTCGACCAGCTGAGCTGGCCCACCCGGTCCTCGAGCAGCAGCAGGGAGACCTCGCCCACGACCGTGCCTTGTGCCTCGACCCGGAAGCGCAGGTGCCGGGGGTCGTCGCCGACAGGACGTAGCGTCACCGTCCCGTCCGACAACGCCGACACCGGCTCGGGTCGTTGCGTCATGCGCGCCCGGACGTGCGCCGCCTCGCCGTCGACGTCGAGCGCTGGGTCCGGGCCGTGCTCGCGGGCTCCCGGGTCTGCTGCGGCTGTGCGGGCTGCCGCGGCTTCGCCGCACGCTCGGCGTCCTTGCCGGTGTCGCTCTCGGGCGCCTCGAAGCCGAACAGAAGAGTGCCGAGCGGGGGCAGCCGCAGGACCGCGGACGCCTGCTGTCCGTGCCACGGCTCCTCCACGGCCTCCACCCGGCCAAGGTTGCCCACGCCAGACCCGTGGTAGAGCTCCGCGTCGGTGTTGAGGAGCTCGCGCCACACGCCGGCGCGGGGGAAGCCCAGCCGGTAGCCCTCGTGGGGGACGGCGGAGAAGTTCGCCACGCAGACGACCAGCGAGTCGTGCCCGTCGTTGCGGATGAAGCTGAACACGTTGTTGTCCGCGTCGTTGGGGTCGATCCAGGCGAACCCGTCGGGGTTGTAGTCGCGCGCCCACAGCGCCGGATGCTCGCGGTAGATGCGGTTGAGGTCGCGCACCACCGAGTGCAGCCCCCGGTGCTCGACGTGCTCGAGCAGCCACCAGTCGAGCTCGCGGGCCTCCGACCACTCCGACTCCTGGCCGAGCTCGGAGCCCATGAAGAGCAGCTGCTTGCCCGGGTGGGCCCACATGAACGCCAGGTACGCCCGCAGGTTCGCCAGCTCGCGCCAGCGGTCACCGGGCATCTTGCGCAGCAGCGACCCCTTGCCGTGCACGACCTCGTCGTGCGACAGCGGCAGCACGAAGTTCTCGGAGT
>CBFGZI010000095.1:0-14972 GCA_965653225.1 uncultured Propionibacteriales bacterium | reverse complement strand
AGTGGGCGGTCGCCCGCGAGCTGCGCGAGCGGATCAAGGAGCGCTTCGACGCCGAGGGCATCGAGATCCCGCTGCCGCAGCGTGTCATGTGGCACCGCGACCAGGCAGAGCAGACCAGGCCGTCCATGGTCGCCAGCTGACGCTGTGGCGCTCCGGGGCGGCCGGAGGGCTACCGGGCGTCACCGTCGCTGGCATCATCGCGGTATGGCCTCCGACGCAGAGCTGTGGCTGGTGCGACACGGCGAGACGGAGTGGAGCCGCGACGGGCTGCACACCTCCCGTACCGAGCTGTCCATGACCGCACAGGGCGAGCGCGAGGCCAGCGGTCTTGCGCCTTCGCTGCGCAGCAGGAAGTTCGACCTGGTGCTGTCCAGCCCGCGACAGCGCGCTCGGCGCACCGCCGAGCTGGCCGGCTTCGACACGGTGCACGTCGAGGACGACCTGGCCGAGTGGGACTACGGCGAGTACGAGGGCGTCACCACCCAGCAGATCCGCGCGCGGGTGCCCGACTGGACCGTGTGGACGCATCCCACGCCCGGCGGGGAGACCGCGGACGAGGTCGGCCGCCGGCTCGATCGCGTGATCGCGAAGGTGCGGGCCCACAGCGGACGGGTCCTGGTCTTCGGCCACGCCCACGCGCTGCGCGCGCTGACCGCGCGCTGGATCGGGCAGTCGGTGTCTGCCGGCCGGTTCTTCCGGCTCGACACGGGCACCTTCTCGGTACTCGGCTACGAGCGCGAGACGCCGGTGGTGCTGCGCTGGAACAGCCTTCCCGCGAACCCCCGCTAGCCCTCGTCCGCCGCGTTACCGGCGCCGCACGACTCGGCGAACCGGCGCGCCGTTTCCCACCCCGTAGCGCGTCTCCTCCGCAGCACGTTGCCTTGGCGGCTTGGCGGCTCCGGTCGTGGTGCACGGGGCGGTCGGTGTGTAGACCGTCACGGTCGTGCCACCGCCCGATGTCTCGCTGATGGTGAGCCGGCCCTGGTGCGCCTCGGCGACACGCACACACGTGGCCAGTCCCAGACCCGTCCCCGAGACGGCGTGGTCGCGGTCGAGGCGGACCAGCGGCCTGAGGACATCTCCCCGGCGCTCGGGCGGGATCCCCTGACCGTTGTCGGTCACCTGCAGCGTCCACCCGTGTTCGGTCTGACGCCCGTGAACTGCGACGTGGCACTCGCGGGTCGTACTCCGATAGGTGATGGCGTTGGACACGAGGTTCTGCAGCAGCACGCGCAGCTGGTGCCGATCGGCACAGAGCGTGGCCGACTCGACGTGCACGTGCGCGTGCCCTTCGCGGATGAGGACGTCGAGGTCGTGCCGGACGTCGTTCATCACCGTCTTCAGCTCCACCGGCACCACGTGGGTGTGCCCGCCGACGGAGGCGAACGCGAGCATCTCGTCGATCAGGGTGCGCATCCGCTCGCCGGCGTCGGCGATGTCGTCCACCAGGTGCACCGACCGCGTGTCCTCGCTGACCGCGGGGAACTTGGGCAGGGTCTCGGCGATGCCCATGATCGAGGCCAGCGGCGACTTCAGGTCGTGGCTCAGGCGTCCCGCGAACTCGCTGAGCAGCGCGTTGCTCCGCGACAGCTCGGCGCGGGCGTGTGCAAGCGTCAGTGTGCGCCGGCGCAGCTCCAGGACCTCGACGACCTGGGCCGCGACCTCCTGCAGGTTGCCCAGCTGAGTCGGTGACAGCTCCCGTGGCTCGTCGTCGAACACGCACAGTCGTCCGAGCACATGGCCGTTCGGGTTCACCAACGGTGCGGACGCGTAGAGCCGCAGTGTTCCGTACTCTCCGTTGACGAACGGGTTCGCACGGAAGCGCTCGTCGGCCGCCGCGTCCGGAACGAGCACCGGCGACCGCTGCTCCAGCACCACCACGCACATGGAGTCCTGGACCGCGCAGATCCGCAGATCGGCGTTGAACCCCGCGACCGCATGCTGTTGCGCGGCGTCGAGGATGTTGACCACCGCCGAACGCGTCTCACACAGCTGCGCCGCCAGATACGCCAGCCGCTCCAGGCTGGCCATCGCACCCTCGAGTCGAGCCTCTGGCGAAGCCCCTTCCTCTACGGCGGCGCCGGCCACCCCCGGGAGACCGTACTCGGCGAGCTCGGTCAGCCTCAGGTCGGCGTCGCTTTCCTCCTTGGCACCATCTCGCGCGATAGTCACGACGTCTGGTCCCCTTTGCCTCAGACGACAGGAACATCGTATGACCAGTTGGCGCGCGGGTGGAACGCGTCCAAGTCCGGGCTTCGGTTGACCCGTCAACAACGACCGTGAGTCAGGGCTCGACGGGCGGTAGTTGCGGCAGCAGCTTCTCCAGCGTGATGGGGAAGTCGCGCACGCGCACGCCGGTGGCGTTGAACACCGCGTTGGCCACGGCTGCGCCCGCTCCACAGATGCCGAGCTCACCGAGACCCTTGGCGCCGAGGACGTTCGCCTTGTCGTCGAACCCCTCGAGCAGGACGGCGTCGATGTCGGGGACGTCGGCGTGCACGGGCACCAGGTAGCTCGCGAGGTCGCGGGTGACGAACGCGCCGGACCGGGTGTCGACGACGATCTCTTCCTCCAGCGCCGCGCCGACCCCCCAGATCATGCCGCCGACCAGCTGCGAGCGCGCTGTCTTGGCGTTGAGGACGCGACCCGCTGAGAACACGCCCAACATCCGCCGCAGACGGATCTCGGCCGTGTCGGCGTCGACGCCCACCTCGGCGAAGTGCGCCCCGTGGCAGTGGATCGAGTACGCGGCGTAGCTCGGTTCCTCCATCATCCAGATGGTCGAGCCCTCCGCCTCTACACCCTCGGGGTGGATGCGGGCGACGATGTCGCGGAGCGCCTCCGACCGCTGCCCGATGTTCAGGTCGCCGCCCGCGAGCCGTGCGCCGGCCGGGTCCAGGCCATGCAGCGGGGAGCGCGCGTCGCTCGTGGCCGCCTCCACCAGCTTCTCGCGCAGCGCCTGGCACGCCCGGTACACGGCGGTGCTCGAGTTGCCCGCTCCCCACGACCCGCCGGACCCCATGCTGACGGGAAACTCGGACCGCCCGAGCTCCACGCGCACCCGCTCCAGCGGCAGCCCGAGCTCTTCGGCCGCGACCTGGCTGAGGATCGTGTACGTGCCCGTGCCGATGTCGGTCATGTCCGACTGGACGACAGCGGTCCCGTCCCCATCCATTCGGACGCGTGCCGTCGCCGGTCCCTGGAAGTGCCCGCGGATGGCGGCGGCCATGCCGTAGCCGACCAGCCATCGGCCGTCACGCAGGGTCGCCGGTCTGTCGGGGCGGCGCTCCCAACCGAACCGGCGTGCTCCCTCGCGCATGCACTCGACCAGGCGCCGGTCGCTGAACGGAACGTCGCGCTCGGGGTCACGCTCGGGGTCGTTGCGGATCCGGAGCTCCAGCGGGTCCATGTCGAGCGCATGGGCCAGCTCGTCCATGGCGGACTCGACCGCGAGCAGGCCGGGTGCCTCGCCCGGCGCGCGGACGTCCTCACCTCGTGGCATGTCCAGCGGCCGCATCCGGGTGCTCGTCAACCGGTGGGGCGCGGCGTACAGGCTGCGCGTCACGCTGGCGGTCGGCTCGCCGTACTCGACCCGCCGGTTCGTGTGCATCGTGACCTCATGGGCCAGTGCGACCAGCCGCCCGTCCGGTCCGGCGCCGAGGCGGACCCGCTGGCTCGACGTGGGGCGTACGCCGACGAGGTGGAACATCTGCTGACGGGTGAGCGCGACCTTGACCGGCTGGTTCAACGCGCGCGCCGCCATCGCGGCGAGCACCGTCTCACTGTGAACGCGCAGCTTGGATCCGAACCCCCCGCCGACGTACGGCGTGACGATGTGCACTCGATGTTCGTCGATCTTGAGCGTGCTCGCGATGGAGGCGCGGGCCGCGTCGACGATCTGCGTGGCGACGTAGACGGTCAGCTCGTCGCCATGCGGCACCGCAAGACAGGCGTGCGGTTCGATGGGCTGTGAGGACAGGTACGGCGTCGTGTAGCGCTGGTCGACTCGGACCGCGGCGGCGTGGAAGCCGGTCTCGAAGTCACCTACCGCGGTGGCGGCGAGCAGCCCCGCGACCAGCCGTTCCGGCGCGTAGTCCCCATCGTGGCCGGCCGCGAAGTCGTACTGTCCCGGCTCCTCGTCGTACTCGACCTCGACGAGATGGGCCGCCGCCCGGGCCTGCTCGAAGGTTGTGGCGACGACGAGTGCCACGGCTTCGCCGTAGTGGTGGATGTCTGGGCTGCTCAGCGCCGGATACGCTCCCCAGTACTCGAACGGAAGGGACTCGTCCCGGGCTCCCTGCGGTGGAGTGTCGTGATGGGTCATCACCAGCCGCACACCGGGCGCGCGCTCGGCACCGGAGGCGTCGATGCGCGTGATCGTTCCACTGCCTATGGTCGCACCGACGATAAAGCCGTAGAGCGGCTGGCCCACCGCCCACTGCTCGTAGGCGTACGTGGCGCGACCTGCGACCTTCAACGGCCCGTCGACGCGGTTGAGCGGCTGCCCGAGCATCATGCCCTCCTCAGCTCGCCTGTGCCGCCTGCGCGAGCGTGCGGCACAGTGTGCGTTTGGCCAGCTCGACCTTGAAGTCGTTGTGGCCCTGTCCGACGGCATGACTCATCGCCGCCTCGGCGGCGTCGCGGTAGGTGGCCATCGTGGCGGGACGACCTGTCAACGACGCTTCGGCCTCGGGCGAACGCCATGGCTTGGGCGCCACCCCGCCGAACGCCACCCGGGCGCGCGTGATCGTCGCCTGCTCCGTAGCCACCACGACCGCCACCGAGACGAGCGCGAACTCGTACGACGCCCTGTCACGCACCTTCCGGTACAGCTGCCCGCCGGGCGGGGGCGCCGGCAGCAGCACGCCCGTGATCATCTCGCCCGGTCGCAGCACGGTCTCGATGTGCGGCGTATCGCCAGGCAGACGGTAGAAGTCCCCGAACGCGACACTGCGAGTGGAACCGTCGACGCCGAGGACCTCGACGTGGGCCTCCAGCGCCGCCATGGCGACGGCCATGTCCGAGGGATTGGTGGCGATACAGGCGTCGCTGGCTCCGAGAACCGCGTGTATCCGGTTCAGACCACCGATCGCCGAGCATCCGCTGTCAGGGCTTCGTTTGTTGCAGGGCGAAGCCGTGTCGTAGAAGTACGGGCATCGGGTGCGCTGCAGCAGGTTCCCGCCGACGGAGGCCTTGTTGCGCAGCTGGCCCGACGCGCCGGCGAGGAGCGCCTGCGACAGGACCGGGTAGCCGGTACGCACCCGGCGGTCGGCGGCGACCTCGGAGTTCGATGCCTGGGCTCCGATCCGCAGCCCGCCGTCCGGCAGCTTGTGGATGCCCTTCAGCGGCAGACGGCTGATGTCGACCAGATGGCTCGGTCGCTCGACGTCGACCTTCATCAGGTCGAGCAGGTTGGTGCCGCCGCTGATGAACCTCGCGTCGGGACTGGATGCGGCGGCGACCGCGGCGCGCGCGTCTGTCGCTCGCTCGTAGGTGAACTGCCTCATCCTCCGCCCCCTTCGACGAAGTCACGAATCGCCGCGACGATGTTCGGGTAGGCGGCGCACCGACAGATGTTGCCGCTCATCCGCTCGCGGATCTCCTCGTCGGTCAGCGCGATCTGCGAGGCCGCCACGTCGGAGGTGGCGTGGCTTGGCCAGCCCTCCTTAACCTCGGCGACCATGCCGACCGCCGAGCAGATCTGGCCGGGGGTGCAGTAGCCGCACTGGAAGCCGTCGCGTTCGAGGAAGGCGGCCTGCATGGGGTGAAGGCTCTCCGGCGTGCCGAGGCCTTCGATCGTCACGATCTCGTCGCCCTCGTGCATGACGGCCAAGGTCAGGCAGGAGTTGATGCGCCGGCCGTTGACCAGCACCGTGCAGGCACCGCACTGCCCGTGGTCGCACCCCTTCTTGGTCCCGTCGAGGTGCAGATGCTCCCGCAGCGCGTCCAGCAGCGAGGTGCGTGGGTCCAGGTCGAGCTGCCGGTCACGACCGTTGACGGTCAGCGTGACCGTCAGCAGCGGTGGTGCCTTGTGCCGGCCCGGCTCGGCGACGGCTGCCGTACCGCCGGTCACGCCGGGTGGTGACCCCGAGCCGGTGGAACCAGTGTCTGACCCGGCCATCGCGGTCCCCCTTCTCGCGTGCGGGCCGCGGTCGATGCAGGCAGCCTTGACGGCAGCGCCTGGCACCGAGTGCCTCCCAGAGCACGCAGTGACGGTTTCACCACCCACAGTGGCCCGCGGGCCGGGACCGGCGATATGGGCCGAAGTGACTATCCCGGTGATGTCGGGCCGGCGTGGGTGCGGCGTGCGTGGTCCCACCGGTTGGGGTCGCACTCCAGCGCGGCCCGGTTCCAGCTCCCGCGCTCGGCGGCAGCCCGGTAGGTGGTCTCCAGGAACCGGAGCAGCGCCTCGTCCGGGTCGGGCGCGGTGCGGACTGCCTCGTACGGCAGCAGGAACTCCTGGTGCTCCTTGCTGTAGAGAGCGTCCACGGGCTCGACCGCGAAGTCGGCGAACCCGTCAGGCTCGGGGTAGGCGTAGGAGTAGAACGCTCCCTCCTCGCCGCCACCGGGCCAGAACCCACAGCTGCTCAGCTCGTGTGAGTAGCCCTCCACCATCACCCAGTCGCCGCAGTTCGGCGCGCCGCCGGGATGGGTGGGAGCGGTGCGCCCGGAGAAGCGGGTGCAGGCGAGGTCGAGAGCGCCCCAGAAGAAGTGCACCGGGCTGACCTTGCCGACGTAGGAGGACCGGAACCGCGACATCACCCGGTGCGCCTGCACGAGCTGCTGCCAGAACAGCCCCACCGCGCGCGGGTCGTACGACGCGTGCTCGTAGTCCTGCGCGAACGGGATCGCCTGCGCGACCTCGTTCGGCCGGGCCTGGATCTGCACGTCGATCCCGAGCCCGTGCAGTGCCGACATCGTCTCGGCGTAGAAGTCGGCGACCGCCATGGGCCGCAGGTCGACCGCTGCCCGGCCGCCGTCGCTGCAGCGGATCACCAACCGGTGCTCAACGAAGTCGAACTCGAGGTCGAACACCCGATGCCCGTCGGGGATCGCCGACGTGGTCAGGCCACGCGCCGTGACGTACAGGACCACGTTCCACCAGTGGTTGACGATCGGCGCACGGGCCAGCCGGATCTTCCCGACGATCTGGGCCCACATGTGCAGGGTCTCCCGCGTGTCGGTCCAGTCCGCCAGCGCGAGCCGAGGCCATCCCGGCTCGACACTGCCGTTGCCCTGCGTGGTCATGAGCATCAACCCTCGGCCGACCCGGCCCCTCCGGGGCCCTTCTTCACCTGTGCCTCCAGCGTGCGCCCTGCCGTGGCCGGTGGGCAACGCCGCGTCCTGCCACTCGCGCGGTGGCACTCCGACGCTTCGCCGGTGGGTTCTCACCCGCCGCGGGTGATGCAGCCCGGACCACTCGTTCCTAGCGTCGAAGCCGTGACTGCTCCGGGCGGCCACTCTCGGGCTGAACGGATTCGGGTCACGCCGGTGACGACAGGGAGGCGCAGATGAGCACAATCCACGCGGGCACCGAGGGCGCCATCGCCAGTCCCCCGGTCAGGGCCGGGGAGGTGAAGCTCGAGGTCGTCGTCGTGCCGGTCTCGGACGTCGACCGGGCGAGGAAGTTCTACGAGTCGCTGGGCTGGCGGCTCGACGCCGACTTCCCCGTCGAGGACGGCTACCGGGTGGTGCAGCTGACACCTCCGGGTTCGGCCTGCTCGATCATCTTCGGCGACGGCGTCACGTCGGCAGAACCGGGCTCTTTGCAGGGGCTGCTGCTCTCGGTGTACGACATCGACACCGCACGCGCCGACCTGGTCGGACGCGGGGTCGATGTCAGCGAGCCGTTCCACGACGTCACCGGGGTCTTCCATCACGCGGGCACCGCCGGGCGCCTGAGCGGCCCGGCTCCCGGACATGCCGACTACGGCTCGTTCGCTTCCTTCAGCGACCCGGACGGCAACGGCTGGCTGCTTCAGGAGATCAAGACGCGGCTGCCGGGCCGGTGAACGGAGGCGTCATGGGCACGACGTACGAGTCGGTGAACGACCTCGCAGATGCCTTGAGGCGCGCCGCCCAGGCACACGGCAAGCACGAGGAGCGCATCGGTGCGGAGGACCCGGACTGGCCGGACTGGTACGCGCTGTACATGGTCCGCGAGCGGGCCGGCGAGGAGCTCCCGACATGAACACCGAGTACGACGTCATCGTTGTCGGCGGCGGCTCGCCCGGCGAGCACTGCGCCGGCGCCCTGGCCGAGGGCGGGCTGCGCGTCGCCGTGGTCGAGCCTGAGCTGGTGGGCGGGGAGTGCTCGTACTGGGCCTGCATCCCGTCGAAGACGCTCCTGCGACCCGGTGAGGCCGTCCAGCAGGCGCGCGAGGTCGGCGCCTCGGCCGCGGTGAGTGTGGAGGCGGCACTCGCCTGGCGTGACTTCATGGTGTCGAACTACTCCGACGCCGGACAGGAACGCTGGCTGGCCGACACCGGCATCGACCTGCTGCGCGGGCGCGGCGAGCTGGCCGGCAGGGGCGTGGTCATCGTCGACGGGGTGCGGCACACCGCCGAGCACGTCGTGCTGGCGAACGGCGCCGACCCGGTGGTGCCGCCCGTACCCGGCCTGCGCGAGCTCGAGGGCGTCTGGACCAGTCGCGAGGCAACCTCGATGAAGGCCGTTCCGCGTCGCCTGGTCATCCTGGGCGGCGGACCGGTGGGCGTGGAGATGGCGCAGGCCGTGCGTCGGCTCGGTGGCGAGGCGGTGGTCGTCGAGATGTCCGGCCACGTGCTCGCCCGGGAGCCGGAGCCGTTGGGCGAGGCGCTCGGCGAGATGTTGCGCCGCGAGGGGATCGAGCTGCTGACCTCGGCGAGCGCGACCGCCGCGCGACGCGACGGCGAGGACTACGTGCTCGAGCTCGAGGACGGCCGCGAGCTGCGCGGCGACCACCTCCTCGCCGCCACGGGACGTCGCCCGCGTACCCACGGAGTAGGTCTGGAGACCGTCGGGATCCAACCCGACGTGCACGGAGTCCCGGTCGACGCGCACCTGCGCGCGGCCGACCGGCTCTGGGCGATCGGCGACGTCAACGGCCTGTGGCCACTGACCCACGTCGGCAAGTACCAGGGCGAGGTGGTGGCCGCGAACATTCTCGGGGAGCCGCGGACGGCCAACTACGAGGCAGTTCCCCGTGTGGTCTACACCGACCCCCAGGCCGCCGCCGTGGGCGCGGTCACCGGCCGTTTCAGTGCGACGACCCCGCTGTCGGCGGTCGCCAAGACCGCCACCTATACGCACGCCTATGCCGAGAGCAACGGGTTCCTCACGCTCCTCAGCGACGGCGAGCGGCTGACCGGTGCCTACGCGCTCGGCCCGGAGGCCGGAGAGTGGCTGCAGCAGGCGACGCTCGCCGTTCGAGCGCACGTCCCACTCGACGTCCTGGTCGACACGATCCAGCCGTTCCCGACGTTCTCGGAGATCTATGTGGCCACGCTGCACAGCCTGCGCGCCCAGATCGCGGCGGCGCGCAGGCCGGTCGGTGCAGGTCCGAAGGTCGCTACCTGATCAGAGGAGAGACGATGACCATCAAGACGGCCGCCCCGCCCACTCAGCGTCAGCCAGAGCTTCTCGGGCAGACCGTCGTCGTCATCGGCGGCAGCGCCGGCATCGGGCTCGAGACGGCACGGCGAGCACGGACCGAGGGCGCCGAAGTCATCCTGACGGGCCGCAACCGCGAGAGGATGCAGCACGCGGCGGACGAGATCGGCGCGCGACGCACCGCGACGTTCGACGCCAACGACGTGGCTGCGGTCGAAGACTTCTTCGCCGACCTCCAGGGACCCATCGACCACGTGATGGTCACAGCCGGAGGCCCCTACTACGCGACCCTTGCCGAGATGGACTTCCAGGACGCCCGCCGCGCGCTCCAGGAGCATCCGATGCTGATGCTCGGGATCGCCCGCTACGCAACGGGCAAGGTCCGGCCCGGGGGCACTCTGCTGTTCATGAGTGGTACCGGGGCGCGCAGGCCGGCCGTGGGCTTCACGGTCGGCGCCGCCATGACCGCGGCGCTGCCCGCTCTCACGGCCAGCCTCGCCCTCGAGATCGCACCCGTTCGGGTCAACCTGATCGCCGCCGGCTTCGTCGACACGCCGCTGTCGGCGACGCTGCTGGGCGACCAGCTCGAGGCACGACGCGCGCAGCTGCGGACCAGGCTCCCGATCCAACGTGTGGTCGGGCCCTCCGACGTCGCCGCGCTCGCGGTGCACATCATGACCAACACCGCGCTGACCGGCGCGACCTACGACATCGACGGCGGGCAACAGCTCCTGTCCTGGTAGCGGATGCCCGCGCTTCGTAGGCGGACGTCATCGGTCCTTTGCGGCCACGGCCTGCAGCTCGACCTTCGCGCCGAACGGCAGCGCGCCGGCCTGGTAGGTGAAACGCGCCGGGGCGGCCGAGACGTCAGGGAACTGCCGGCGCCACCAGTCGTTGAGCGCCGAGTAGTCGCCGATGTCGGCGAGCACGCACTGGACGTAGACGATCTCCGCCACCGAGTAGCCCGCGGCCTCGGCGATCGCCACGACGTTGCGCCACGACTGCTCGATCTCCTCGATGAACGTCCCGGCAGCCATGGCGCCCTCGGAGTCGAGAGCGGGCATGCCGCTGATGAAGCAGGTGGTGCCGCTGTCGGCGGCAAGGCTGAACGGCAGTCCGCCGGCCACTCCCTCGGCCGCGGTGGTTCGGGTGATGCCCATGCGTCGGCCCTTCACTCGGTAGGTCGTGGATCCCTGCGCGCACGATGGTAGGCGCCTCGGGCTGGTGGTGCTCTGCCCGAAATGACATACTTTCCATGCTTTACGAGGCTTGCGACGCGCTGCGGTCGCATTCGCGGCGGGCGCCGTTCAGGCCCCGTTCGCCTGGGCTCGCTATCACAGCAGCGGAAACCGAACCGATGTCCACAGCGAGTCGGGAGCTGGACGAGGCATGGCCGAGCTGCTGTTGCTGGGAGACCCGGTGGTCGCCTCCGTTCCGGTGCACGACAGCGGCGAGGACCTGGTCGACCTGCGTGGTGTCGACGGTCTGGCACTCGACGACCGAGAGGCCGGTGTCAACGTCGGGTTCGCTCTGCTGCGTCACGGGGTCGTGCGTCGACTGCTCGAGGCGCAGGCGTACCTGCCTAACACGTACCGGCTGCTGGTGGTGGAGGGCCTGCGTCCCCTCCATCTTCAGCAGCGCTTATTCACCGGCTATCAGACGCATCTGCAGCAGACACTCCCCCTGCTCGACTCCGGGGACGTGCGCCGACTGGCGAGCCGCCACGTCGCACCACCGGATGTCGCACCTCATGTCAGCGGTGCCGCGGTGGACCTGTGCCTCACCGACGACTCCGGGCATCCTCTCGACATGGGTACGCAGGTCCACGCCGCTCCGGATGCCGTTGCCGGCGCGAGCTACTTCGCCGCCGACAACATCTGCGACGAGGCCAAGTACCACCGGCAGCTGCTGGCCACCGCACTGCTGCGCGCCGAGTTCGTGAACTATCCGACGGAGTGGTGGCACTGGTCGTTCGGCGACCGGTACTGGGCGATCACGAAGGAGCGCCCGATGGCTCTGTACGGGCCGATCTCTCCTCGATCAGAGGCTGCGGAAGTCGCGACCGGGTTAACCGGACGTTAACCCCAGGTTCGGCAGGCGTGGTTAGCATTCAGCCGTGGCGAATGCAGCCGACGCCCTGGCTGACCTCATCGAGGTCAACGGTCTGCCCGCAGGCATCGGGTCTCGTGACCCGCGGGCACAGGCGGATCCGCGCGGCCATGCCGACTGGGACACCGACAAGGAGGCCGCCGCGAACCTGATGGAGGTCGAGCGCCTCCTCAACGACCTGCGCGCCAAAGGTGAGGACCTGTCGATGTTCCGCGGCTGCCTGCGCACGTGGTTCGAGGGAGTGTTCCGTTTCCGTACCGCCGACGACATGCCGACTGCGGGACGGCGGGTGCCGGCACCGCCGGAACACATCAGAGCCCTGCGGGTGCTCGGCGTCCTGATGGAGGCGCGGGGGTCGATGACGCTGCCCCAGGCGCGGGCCGCCGTCGAGGGCGCCGCCGCCGACCGGTAACAGTCAGCGGCGGCACCAGCGACGTCAGGTCTGCACCGGCACCGTCAGACGGTGCCGGTCAGTGGGTCAGTAGACGGTCACGCCGTAGGCACTGGCGGCCTCGGTGACGGGCTGGAAGAAGGTCGTGCCTCCGGTCGTGCAGTTGCCGCTGCCGCCGGACGTGAGGCCCAGTGCCTTGGTGCCGTCGTACAGCGGGCCGCCCGAGTCACCCGGCTCGGCGCAGACGGTGGTCTGGATCAGGCCCGACACCGTCCCACCGCCCTGGTACCGCACGGTGGCGTTCAACGCAGTGACCGTGCCCGAGTGGGTGCCCGTGGTGGACCCGTCTCGCGTGACGTGCTCGCCGACGAAGGCGTTCGCCGCCGTGTACCCGCCCGGGTGGGGCAGCGAGGCGTTGTCGTACCGCACGAGCGCGTAGTCGTTACCGGGGAAGCTGTGGTCGATGGTGGGGCCGATCAGGGTGGAGTGGCTGGAGTTGGTGTACCAGGTCTTGGCGACCTTCCCGCAGTGCCCGGCGGTGAGGAAGTAGTACGTGCCGCCCTTCTGCACGTTGAAGCCGAGGGAGCAGCGGTACTTGCCGCCGTAGATGGCGTCGCCCGCGGCGATCATCGGCCGGAAGACGCCCGAAGTGTGCTCGATCCGCACGGCCGCGGAGTTGTTGTCGGCCGACTGCTTGACCCTGGCCGCCTCCGCATTGGAGACGGTCCTGTCGGCGGTCACCACCACCCGATCGGCGGCGTCGTCGACGTACCACGAGATGCCACGGACGCCGGACCCCTTGACCGCGTGGCTGGCCGCGGAGAGCTGGTCGTCGCTGAACTGGCGGGGGGCCGCTTGCACGGCGGGGGGCAGAACTAGCGCCCCGGTCGCCACGAGGCCGACGGCGCCGGCGAGCAGCTGGAGGGGCTTCCTGGCGGGGTGGGCGTTCGCTGTCACGGCTTCTCCCGAGAACATGGTCGCAACGGATGTCCGGACGAGAGTTGGCTCCGAGAGGCACACAACGAACCCCGAGCCCTGGGACCAGCACTCGGGGGCAGCCTTCCATAAAACCCGTGTCCGGAAACACCCTGAAGGTTCCGCGCCGGGAAGCATCTCGAAAGGTCAAACCGACGAGTGACACGCCGGATCGCTGTGCCGACGCGCGTTTACGCAGGTCACGCCCGAAGTCCAGGTCATCCCCCACTGGGGACCGGGTCGGGGGACCGCGGAAAAAAACTAGAAGAGACTCGGGCGTCCGCCGCGTCGGACTGTCACCGGATACCGGCTTCCGAGCGCCGACTGCGGGTCGTCTGCCGCCAGCAGGTCCGCATCGGTCGTCGTGAACTCCAGGGCGGTGCCATCGGTGCGAGGTCCACCGGTGTTGAGGTTGGTGAAGGCCGTCATGATGCGCTGGGACTCGGCCACCAGCTCATCTCGCGTGAAGGGCGCCGATCGCCACTGCACCGCCAGGTCGGCCGGAGCATCGGCCATCAGGGCCTGGAGGGCCACCGGCGGAGCGCCGACGCCGTACAGGACCAGCTCGCGACGGTCGTGGTCGATCACGGCACCGGTCTGAGCTCCCGATTCTTCGAACGCCTCGAGCAGCCGGTCCACGTACGGCCCGACGCGCTCCTGGAACCGTTCGGCCTCCGACGGCTGCCTCCCGTTCATGCGTGGCGGCTGCCGACGTCAGTGGTCCTGCCGCCAGTGCGGCTTGCGCTTCTCCAGGAAGGCATGCATCCCCTCGGCGGCGTCCGCCGTCTGGCTGGCGGCCGCCATGACCTCGATCGCGTAGGCGTACGCCTTCGGCTGGTCCAGGTCGACCTGGGCATAGAAGGCCTGCTTTCCCAGCCCCTTGCTCTCGGCGCTGCCCCTGGTCACGCGCTCCAGCAGGTCCTGCACCGCGGAGTCGAGCTGCGCGTCCGGCACGACCCGGTTGACCAGGCCCCAGTCGGCGGCCGTGTGCGCGTCGACGATGTCGCCCGACAGCGCCATCTCCATCGCGCGCTTGCGGCCGACGTTGCGTGCCACCGCGACCGAGGGGGTGTGGCAGAACCAGCCGCCACGCCCCCCGGGCAGGCAGAACCCGGCCGACTCGCCGGCGACCGCCAGGTCGGCGCTGGCGACGAGCTGACAGCCGGCAGCCGTTGCCAGCGCGTGCACCCGCGCCACCACCGGCTGGGGGATCTGCTGCATCAGCGTCATCAGCTCGGTGCACGTCACCAGCAGCGACCGGACGTCGGCGTGCTCGTGGTCGGCCACGTCGGCGAAGTCATGGCCCGCGCTGAACACCTTGCCGTTGGCGGCGAGCACGACCCCGAGAGCGTCGCTGTCACCCACCTCCCGGAACGCCGTGATCAGCTCACGCATGTGTGTCAGGGACAGCGCGTTGCGCTTGGCGGGGTTGTTCATCGTGATGGTGGCGAAGTCGCCCGACCGCTCCAGCAGAACGTTCTCGAAGGCATCCATACAGCAAGTGTCTCGCAAGACCGATTCGTCTGCGATAGGTCGGAGGTTCTGCGGAGCGTGACCGCAGACGAATCCTAGAAGCTCGGCGGGACCGAGCGTCCGTGCACGAGCTGTTCGATGACAGGGTGCGCGGCGTCGGTGGCGATCGCGAAGCCGATGTTCTGCCCCTGCGCCGCCATCGCGGAGGGGCGGAGATCCTCAGTCCCGGACGGCAGTCGCGGCACCGGGTCTTTGCACCGGCACCCGGAAGGCCACGCCCTCGCGGCGGAGCCGGTCGTCGAAGGCGTCCGCCAGGCCGAACAGCTGTGCGCCCCCATCACCGGCGAACGAAGGTCCGTGCATCAACGCAAGCGTTCGTGGTGCCAGGCCGGCCAGCCGGCGCATCGTCGCCCCGGTACGCGGTGTCAGGCAG
>CBFGZI010000094.1:0-15601 GCA_965653225.1 uncultured Propionibacteriales bacterium | reverse complement strand
TTCGTTTCCGGCCTCCAGCCACAGCGAGGTGTGGGCCCCACCGGTCCGGCCGGGCCCACTCGTGTGTCTCCGGGCACCTCCTTCGTCGGCTACGCCGCGACCGGCGAGCGGCGGCCAAGTCCAGCGCCAGCGGCAGGGGTGAGAGGAAGAAGCCACAGGACCTCAACCGTCGGCACGTTGGTCCTTTGAGTGGCTTTTCATCCGACTACAGCGCGTGTGCGTGCAGTGACCAAGTATGCGATGTTTTGCGGATCTTTGACGGGCCCCGGCAAGTGTGTGCAGCGGCGAGACGTCGTCCTGGGGGACGACGCCCGCCACCCAGCGCCGTCCGGGGGCGGCGTACACACACAGCATTGCCAAGGGGGCAATCCATATGAGCAAGACCGCTTTCGCGCGCCGTCTGGGCCGTCGGCCCGCGGCGCTTCTTTCTGTCGCTGCACTGGCCGCCACCGGTGCCATCGCCACCGCGGTCCCCGCGGGCGCGGTGATCACGCCGTCTGGCGGAGCCGGGGCCGACGGGCTCGCCAACATGTACCGCGACGCCCAGGGCGCCGCGGTGGCCCAGTGCCTCGACGCCGCCTTCTGCCCGCCGGTGGCCGCCGGCGACGGGCCGATGTACTACTCCGCCGACGCCAGCGTCGGTTCGCTGCGCGCGACCTGGGTGCTCGAGGGCATCTTCCTCGAGGACGCGGCCGGCAACCCGACCAACCAGCTCGCGATCAGCAACTCCGCGCTGTTCCGTGCCGCCGGCCTGCAGCCGAACAAGAAGTTCACCATCACCGACCCGTGGGGCACCCACACCTGCATCAGCGACGGCGACGGCTCGCTGGGCAACAAGAACTGCCTGTTCGAGGGTGGCGGCGAGGCCGGCGGCGCGGTCGGCTCCGGTCCGGTCAAGTCCCTCCTGCGTGCCGTCAACGCGCCGGCGGGCTTCTTCGGTCCGCTCGACGCGGCTCGCCGCGTCACCGGCTCGCCGTCCGGGTTCAACCGGGTCACGCTGACCGGTCCGGGCGTCAACATCGGCACCAGCTTCTTCACGGTGAACGGCCAGATGCCGACCGGCACGGCGATGACCACGGTCGGCACCGACGCGCTCAAGCTGGGCAGCGTCAAGAAGGCGACGCCGAGCACCGCCACCATCCCGGTGTCCAGCTTCGGCACCGCTGACGCGGCCTTCACCGTCGCCAAGGCCGGCGCCAACCCGGGCGCGTTCCAGGTGCAGATCCCGGCCGCGGTGGCCTCGGGTGGCGCCGGCACCATCCGGGTGACGTACGCGCCGAAGGCCAACCGGAACGTGTCGGCGGTCCTGACCATCGACGACAACGGCCTGGCCGCACCGCGCAAGGTCACGGTGACCGGTGTCGCCAACGACACCCGCGCGCCGAAGGTGCTGGCCAGCACCCCGGCTCGCGGCGCTGCCAACGTGGCGGCGGGCAAGAGCGTCAAGGTGAAGTTCAGCGAGCAGGTGCTGTCCGCCAAGAGCGGCCTGTCGCTGGTCGACGCCGCCGGGCAGAAGGTCGGCGCCAAGGTGTCGCGGGTGGGCAAGACCAACACCTACCTGCTCAACCCCGGCCACGCGCTGGCGCACGGTGCGAAGTACACGGTGAACGTCAATGGCGGAGCCAAGGCGCTGCGTGACCTGGCGGGCAACGCCGCCAAGGACATCCAGTGGAGCTTCCGCACCAGCTGAGCCAGGAAGTACCGACCAGATCGACCGCACAGCGGGGATCTGAGCGGTTGGAACGTTGCGAGGGGCCCGGCCGTCTGGCCGGGCCCCTCGTCGCATCGGCTCGGGAGCAGGCATCCCAAGCCCGTTTGTCGTGGGCGCGATCGCGGGCTTCCACAGCCCGTCGACCACGAGCCCCCGGTTACCGTTGCTCACTGCTGGTGAGCGACGGCCCGCCCCATGTAACTGCATGTGGCCACTGACACACAAGGCCTGGTCTTTACCTGGAAGATTCCGCCGTAATGTTGAGAGCTCGTGTGGCAAGTCGGCCCAGGGAGAATCCACGTGCGTCATCGACCCCGTGTGCTCGTCGCGCTCTGCGCGGTGACGGCGAGCCTTGTCGCCGCCTGCTCGGGCGCGGCGGCGGTGGGTCCGAGCACCGCGGTCGACGACAACGGTGACCCCCTGCCACCACTCGTGCACAGCGACGACACCCCGCCCCAGTGGGAGTCGGCGACCCAGTGGGCGCTGCATCCCGAGACGCTCGTGGGTAGCAAGCGGCTGCGCGAGCTGTCGCAGAAGCACGCGCCCACGCAAAAGGGGCGGCCCAACATCGTGCTGATCTCCACCGACGACATGGCCACCAACGAGCTGAAGTACGTGCCGAAGACCCGCGCGCTGCTCGAGCGGCCCGGCGTGAAGTTCACCGACTCGCTCTCGCCGCACCCGATGTGCTGCCCGGCGCGCGCGGAGATCCTGACCGGCCAGTTCGCCCAGAACAACCACGTGCACACGAACACGTGGCCGACCGGCGGCTACTACCGGCTCGACAGCACCAACACGCTCCCGATCTGGCTGAAGGCCGCCGGCTACGAGACCGCGTTCGTCGGCAAGTACCTCAACGAGTACGGCATGCGCGACCCGCACGAGGTGCCGCCGGGATGGGACCACTGGCAGGCGATCGCCCGTGTCGGCGTCTACGACTACTACAACTACCGGCTCAACCAGGACGGCCACGTACGCGACGTCCGCGGCGTCTACCAGACCGACTACTGGACCGAGCAGACCGAGCGGCTGATCCACACGATGTCGAAGGACAACCAGCCGTTCTTCCTCTGGGAGTCACACGTGGCGCCGCACACCTCGTGCCCGATCGAGAACTACGGCTCCAACTGCTGGCGCAACCCGATGCCGAGCCAGCAGTACGCCCACATGTACGACCACACGCCGCTGCCCCAGCGCAAGAAGCCGTCCTACAACGAGCCCGACGTCAGCGACAAGCCGCACTACATCTCCAAGCTGCCCCCGATCACCCCGCGCAAGCAGAGGGCCATGACCGAGGAGTACGACCGCCGGCTCGAGTCGCTGCAGTCCGTGGACGACTCGGTCGCGCGCACGGTGAACGCGCTCGCCGAGGAGCACGAGCTCAACAACACGCTGATCGTGTTCATCTCCGACAACGGCTACATGTTCGGTGAGCACCGAATCTCGGGCAAGAACATGGGCTACGAGGAGTCGATCAAGGTGCCCGTGCTGATGCGCGGTCCCGGCGTCCCAGCGGGCGTCGTCAACCACCAGACGGTGTCGCTGGTCGACCTCGCGCCCACGTTCGCCGCCGTCGCCGGCGCCAAGCCCGGTCTGGACGTCGACGGGCGCAACCTCATGCCGGTGGTGCAGGGCAAGAAGCCCGGCTGGCAGACCATCCTGATCCAGGCCGGCCCCAACAGCAGGCACAAGGGCGGCTGGCTGTGGCGCGGCGCCCGGACCTCGCGCTACACCTACATGGAGCGCAGCAAGACCGGCCAGGTCGAGATGTACGACCGCAAACGCGATCCGTACGAGCTGCACAACGTCGCCGGAGACCCGGCGTACGCTCGAACCGAGGCGGAGATGCGGATGCGGATGCATAAGCTCGAAGTCTGCGCAGGTGCGTCGTGCCGCCACCGGTTCGGACCCGTACCTGCGCCTACGTTCGGTCACTGAGCCCGGTCGCGGACCGTGATGCCCCGCACACGTGCGGCGTTGTCGTTTGAAGTCGTCCAATATCCATGCTTATTCTCCCGGGGCAACTGAATAACCGCGTTCCGGGCACGCCGAGTCCTGCCCGCCCGGCCGCGGACCTGTCGCCTCTCGAAACACTGGGCAGGAGTGGGGGACCCAATTCCGCGCCTCCGTGCCGCACCAGGCATGCATGGCGCTCGGGGTGAAGTCGCCCGATCGGCGGCCGAGCACCTTCTCGCTCGAACCCGACAGCTCACCTCACAGGCGTGGGAAGGGACTGCCGCATGTCCGAGAGCAAATACACGCCTAGGCACCGTGCTATCAAGCAGAGTGCGATCCGGCAGTGGAAGCGCGCGGCTGCGCTGGGCGCCACCGTGCCCGCCGCCGTGAGCGCGGCCGTGACCGTCGGCGCGCCTGTCCAGGCCGCCAGCCAGCACCGCATCCACAACGCGCTGGAGACCGCGCGCAACCAGAAGGGCGAGGAGTACCAGTACGGCGCCAACGGGCCGAACTCCTTCGACTGCTCCGGTTTCGTGCAGTATTCCTACGGCAAGAACCAGATCAAGATGCCCCGCACCAGCGAGGAGCAGGCGCACCGCGTCAAGCGCATCTCCCGTGACGACATGCGCAAGGGCGACCTGATGTTCTACTACGACAGTGGAGGCGTCTACCACGTCGGCATCTTCGGCGGGTGGAACGGCCACAAGCGTCGCTATGTGCTGCACGCGGCCAACGAGCAGCGCGACGTCACCACCGAGCTGAACTGGACCGACAACTGGTTCGCGGGGACGATGCGCGGCCACTGAGACGGCCGTCGGCTACCCTGGCGACCCCGACAACCGGAAACCCACGACAGACACGCGAAGGGCCGGCCCGTCCTCGGGCCGGCCCTTTGTCAGACTGGAAGTCATGCCCCGCTCCCCTCGCACCACCCGTCCGCACAGCCCCCGGCCGGCCACCGGCCGCGCGCGTGCCCTCGCGGCACTCTCCGCCCTGCTGCTCACCGGGGCGCTCGTCCTGGCCGGCTGCTCCGGCAGCTCCGAGACCTCCTCTGGGAGCGCCCAGGCGCCGTCGTCCAGCGGCAAGCCGGCGAAGCCCAAGCTGTCGCCGTTCACCGGTCAGCCCACGGGCAACCTGCCCGACCACCGCGCGGTGATGGTCAAGATCGAGAACACCAGCAACGGCGAGCCCCAGTTCGGCGTCGGGTCGGCCGACCTCGTGGTCGAGGAGGAGGTCGAGGGCGGGCTCACCCGGCTGGGCGCCTTCTACTACTCGACGCTGCCCAAGCAGGTGGGACCGGTGCGCTCGGTGCGGGGCACCGACGTCGGCATCGTCAAGCCCGTCAGGGGGCTGCTGGTCGCCTCCGGCGGTGCGCCGCCGTCGCTGCAGAAGCTGCGTCAGGCGCACGTGCCGATGGCCACCGAGGGGGTGCCCGGCTTCTACCGGGTCAGCAACCGGGAAGCGCCGTACAACCTGTTCATGAACCTGCGCAAGCTCCCCAAGGCCAAGCTCAAGGGGCCCAAGCCGGTCGACTACCTTCCCTGGGGCGACGCGAAGTCGCTGGGCCGCGGCAAGCCGGCCAAGCACGTGAAGGCGACGTTCTCCGCGGCCGCCAGCACCACCTGGGACTGGAACGGCCGGACGTGGAAGCACGGCGGCGGTCACACCGCGAAGGGCGACGACTTCCACCCCAACAACGTGCTGGTGCTGACGGTGCGGCAGGTCGACGCGGGCTACCTCGACCCGGCCGGCAACCCGGTGCCGGAGAGCATCCTGTCCGGCAAGGGATCCGCGACGCTGTTCACCGACGGGCGTGCCTTCTCCGGCGCATGGAGCAAGAAGTCGCTTGCGAGCCCGCTGCACCTGGTCGACGACAAGGGCCACAAGATGAACGTGCCTCCGGGGCACACCTGGATCGAGCTGATCCCGGCCGCGGGCGGCCAGCTCCAGTACAGCCACTAGGCCCCGCTTCGAACTCGTCTGCTGCCGCGCCGCGGAATCCCCGAGCCGTCGCAGACGACTCGTAACCTTCGCCTGCCTCACCGCGTTAACCATGCAGGTTGACGGACGGGAGGGCAGGGATGGGAGCTTCACGGGTGCGCGCGGTCGCGCGCACGCTCGCCGCGGCAGGCGCCGCCGGCGCCCTCGTCGCCGCCGTCCCCGGCTCGGCGCAGGCGGCCACGGAGTACGACGGTGACGCCACCGCCGTACGGGTCGAGGGCCTGCGGCTGGAGCTGTTCCCGAAGGGCCTCGACGGCGCCCCCGCCCAGCTGGGCCCACTCGTGCAAGCGCTGAAGCAGCTGCAGTCGCAGGCTCCCCAGGAGCTGCGGCGCGACCACCTGACGCTGGCGATGCCGGACCAGGTGATCGGACATGCCGAGTTCCCCGGCGTCGACACCCAGGGCTCGATCCCCGACAACCCGCTGCTGACCGCGGACATCCTCCCGGCGCGCTCGGTCCGGCAGAAGAACGGCGACCTGCTCAGCGTGGCCGGGGTGACCGACCTTTCGCTGGGTGGCGGGGTCCTCAGCGCCGACGTGGTCAAGACCAGCTGCTCCGGCGACGGCGACACCATGAGCCTCGACGTGTCGCAGCTGCAGCTGCGCAGCAACCAGGACATCGCCCGCACCCAGGTCAACCTCAGACCCGGAACCGCGGTCCCGATCGCCGGCATCGGCTCGATCACCTTCAACCAGCGGGACACCGACGGCACGACGTACGCCGAGGGCACCAACGTGGTGATCGACCTCGACAGCGACCTGTCCGTCGACGCGCTGCTCGGCCTGTTCGACACCACCGTGCCTGCGGTCCGGCAGGCGGTCGAGCGGATCCTGCTGCAGATCGGCGACACGCGGGTCGGTCCCGACGGCCAGCAGCCGCTGAAGCAGGTCTTCAACAGGGGCAACCTCGGCCAGATCCCGACCGACCAGTTCGAGGCGGGCGCCCGGCAGCTGGCCGACCAGGCCCGCCAGGGGTCGCAGCAGATGCCGCCCGAGGCGCGCGAGGCGCTGAACAACGTGGCGCACCTCGGCGGGACGGTCACGGTCGCCAACGCCGCGTGCGCGCAGGCGACGACCACCTCGGCCTCGCCGCCGAAGCCGCCACAGGCGGCCGTGCCCGCGCAGCCGGCGTCGCACACCACCAGCCAGCCGCCGTTGGCCGACACCGGCTCACCGGCGGGGCTGCTCGGCATGGGTGTGGCCGGGCTGGCCGCGCTGGCCGGCGGCCTGCTCGGGTTGCTGCGCCTACGTCGCCGAGCGGGCTAGTCGTCGGCCTCGGCCTGGGCCTCGGCCTGGGCTGCCGTCTTGGCGTCGACCTCGCGCGGGTCGAGGACCGGTGCGCTCAGGTCGACGCCGGCCTCGGCCATCTGCCGCAGGCCGGCGAGCATCAGCGAGATCACGGTGGCGACCTCGCGGCTGGCGGCCTCGGCGTCCTCCGCCTCGGAGACCGCGATCCCGGCCGAGCTCATCGCGCCGTAGAAGATGCGGGTGAACGTGTCCAGCAGCGTGCCCTCGATCCGGTACTGGCGCAGCACCCGGCGCACCAGGTCGTGCACCAGGCCGTACGTCGAGCGCTCCTCGCTCTCCCGCCACCGGTCGAACCCGAGCGCGACCGGGCCCTCCTGCATGACGATGCGCCGGTACGCCGGTTCCTGGCACACGTCGAGGAACGACGAGACCGCGGTCAGCGCCTTGTCCCACGGGTCCCTCTGCCGGCGCACGTCGGACGTGATCCGCTTCACCGCGTTGGCCTCGCAGTGGTCGAACACGGCCTGGAACAGCGCGAGCTTGCCCGCGAAGTGGTGGTACAGCGCGCCCTTGGTCACCCGCGCCGAGGTGACGACCTCGTCCAGCGACGTGCCGGCGTAGCCGCGCTCGGCGAACAGGTCGGAGGCGCTCTTCAGCAGCGCCTTCCGGGTGGAGGAGGAGTACTCCTGCCGGCGCGATATGCGGCGCTTCACGCGAGCCGTTGACATCCCGTCAGCATAGAACCGACCGCCGGTATGGGACCCGGTGGGGCGTGACCGGCGTCACGGGACGGCAGGTTTGCCTGACCGTCGGTACGGGACATACTGTTAGTACGTACCGTTGGTATGCGAAAGGAGCAGACCATGACCTGGGATGCCCACCAGCGACGCGACACGGTCCTACGTGCGGTGATGGACGTCGCCGAGAACCGGCGCGACGGAACTCTGCCGTGGGACACCGTTGGTGCCGAGCAGGCCTTCAACACTCCGGCCGAGCTCCTCGGCGCCCTGCAGATGCGCTGGCACACCCGGCTCTCCGGGGCGATCGAGCGCGAGCTCGTCGAGCAGCCCTGGGACCTGGGGCAGGCCGTGGTGCACGCCTGGCGCGCACTCGCCGGCTCCATGCCCGGCGTCCGCGCGGTCCTCGACGCCCACGCCGACGAGCCCGCCATGCAGCGGGCCCGCCGCAAGGAGTGGGTGCTGCTGGCGTCCGCGAGCGGTCTCACCGGGATGGACGATCCCGCGGCCGTGCGGATCGGCCGTGAGGTCGAGCGGCGCGCACGCAGCATCACCGTGGAGCGACCCGCGCCGGGCGTCGAGCCCGCACCGTGTGGCTGGCTGACCCGGCTGCGGCACGCGCTCGCGGCCTGACCCGGCGCCAGATCGCCGACGGTCCACGGCCGGCACCGGCCGACCGTCGGCGAGCCCACTACCCCTGGACCAACCCCCACCCGGCCGCCTCCCTCCCTTGCCGGGTGGGGGTTTCACACACACGGGGGGCTCCGCCCCCCGTGGACCCCCCGAAATATCCGCGCGGTACCCCCTCGACCCCGCGCAGTCTCTTGCGAACAAGGGGTCGAGGCCCGGTGCACGCCGAAGCCTGCGGCTGTCGTGACAGGATGCTCCCGTGACGAGTCCGAGCGTGAGCAACTCCATTACGGTCCGCCTCGACATCCCCGCCGGAGGGCCGGTCAGTCAGCTGACCACGGCCGTGGAGAAGGCGGGCGGGATCGTCACCGCGCTCGACGTCACGTCCTCCGGACACGACCGGCTGCGGATCGACGTCACCTGTGCGGCCTCCGACACCGGTCACGCCGACGCGATCGTCGAGGCGTTGCGGGCGCTGCCCGACGTGGTCGTGCACAAGGTCTCCGACCGCACGTTCCTCATGCACCTCGGCGGCAAGATCGAGATGCAGTCCAAGCACCCGATCCGCAACCGCGACGACCTGTCGATGGTCTACACGCCCGGTGTCGCGCGGGTATGCCAGGCGATCGCGGACAACCCCGAGGACGTGCGCCGGCTCACGATCAAGCGCAACTCGGTCGCCGTGGTCACCGACGGCTCCGCGGTGCTCGGCCTGGGCAACATCGGTGCGTCCGCCGCGCTACCGGTGATGGAGGGCAAGTGCGCCCTGTTCAAGCGGTTCTCGGGCATCGACGCCTGGCCGCTGTGCCTGGACACCCAGGACGTCGAGGAGCTCGTGCGGACCGTCCAGGTGATCGCACCGGTGTTCGCGGGCATCAACCTCGAGGACATCTCCGCGCCGCGCTGCTTCGAGGTCGAGAAACGGCTGCGCGACCTGCTCGACGTACCGGTCTTCCACGATGACCAGCACGGCACGGCGATCGTGGTGCTGGCCGCGCTGACCAACGCGCTGCGGGTGGTCGGAAAGCAGATCGGTGACGTCCGCGTGGTGCTGTCCGGTGCCGGCGCGGCCGGGTCGGCGATCCTGCGGCTGCTGCTCCTCGCCGGCGTGCACGACGTGGTCGTGGCCGACATCGAGGGCGTCATCCACCGCGACCGCGAGAACCTGTCCGACTCTCTGCGCTGGATCGCCGAGCGCACCAACGCCGCCCAGGTGACCGGCAACCTCAGCGACGCCCTGCACGGCGCCGACGTCTTCATCGGGGTGTCTGCGCCCAACCTGTTCGGCGCCGACGCGGTCGCCAGCATGGCCGACGACGCGATCGTGTTCGCGCTGGCCAACCCCGTGCCCGAGGTGGACCCGTCGCTGGCGCGGCAGCACGCCGCGGTGGTGGCGACCGGGCGGTCGGACTACCCCAACCAGATCAACAACGTGCTGGCGTTCCCCGGTGTGTTCCGAGGACTGCTCGACGCGCACAGCCGCACCATTGACGACGAGATGCTGCTGGCCGCGGCGAAGGCGATCGCGTCGGTGGTGACTGCCGGGCAGCTGAACGCGAACTACATCATCCCGAGCGTGTTCTACGAGCAGGTGCACCAGGCGGTGGCCACCGCAGTACGCGCGGCCGCGCTGGCCGAGCCGATCCCGGCCGACGCCGGGGGAGACCTGGCCTAGGCCACGGTCAGGCGGAGTCCTTCGCCCCGCCGGCCAGCGACTCGATCTCCTCGCCGAGCGCCTCGTCGATCACCTCGGTGAGCTGGTCGCGGAACACCGCCAGCACCGACTGGCCGGCGACGGGGAGCACGGCCTTGATGCGCTGCAGCACCTCGGGCCACTGCTCGTCGGGCATGCCGGCCTCGGCGAACGGGTGCCAGATCTGCTCACGGAACTCGTCCACGAAGCGCTGGGCGATCGGCCGCAGCTGGTCGGCGAGCAGCGGCAGCATCGCCAGCGTGGACTCCTTGGACAGCCCGAGGGCCACGGCCTGGGTGCCGGCGTGCACGATCGACGGGCGCAGCAGCCGCAGCGTCTTGTCGTCGACCTTCTCAGCCAGGCCCGCCTCGATCATGGCCTCGACCATGTCGTCGTCGGGGTTGATTCCGGCGGCCGCGGCCAGCGCGTCGCGGGAGATCTCCTCGGGCTCCTCGTGCTGGCCGAGGGGGTTGTCGAGCACGTTCAGCAGCGCGAGCGCGTGCCCGGCCGGCAGCGAGGCGTGGGTGAGGACCGCGCGCTCGACCGCGGCCAGGGTGTAGCCGCGCTCGATCAGGTCGCGGATCAGCCGCAGCCGCGAGGCGTGCTCCGCGCCGTAGTAGCCGGTGCGGCCGACCAGGCGCGGGGGAGGGATCAGGCCGCGGCTGGCGTACGCGCGCACGTTGCGGACGGTCATCCCGACGCTCGCGGCCAGCTGGTCGATGGTGAGCTCGTCGCTGTCGGCGCTCAACGCCCCTCCAACCTCGCGGTGCCTGCCTGATGGCCTGCCCCTGACCTGCCGAGAACCCGAGAGCATGGCCTTGACATGGTACATACTACATGTGACAGTGACGATGGCACATGAGTCATGTCGTATAGGCCCGCGAGAGGTGGTGGATTGCGTTGCAGCCGGCACCGGCAGACCCGCGCGGCGATGCGGCACAGACTACCCTGCTCACCCGCGACGGGCTGCGCCTGAACGTCGACGTCAGCGGCGACCCGGACGCCGACGTGACCGTGGTGATGGCACACGGCTGGACGCAGAGCCTGCACACCTGGCGCTACCAGGTCCGCGACCTGGCCGGCGCAGTCGGTGCGCGCGTCCGGCTGGTGCGCTACGACCACCGCGGTCACGGGTGCTCCGACGGCACGGCCGAACGCGACGCCACGCTGGACAACCTCGCCCGTGACCTGGCTGCGGTGATCGACACGTACGCGCCCGAGGGCCCGCTGGTGCTGGCCGGCCACTCGATGGGCGGGATGGCGATGATGGCGCTGGCCGAGCATCGTCCGCAGCTGTACGCCGAGCGCGTCGTGGGAGCGGTCTTCGTCAGCACCTCCGGCGGCCGGCTCGACCGGGTCACGCTGGGACTTCCCCGGGCGATGGGCGCCCGGGTGCGCAACCGGCTGCCACGGCTGCTGGCCATGCGGGCGCGGATGCTCAGCCGCCGCAAGCGCCGCCGGCCGCCGACGATCGAGTCGCAGGTCGTACGCCGCTTCCTGCTGGGCCGCCCCATCCGGCTGTCCGACCACCGGCTGGTGCTCGGCGACCTGGTCGGCACACCGGCCGACTCGATGTGCGGCTTCTTCGCCGACCTGATGCGCCACGACCGGAGCGCGGCGCTGCCCGCGTTCGCGTCGGTGCCGACGCACGTGCTGGTGGGCGACTGCGACCGGCTCACGCCGCCGGTGCACGCCCGGCGGCTGGCCAAGCAGATGCCCTGGGCCGACCTGACCGTGCTCCCCGGCGCCGGCCACATGCTCCCGCTCGAGCGCGACCGCTCCGTCACCCGCGCGATCGCCGACCTGGTGAACGCAGCCACCGCCGCAACCGACCGGCGAGACGCCACCCAGCACGAACACGCCGCCGCCCAGTCCGGGGTCGCGCTTCGGTCGCCCGGTTTGGAGTCGGCCGCCGGCTGACACCCGACGGGTGTGGCGGCGGGTCCGCGACTCCACCACATGGCCCATCGCCGGTGCGCCATCATGGAAACATGGCTGATGCCGAGCAGATGACCGGGCGACTGCTCGTCGCGACACCGAAGCTCGAGGACCCCAACTTCGCACGCAGCGTCGTGCTCCTGCTCGACCACGACGACGACGGCGCCCTCGGCGTGATCATCAGCCGCCCCACGACCGTCCCGGTCTCCGATGTCCTGCCCGGCTGGTCCGACCTGGTCACCGGTCCCGATGTGCTGTTCTCCGGCGGACCCGTCGCCACCGACTCCGCGCTCGGCGTCGCGGTGCTCGACGGCTCCGACGATGACGACACCCCGGTCGGGTGGCGGCCGCTGTACCCCGGCGCCGGGCTGGTCGACCTCGACGCGCCGCCGGAGCTGCTCGCGGGTGTGCTCACCGGCATGCGGGTGTTCGCCGGCTACGCCGGATGGGGGCCCGGGCAGCTGGAGAACGAGATCGCCGAGGGCGCGTGGTACGTCGTGCCCGCCGAGACCGGCGACCTGCTCGACCCCGACGCCGAGGGCCTGTGGCGGCGCGTGCTGCGACGCCAGCCCGGCGAGCTGGCCTTCGTGGCCACCTGCCCGCTCGACCCGTCCCAGAACTGACCCGCCCCGGGACCTGGGAAGGGATGTAACCGCCTGTTCGCGGGCCCTCCCGCCTGCTGCAGGGGGCGGGAAGCCCGGGAACGGGGTGGGAGGCGCCGTGGTCCACCGGCCCGTCTGCGCGGTCTCGTAGAATCGTCGGGTGACACAGTTGACCCCCGGCGCCGAGACCATTGAGGACCGGCGCACGCAGCCGACTCTCGACGACGGCGACCACGAGCGCTTCTCGCACTACGTGCCGAAGGACAAGCTGATGGCCGCCATGGTCGAGGGCACGCCGGTGGTGGCACTGTGCGGGAAGGTGTGGGTGCCCAGCCGCGACCCCCAGCGCTACCCGGTGTGCCCGGAGTGCAAGGAGATCTGGGAGACCATGCGTCCCGGCGGCGGCGACGACGACTCCGACGGCGAGTGAGTCACGCCGCCCACCTCCCGCCGGCATTTCCCGACCGAGCCGCCTGGGGCACCGCGACCAAGCTGCGCGCGTGGCAGCAGCAGGCGCTCGAGGACTACCTCGGACGGTCTCCGCGCGACTACCTGACCGTCGCCACGCCGGGTGCGGGGAAGACGACGTTCGCGCTGCGGGTCGCGGCCGAGCTGCTGCACCGCAGGGTCATCGAGCGCGTCATCGTGGTCGCGCCGACCGAGCACCTGAAGGTGCAGTGGGCCGAGGCGGCGCACGTCGCCGGCATCCCGATCGACCCGTCCTACACCGGCAAGCAGGGCAGGACGGGCGCCGACTATGTCGGCTTCGCGCTGACCTACGCGGGCGTGGCGACCAACCCGGTCGCCTACCGGGTGCGCACCGAGCGGCACAAGACGCTGGTGATCCTCGACGAGATCCACCACGCCGGTGACGCCCTCTCCTGGGGCGAGGCGGTGCGCGAGGCGTTCGAGCCCGCGACGCGACGGCTGGGGCTGACCGGCACGCCCTTCCGCTCCGACGCCAACCCCATCCCGTTCGTCACCTACGCGCCCGGCGACGACGGCGTGCCGCGCAGCGCCGCCGACTACACCTACGGCTACGCCCACGCGCTCCGCGACGGCGTCGTGCGGCCGGTGCTGTTCCTGGCCTACTCGGGCGAGATGCGCTGGCGCACCCGCGCCGGCGACGAGGTCGCCGCGCACCTCGGCGAGCCGTTGACCAAGGACATGACCGCGTCCGCGCTGCGCACCGCGCTCGCACCCGACGGCGCCTGGATCCCCGCCGTGCTGGCCGCCGCCGACCGCCGCCTCTCGGAGGTACGCCGGCATGTGCCCGACGCCGGCGGGCTCGTGATCGCCACCGACCAGGAGAGCGCCCGGTCCTACGCGCGGCTGCTGCAGGAGGTCACCGGCGAGAAGGCCACGGTGGTGCTCTCCGACGAGAAGGCCGCCAGCCGCCGGATCGCGCGGTTCGCGGACTCCGACACGCGGTGGATGGTCGCCGTACGCATGGTCAGCGAGGGCGTGGACGTGCCCCGTCTCGCCGTTGGCGTCTACGCGACGACAACCGCGACGCCGCTGTTCTTCGCGCAGGCCGTCGGCCGGTTCGTTCGTGCGCGCCGGCGCGGGGAGACCGCGTCGGTGTTCCTGCCCAGTGTGGGCTCCCTGCTGGGCTTCGCCGCCGAGATGGAGGTCGAGCGCGACCACGTGCTCGGCAAACGGGTCGACTCCGAGGACGACCTGTTCGCGGACGAGGACCGTCTGGTCGCCGCCGCGCAGGCCGAGCAGAACACGCCCGACGACGACCAGATGTCGTTCGAGGCGGTGGACAGCCAGGCGACGTTCGACCGGGTCGTCTACGACGGCGGCGACTACGGCGTCGAGGGCGGAGCGATGGTCGGCAGCGAGGAGGAGGCCGACTTCCTCGGCATCCCGGGCCTGCTCGAGCCCGACCAGGTGCGCACGCTGCTCGACCGTCGGCAGGCCGACCGGCTGGCCGAGCAGAAGCGGCGCCGGCGACCGGGGACCCACTCCGGCCAGCACGACGGCTCCGCTGGACAGCAGGATGAGCACCGGCATGCCGACGAGAGCACCCACCAGCGGGTCGGTTCGCTGCGCCGGGAGCTGAACGGTCTGGTCGGCGCCTGGCACCACCGCACCGGGCAGCCGCACGGGGTCATCCACAACGAGCTGCGCCGGTTCGCTGGAGGCCCGCCCGCCGCGCAGGCCTCCGCCGAGGACCTGCGCGCCCGGATCGACCTGATCCGCGAGTGGGCCACCCGCCCCCGCTGAGCCCTCCGCTGAGCCCTCCGCTGAGCCCGCCACTGAGCCCGCCACTGGGGCGCCGGAACCGCCGGACCCACCTCGACTGGCGCGTTACGCAGGGACAAAGCGGACAGGCGACATGCGCAACGCGCCACTCGACGCGGCTACAGTGACGGCGTGCCGGCAGAGACCTCGCAGACACTCGACCGCGGACTTCGCGTGCTCGAGCTGCTGGCCGCGCATCCGCGCGGGATGTCCATCACCGAGCTCGCCGGCGCGCTCGACGTCAACCGCACGGTCGTATATCGGCTGGTCGCGACGCTTGAGCAGCACGCGCTCGCGCGTCGCGACGGGGGAGGGCGCATCGAGCTCGGTCTCGCGGTGCTGAACCTGTCCAGGTCCGTGCAGCCGATGCTGCGCGACCTGTCCGTCGGCATCCTGCGCCGGCTGGCCGAGGAGCTCGGCGCGACCGCCCACCTGACCGTCGCCGACGGCGGCGAGGCGCTCGCGATCGCGGTGGTCGAGCCGTCGTGGACCGACTACCACGTCGGCTACCGCGTGGGCGCGCGTCACCCGCTCGACGTCGGCGCGGCGGGCAAGGCCATCCTGCTGGGCCGCGCGATCGACGCCGGCGCCAACGAGGGCGCCGAGCTCGTCGCCACCGAGGGCGAGCTGCAGGCCGGTGCGCTCGGGCTGGCCGCGCCGATCCTGAACCTGCCGGGCATCGAGGCCTCGGTGGGTGTGGTGGCGCTCGGCAAGCTCGACGCCGACGAGGCCGGGCCGTACGTCACCACCGCCGCCCGCGACATCGCCTCCCGCCTGGGCTGAGGCTGGACTGGACGCCTGGACTGACGCAGCGGCTGGGGCGTGGTGCTCGCCCC
>CBFGZI010000093.1:0-15878 GCA_965653225.1 uncultured Propionibacteriales bacterium | reverse complement strand
TCAGAGCAGCGCCCGTCCCCGCGCCGACGCCGTACCCGACGCGCTCGAGGGTGCCGACGATGGACCGGACGATGGCCAGCGCCTCGGCGTCGTCGGCGGCGAGGTGGTCGACGACACCGGACGTGCGGGCGTGCACGTCGCCCCCGCCGAGCTCCTCGGCGGTGACGACCTCACCGGTGGCCGCCTTCACCAGCGGCGGACCGCCGAGGAAGATCGTCCCCTCGTCCTTGACGATGACGGTCTCGTCCGACATCGCGGGCACGTAGGCGCCGCCGGCGGTGCACGATCCCATCACCGCCGCGATCTGCGGGATGCCGCGGCCGGAGAGGTTGGCCTGGTTGTAGAAGATCCGGCCGAAGTGCTCGCGGTCGGGGAACACCTCGTCCTGCATCGGCAGGAACGCGCCGCCGGAGTCGACGAGGTAGATGCACGGCAGGTGGTTGTCGAGGGCGACCGCCTGGGCGCGGAGGTGCTTCTTCACCGTGATCGGGTAGTAGGTGCCGCCCTTCACGGTCGCGTCGTTGGCGACGATGACGCACTCGCGGCCGCTCACCCGCCCGATCCCGGTGACGATGCCCGCGCTGGGCACGGCGTCGTCGTACATGCCGGTCGCGGCCAGCGCGGACAGCTCCAGGAACGGCGAGCCGGGGTCGAGCACGCGGTCGACCCGGTCGCGTACGAGGAGCTTGCCGCGCTGCAGGTGCTTGGCGCGGGCCGACTCCGAGCCACCCTGGCGCACCACGGCCAGCCGCGCGTGCAGGTCGGCGACCAGGTCACGCATGGTGGCAGCGTTCGCCGGCGCCGCCGGCGTGCTGACGGTCTCGGTCATCGCGCCTCCTCGTCGGTGCCGTTGCGTCCGGCGCCCTTGCGTCCGTGAACGCGTGGCCTATAGCGCACCCTCTCACGGACGCAACGCCCATGTTAACGACTGCTAACGTTAGCGTTCATTAACCCGCATCGTCTACTCTGGCCTTCATGGCAGCCTCCCGCCGCGACCAGATCCTGTCCACGGCGGCTGCCCTGTTCGCCCAGCGTGGCTTCCACGGTGTGTCGGTGGCCGACCTGGGGGCGGCCTGCGGGGTGTCCGGCCCGGCGCTGTACCGCCACTTCGCCAGCAAGGACGCGATGCTGGCCGAGATGCTGGTCGGCATCAGCGAGCGGCTGCTAGAGGAAGGGCGCCGGCGGTCCGACCAGACGGCCTCGCCGACGGAGGCGCTGACGGCGCTGGTGCGCTGGCACATCGAGTTCGCGCTGCAGCACCCCGACCTGATCGTGGTGCAGGACCGCGACTGGGCCGCACTGCCGGAGGATGCGCGCGAGCGGGTGCGCACGCTGCAGCGGGGGTACGTGGAGATCTGGGTGGACGTGCTGGTCAAGCTGCGGCCCGGATGGGACCGGCGTACGGCACGCGCCGCCGCGCACGCGACGTTCGGCCTGCTCAACTCCACGCCGCACAGCGCCCGGCTGTCCCAGGCCGCGATGGCCGACCTGCTCGAGGAGCTCGCGCTGGCCGCACTGACCGCTCCGACCGAGGCTTCCTGAGCCCTCAGCTGGGGCGGCGGAACCGCCGCACGCTGTAGACGAGCAGGGCCCACACCGCGACGCCGGAGAAGATGAGGCCCACGCCGGTGCCCCACCCGGCGGCCGGCAGCTGCGGGCCGAGGATCCAGATCTGCGGGATGCGGGGGTCGAGCCCCCACACGACACCCACCGCGACCAGGAACAGCCCCCCGAGCGCGGTCAGCACGATCCGCCACCAGGCGGAGACGCTGAACTCCGCGGCCCGGAACGCCTGGACACGCACCGGTTCGACGCTGCGCCGGGCCCAGTGGTACTCCGTCGCCAGCACCACCAGCCCGAGGAGCAGCACAAGCAGTCCGGGACCAGGCAGCAGCAGCGCCGCGACCCCGCAGAGGACGAGCGTCCAGCCCACGATCGTGATGGCGAGCTTCTTGTGCATGGACCCTCCCCTCCGCTCGCGCCTGGCAGCCGACCTCTCTAGAGCCCGGTCACCGTTATACCGGCGTGCGTCTTGTAGCGGCGGTTGATCGCGATCAGGTTCGCGGTCAGCGCCTCCACCTGGCCGGCGTTGCGCAGCCGCCCGGCGTACACCCCCCGCATGCCCGGCACCGCGTCCGCCAGCGCGCGCACCAGGTCGGTGTCGTCACGCTCCTCCCCCAGCACCAGCACGTCCATATTGATCTCGGGCACCTCGGGGTCGTTGAGCAGCACCGCGGACACGTGGTGGAAAGCGGCGACCACGCGCGCCTGCGGCAGCAGCGCCTGCGCCTGCTGCGCCGCACTGCCCTCGGCTACATCCAGGGGGTACGGCCCCAACTTGTCGAAGCCCATCGGGTTGACCACGTCGACAACGACCTTGCCGTCGGTCGCGCTCGCGACCGATTTCAGCAGGTCGCCGTGCCCGTCGAAGGGGACGGCGACCACGACGAGGTCGGCGCTCTGCGCGCACTGGAAGTTCTCGGCACCCGTGGCGCCGTTGCCGATCTCGGAGGCGACCGCCTCCGCGCGCTCGGCCACGCGCGACCCGATCACCACCCGCAGGCCGGCGGCGCACCAGCGCCTGGCCAGGCCCTTGCCGAGTGGCCCGGTGCCACCGAGCACCCCGATCGTCAGCTGTTCCAGCCCGTCTCCCATGAGCCAAGCCTGCCGTACGCTCCCACGGACCCCGGTGAGAGGGCGGTACTGCGGGATCCATCCGCGGGAGCGCGCCGAAGAAGCCCTGGCGCAGGGGACCCGCCCGACGCGAAGCGCCGGGCGGGGACTCCCCTGCGTCCGCGAATTACCCCTTGCTCCGGTCTCGTAACGGAACCGGACGAAGAATCTTTTGTTCGTCTCCCCTGGGCGTCGGTGCGGGGTTCAGCCCGGGCCGGCGAACGAGCCGTGCCGGCCCTCGCCGGCGGCGAACCGCTTGGCCCCGGCAACGGTCTCCTGCTCCAGCGCGTACCGGCCGTGCTGCCACTCGTTGGCCAGTGCGTCGCTCACGGAGCGGTCGTGCTGCTCGTACACCGACAGCCGGTCATGCCGCAGGCAGGTCTGCGGGAACGCGGCCAGCTGCTCGGCCAGCGCGACGGCCTCCTGCAGCGCCTGGCCGGACGCGGACACGCGGTTGGCCAGTCCCATCCACAGCGCCTCCTCGGCGCCCACCGGACGTCCGGTGAGGATCATGTCGAGCGCGTGCGACTGGCCGACGAGCCGCGGCAGCCGCACGGTGCCGCCGTCGATGAGCGGCACGCCCCAGCGACGGCAGAACACGCCGAAGACCGCCTCCGGGTCGACCACCCGCAGGTCACACCACAGCGCGAGCTCGAGGCCGCCGGCGACGGCGTAGCCCTCGACCGCCGCGACCACCGGCTTGGACAGCAGCAGCCGGCTCGGCCCCATCGCGGCCGTGCCCTCCTCCCCCGGCGCCACGAACCAGGGGTTCCCGGTCGCCGCCGCGTTGAGGTCGGCACCGGCGCAGAACGTGCCCCCGGCGCCGTGCAGCACGGCGACCGATGCCGAGTCGTCGGCGTCGAACGCCTCGAACGCCTCGACCAGGGCCTGCGCGTGCTCGCCGTCGACGGCGTTGCGTACCTCCGGCCGGTCGAGGGTGATGATCCTGACCTGGCCCGCGTTGTCCACCCGCACTGTCATGACCCATAGTCTGGCGCGGAGGTGAGGAGGAAGCGACAGGTGACGAACCCCACGCAGATCGTGCCCGACCCGGGCGGTGTGAGGGGTTTGGTGTGGTGCGCGAGGGGGGAGTTGAACCCCCACGCCCTCTCGGGCACACGGACCTGAACCGTGCGCGTCTGCCTATTCCGCCACTCGCGCGTAGCGCCGGTGAATATCTCCACCAGCGCCGGAAAAGACTAACACGCGAGGGTACTGCCGACGGTGGCCGTACCTGGTGGGGAGACGGGTGCCACTCGCCGCCGGGAGAGGACGCCGTGCGTCAACCGTTACGATCAAGTGGTGGCCGCGGTCGGTGAGGGGCTCCGGTCGTGATCTGACGTGCGGTCGAAACGCGGAAGGAAAGGAGGAGGCATGGGTGTCCTGCAGCGCTTCGAGCAGCGACTCGAAGGGCTGGTCACCGGCGCCTTCGCCCGGGCCTTCCGCAGTGCCGTGCAGCCGGTCGAGCTCGCCGCCGCCCTGCAGCGCGAGGTCGACAACTCCGCGCAGATCCTCAGCCGCGAGCGCCGACTGGTGCCCAACGACTTCACCATCGAGCTGTCGCAGGCCGACAACGAGCGGCTCTCACCGTATGGCAGCCAGCTCACCAGCGAGCTGAAGGACATGCTGCGCCAGCACGCCGACCAGCAGCGCTACGTCTTCGCCGGCCCGATCTCGGTGACGTTCACCGAGAAGGACGACCTGGGCACCGGACGCTTCCGCGTCACCAGCAAGGCCATCGCGCAGGTGACCCCGGTCGAGGGTCAGCGGATGACCGACACCGCCGTACGCCGGGCGCCGGTCGTGCTGGAGCTCAACGGCATGAAGCACCCGCTGGAGCCGCCCGGTGTGGTGATCGGTCGCGGCAGCGAGGCCGACCTGCGGGTCAGCGACCCGGGCGTCTCGCGCCGGCACGTGGAGATCCGCGTCCGTCCCGACGAGGACGACGTCGTGGTCACCGTCGTCGACCTCGGTTCGACCAACGGCACCCGCGTCAACGGCAAGCGAATCCAGCACGCCACCCTCGACGATGGGGCGGAGATTGAGATCGGCAGCACACGGATGACCCTGCGCAGCCCTCGCGGCGGAGACTCAGGTTCGGCACAATCGCCCGGCATGGACCGGCCCGCCCGCCCCAAACCCCGACAGCCCGATACCCGCGCCCCGTCCTCGGAATGGCCGAGGTGACCTTCGTTTGTCTGAGTTCACTCTGACCCTGATCAAGTTCGGGTTTCTGGCACTGCTGTGGATCTTCGTCCTCTCCGCGGTGTCAGTGATCCGATCCGACCTCTTCGGTGCCCGTGTCGACACACCTCAGGCGGCGAACCAGGCCGACGCCGCCAAGCGCCAGCGCTCGCGCCAGCGTCAGTCCAAGCCGAAGCCGGCCCGTAAGCGCCGCGGCTCCCCGACCAAGCTCGTGATCACCGAGGGCAGCAACGCCGGCGAGACCCTGTCGCTGTCCGGCGAGACCATCACGCTCGGCCGCGGCGGCGACTCCACCATCCGCCTCGACGACGACTACGTCTCGACCCGCCACGCCCGCTTCGTGACCAACGGTGAGGAGTGGTTCATCGAGGACATGGGGTCCACCAACGGCACCTACATCGGCAGCTCCCGCGTGACCCGCGCCACCGCGATCACGCCGGGCACGGCCGTCCGCCTCGGCAAGACCGTCGTGGAGCTGAGGAAGTAGCGGTCGCCCGATGAACCTCGCACTTCGCTACGCGGCGACGTCGGACGTCGGCCGGGTCCGGAAGAACAACCAGGACTCCGGCTTCGCCAGCCAGTACCTGCTCGTCGTCGCCGACGGGATGGGCGGTGCCGCCGCCGGTGACATCGCCTCCGCCGAGACCGTCCAGGTCATGCGTCGCCTGCACGACGCGCACCCCGACGACATGCTCGGCGCGCTCGCCGGAGCGGTGCAGCGCGCCAACGACCGCCTCGGCGAGATCGTCGAGGAGGACCCCAGCGTCGAAGGCATGGGGACCACTGTCACCGCGATCATGTTCGACGGTGACAGCACGTCCATGGGCCTGGCGCACATCGGTGACTCCCGTGCGTACCTGCTGCGCGACGGCAAGCTCACCCAGCTGACCCAGGACCACACGTTCGTGCAGGGCCTGGTCGACGAGGGGCGCATCACCGAGGTCGAGGCCCGCAGCCATCCGCACCGTTCGCTGCTGCTGCGTGCCCTCGACGGTCGCCACGACGCCGAGCCCGACCTGAGCACGTTCGAGGTACGTCCGGGCGACCGGCTGCTGATCTGCAGCGACGGCCTGTGCGGCTACGTCGAGGACGAGGCGATCGAACGCGGGATGGAGAGCGGCTCCGCCGAGGAGGCGGCGCTGCGGCTGCTGCAGATGGCCCTCGACGCCGGCGGGCCCGACAACATCACCACGGTGATCGGCGACATCGTCGACCCGGCAGTGGCCGCCGACGGTGCCGCGGGCGCCCCGATGGTGGTCGGGGCGGCGGCCGAACGGGCGCGCCACCGCCGGTCCGACGACACGGTCACCCAGCCGCCCATCGACGGCCACCACTCCGCTCCGAGCGCCGACCCCGAGGAGCTTCGCTACGCCCCGCGGGCGCCGCGGCGGTTCCGCTGGCTGCGGCGCCTGCTCCTGCTCGTGGTCATCCTCGCCTTGCTCGGCCTGGCCGGGAAGGCCGCCTACAACTGGACACAGGGCCAGTACTACGTCGCCGACAACGCCGGCAGCGTCGCCATCTACCGCGGCATCCGCGCCGACGTGCCGATCATCGCGCTGTCATCCCTGTACTCCGACAGCAACGTGCAGCTGTCCACGCTGCCGAGCTACTGGCGCACTCGCGTCGAGAACGGCATCGACGCCACCAACCTGTCCAACGCGCACAACATCGTCCGGCAGCTGCAGGACACCGCCAATGCGTGCGCCGAGCCGAAGCCGTCGAACAAGTCCAAGCCGTCATCGAGTGCCTCGCCGACCGCCGGACCCACCGCGGGCAAGGGCGGAAAGGGCGGCAACCGCACCAACGGCAGGGCGCGTACGTCGGCAGGCGGCTCGCGTGCCTCGGCGGAGCCCACCGCCAGCCCCTCACCCGACCGGGCCGGTTCGCGTTCGAGCCGCCCGAGCTCGCAGCCGTCCGGAGAGCCGACCTGCGCGGGAGCGACCTCATGAGCGCCGTGCAGTCGACCCCGGTCGCCGTCGTGCACCGCAAGCGCCGGGGTTCCGAGCTACTGCTGCTGGTGGTGGCCCTGACCATCGGCATCGGCGCGTACGCGATGGTCGGCCTCGACCGCAGCGGCGAGGTGCCGTCGAACATCTTCGTCTACGGCGGCAGCCTGACCCTGCTGGCGCTGGCCGCGCACATGGTCGTGCGATACCTGGCGCCCTACGCCGACCCGGTGCTGCTGCCGATCGTGATCGCGCTGAACGGCCTGGGCCTGGCCATGCTGTACCGCCTGGACGTCTCGCTGAAGGCCTCCGGCGAGCCGGCCGGGCCGTTCGCCCCGTCGCAGCTGATGTGGACCACGGTGGGCGTGCTGCTGTTCAGCGCGGTGCTGTTCATCATCCGCGACCATCGGCGGCTGCAGTCGTTCACGTTCACCGCCGGCCTCGCCGGCATCGTCCTGCTGCTGCTTCCGCTGGTCCCCGGCGTCGGCCTCCAGGTCAACGGCGCGCGCATCTGGATCTCGCTGCTCGGCTTCTCCTTCCAGCCCGGCGAGGTCGCGAAGATCCTGCTGGTGATCTTCTTCGCCGGCTACCTGGTCGTGAACCGCGACGCACTCGCGCTGGCCGGGCGACGGTTCCTCGGCATCGACCTGCCGCGCGGACGTGACCTCGGGCCCATCCTGCTCGGCTGGCTGGCCAGCCTCGCGATCCTGGTGTTCCAGCAGGACCTGGGGTCGTCCCTGCTGTTCTTCGGCATCTTCGTGGTGCTGCTCTACGTCGCCACCGAACGGCCGGGCTGGCTGTTCGTGGGCGCGGTGCTGTTCGTCGTCGGCGCCTACTTCGGCTACATGGCGTTCAGCCACGTGCGGGAGCGGTTCGTCGGGTGGCTCGACCCGTTCTCCGACGTCGACACCTACTACCAGATCGTCCAGGCGCAGTTCGGCATGGCGTTCGGCGGGATCCTCGGCCAGGGCATCGGCGAGGGCAGCCCGACACTGGTGCCGTTCTCGTGGTCCGACTTCATCATCAGCTCCTTCGGTGAGGAGCTCGGCCTGACCGGGCTGATGGCCATCATCTTGATGTATGCGCTCATCGTCGAGCGTGGTCTGCGCGTCGCTCTGGTGTGCCGTGACGCGTTCGGCAAGCTGCTCGCGGTCGGCCTCGCAGTCAGCTTCGCGCTGCAGGTCTTCGTCGTCATCGGCGGGGTCACCCGGCTGATCCCGCTGACCGGTCTGACCACCCCGTTCATGTCCGCGGGTGGTTCGTCGCTGGTCGCCAACTGGGCGATCATCGCGCTGCTGCTGCGGATCAGCGACCATGCCCGGCGTCCTGCCCCCCAGATCTCCGTGGCGGAGGACGACGACGCCACGCAGGTGGTGAGGATGCGATGAACCGCCCCATCCGGCTGCTCTCGATCGGCTGCATCCTGCTGTTCTTGGCGTTGCTGCTGAACGTCAACTACGTGCAGTTCGTCAACGCCGACAACCTCAACAACCACTCGGGCAACACCCGCGTGCAGGAGGCGGAGTTCTCCCGCGAGCGCGGGCCGATCCTGGTCGCCGACGACACCGTCGCGGTCAGCAAACCGGTCAAGGACCGCTACGACTTCCTGCGCAGCTACCCGCAGGGGAAGGTCTACGCACCGGTCACCGGCTTCTACTCGTACCTGTTCGGCTCGGCCGGCATCGAGCTGACGCAGAACTCCATCCTGTCGGGGCAGGACCCGCGGCTGTTCGTCAACCGGGTCATCGACATGGTGACCAGCCAGGAGCCGCAGGGCGGCAGCGTGATGCTGACGCTCAACCGCGCCGCGCAGCAGGCGGCCTACCGCGGGCTGGTCAACCTCCCCGGCAAGGCCAAGGGCGCGGTCGTGGCGATCCAGCCCAAGACGGGCGCGATCCTGGCGATGGCCTCGCTGCCCAGCTACAACCCGAACCAGCTGGCGACGCACAACTTCGACAAGAGCGAGAAGGCGTGGGAGAAGCTGAACTCCGCGCCCGGCGAGCCGATGTTCAACCGCGCGACCCAGGGCATCTATCCACCCGGGTCCACGTTCAAGCTGGTCACCGCCTCGGCGGCGCTGCAGAGCGGGAAGTACACGCCGAACACCGGCGTGACCGGCACCTCCTCGCTCGACCTGCCCCTGACCACCACCAACATGATCAACGAGGACGGCGGCGCCTGCGGTCCGTCGACGATCACGCTGCGGACGGCGCTGGCCGTCTCCTGCAACACCGCGTTCGCCAGCGTCGGCCTCGACCTCGGCCCGAAGGCGCTGCGCCAGCAGGCCGAGAAGTACGGCTTCGGGCAGAACCTGCTCAGCGACCTCACCGGTGTCGCGGAGAGCCAGTTCCCGCACAAGCTCGACGCACCGCAGACCGCGTTCTCCGCGATCGGGCAGTTCGACGTGGCCGCCTCGCCCCTGCAGATGGCGACCATCGCTGCCGCGATCGGCAACCACGGCACGGTGATGAAGCCGCACCTGGTCTCCGAGGTGCGGGCGCCAGACCTGAGCACCATCGAGGAGACCCAGCCCGAGGAGTTCAGCCAGGCCGTCTCGCCGAAGACCGCCGACGAGCTCAAGAGCATGATGGTGTCGGTGACCAACGAGGGCACCGGTAGCACCGGTGCCATCCCGGGCATCCAGGTCGGGTCCAAGACCGGTACGGCGCAGTCCGCGGCGGGCCGCAACCCCTACGCCTGGTACGTCTCGCTCGCGCCGGCCGGCAACCCGAAGGTCGCGGTGGCCGTGTTCGTCGAGAACTCGGCGACGGCGCGCGGCGACATCTCCGGTAGCGGCCTGGGCGGCCCGATCGCCAAGTCGGTGATGGAGGCGGTGATCAACCGATGAGTCCAGACCCGACCACGCAGATGCCATCGGTCGGGGACGGGCGCTACACCCTGACCGAGCGCATCGCCACCGGCGGCATGGGCGTGGTGTGGCGCGCGAACGACTCCGTGCTGGGTCGTGACGTCGCGGTCAAGATCCTGAAGGCCGAGTACGCCGACGACGCCACCTTCCGTGCCCGGCTGCAGGCCGAGGCGCGCAACACCGCCGGCCTGCACCACCCCGGCATCGCGCAGGTCTTCGACCACGGCGACGCCGTCGACCCCGCTTCGGGTCGCCCCACCGCCTACCTGGTGATGGAGCTCGTGCCCGGCAAGCCGCTGTCGGACCTTCTCGCCGGCGGCCGGTCGCTGCGGCCAGAGGCGGCGGCCGACATCGTGGCGCAGGCGGCCGCGGCGATCGAGGCCGCACACCAGCAGGGCATCGTGCACCGCGACGTGAAGCCGGCCAACCTGATCGTCAACCCCAACGGCTCGGTCAAGGTCACCGACTTCGGCATCGCCCGGGCCGCCGACGCGGTGCCGCTGACGCAGACCGGCCAGGTCATCGGCACACCGCACTACCTGTCGCCGGAGCAGGCTCGTGGGCTGCCGGCGACGCCGGCCAGCGACATCTACGCGCTCGGCGTGGTGCTGTACGAGTGCCTGTCCGGCAGCCGGCCGTTCACCGCCGACGCCCCCGTCGCGGTGGCGATGCAGCACCTGCGCGACGACGTGCCGCCGCTGCCCGAGTCCGTGCCGCCCGGCCTGGCGGCGTTGTGCATGGGCTGCCTGGCCAAGGAGCCGGAGGAGCGCGTGGGGTCGGCCGCCGAGCTCGAACAGCAGCTGCGCGAGCCGGACTGGCAGGGCTCGCTGGCGACGGGTACGGCCGGAACCGGAGCCGCGACGGTCGCGGGGACGGGTGGCGCCCACACGGCGCTCCTGACCTCCCCGGGCGGCGAGCCCCCGCCCCCTACCGACCGTCGGGGCCCCCGGCGGCGGCCCGGCTGGCTGGTGCCGCTGCTGGTCGCGGTCGCCCTGCTGGTGCTGCTGGCCGGCATCGGCCTGGCGCTGACCTCCGGCGGCGACGACGGCCAGCCCACCGCTGGCTCCGGCGGTGCCGCCGCGGGCGGCAAGCAGGCGTCCGGCAACACGCCGGCGCAGCAGCAGGGCATCGAGGTCGACCCGTCCGACTACCGCGGAGAGCCGTACGACCAGGCGGCGGAGGAGCTGCGCGGCCAGGGCTTCCACGTCGACCGGGCCGACCGGTTCGGGGTCGACGGCGAGCCCGGCACCGTCGACTACGTACAGCCGCACGGCACGCTCGAGCCCGGGACCGACATCACCCTCGGGGTGTGGACCGAGCCGGCCGGCGGGTCGAGCGGCCCCAGTGCGGGCTCCGGCGGCGACCAGACCCAGCAGCAGGGCGGGTCCCCCACGCCGTCGCAGGACTCCCCCGGCAACAGCCAGGGCAACGGCAAGGCCAAGGGCCACGACAAGAAGGGCGGCGGCGGCCTGCTGGACCTGCCCGGTTCCGGATGACGCTGACCGGACGACGATGACGAGGACTGAGAGCTGACATGACCACCCAGCCACCAGCCGGAGGCGGCCAGGCCCGCCCCCGGGTCGGCGGGCGCTACGAGCTGGGCGGCCTGCTCGGCCGCGGCGGCATGGCCGAGGTCCGCGAGGGCCACGACCTGCGACTGGGCCGCACCGTGGCGATCAAGCGGCTGCGCTTCGACCTCGCCAGCGACTCCACCTTCCAGGCGCGGTTCCGCCGCGAGGCCCAGTCGGCGGCCTCGCTGAACCACCCGGCCATCGTCGCCGTCTACGACACCGGCGAGGAGGACTCCGCCGACGGCTCCGGCACGCCCATCCCGTACATCGTGATGGAGTACGTCGAGGGCCGCACACTGCGCGACATCCTGCGCGAGGGCCGCAAGATCCTTCCCGAGCGGGCGCTGGAGATCACCGGCGACGTGCTCGCCGCCCTCGACTACAGCCACCGCGCCGGCATCGTGCACCGCGACATCAAGCCGGCCAACGTGATGCTCACGCCCACCGGCGACGTGAAGGTGATGGACTTCGGCATCGCCCGCGCGGTGGCCGACTCGTCCTCGACCATGACCCAGACCGCGGCCGTGGTCGGCACCGCGCAGTACCTGTCGCCGGAGCAGGCCCGCGGCGAGCAGGTCGACGCGCGCAGCGACATCTACTCCACCGGCGTGCTGCTGTTCGAGCTGCTCACCGGTCGCCCGCCGTTCGTCGGCGACAGCCCGGTCGCCGTCGCCTACCAGCACGTACGGGAGGAGCCGCCGGCGCCGTCGGCGTTCGACCCCGAGATCACCCCGGAGCTCGACGCCATCGTCATGAAGGCGCTGGCCAAGTCGACCACCGACCGCTACCAGAGCTCCGCCGAGATGCGGGCCGACATCGAGCGGGCGCTGGCCGGGCAGCCGGTCGCCGCGCCGGCAGCGGTCGGCGCGCCCATGGCGGCGACCGCGGTCACCTCCCGGATCCTGCCGTACAACGACGGGCCGTCGGAGACCGCGACGGTCCCGCAGATCGAGCAGGAGCAGAAGAAGAACCGGCGGCGCGGGTGGCTGCTGGCCATCCTGGCGCTGCTCGCGCTGGCCCTGCTGATCCTGGCCGCGCTGTTCCTCCCCGGGATTCTCAGCGGCAGCGAGGCGCAGCGGGCGCTCGTGCCCACCGTGACCGGCCAGTCGCTCAAGCAGGCCAAGCAGGAGATCCAGGCCAGGAAGCTGCAGGTCGGCGACATCTCCAAGCATGCGAGCCGGGACGAGAAGAAGGGCACGGTCATCTCACAGTCGCCGGACCCGGGCACCGACGTGGCGCGCAACTCGGCCGTCGACCTGGTGGTGTCCAGCGGGCCACCGCGGGTCAAGGTGCCCGACATCGTGGGCGACTCGCTGTCCGAGGCCCAGGCCCAGCTCGAGGGGCTCGGGTTCAAGGTCGACCACTTCGTCGACGAGTCCGACGCGCCGCGCGACCAGGTGCTCGGCAGCGACCCCAACCCCGGTGTCCGCGCGATCAAGGGCAGCACGGTAACGCTGGCGGTGTCCGACGGCCCGGAGATCATGCCCGCCCTCATCGGCCGGCATGAGGGTGGCGCCGCGTCCATCCTGCAGGCCCGCGGGATCGACTACAGCGTCGAGCACGACCCCAACTCCTCCGAGCCGGCGGGCATCGTGACCTCGCAGAACCCGTCGGCAGGCAGCGCGGTGTCGTCCAGCGACACCGTGGTGATCGTGGTCTCCAGCCAGCCGGAGCCGAAGCCCACCCCGAGCCCGACGCCGAGCCCGACACCCACGCCCAGCCCGACGCCCTCGCCGTCGCCAACACCGACGCAGTCGCAGTCGCCGAAGCCGATCCCGCCGCCGCCTGGGGGCGGTAACGGAGGCGCAGGAGGCGGCGCCGCCGGGCCCGCGTAGTCGTCCGGCAGTCAGCCGGCCGCAGCCGCGCGTGGCTGCGCGGCCTCGGCGAACCGGAGGTTGATCGAGCCCTCGTAACCGGGAACGGTCGTGTGGGTGAGCAGGTCGACGTCCCAGCCGATGTTGACCGGCTCCTGGGTGTACTGCAGGTAGGTCTGCACGTACGCCGAGGCGTCCAGCGCCGCCTGCAGCTGCGCCGGGTTGCCGACCGCGACGATCTCGTAGGGAGGGGAGTACGGCACGCCGTGCAGCACCACGGTGTTGCCGACGCACTTGATGCCGGTGGTGGAGATCAGCCGCTGGTCCTGCAGGGTGATCGCCTTCGCCCCACCGGCCCACAGGGCGTTGACCACCGCCTGCAGGTCCTGCTGGTGCACCACCATCGCGTTGGCGTCGAGGCCCTCGGGCACCGGCTGGTCGGCGGGGGCGTCGTCGAGGGTGACCCGCAGGGCCTCGCCGGTGACCGGCTCCATGCCCGCGGCGTCCCGCAGCCGTTCCGAGCGCGCCTGCAGGCGATCGCTGCCGTTGCTGTTCACCCGCGAGGTCAGCGCGCGGATGTCGTCCTCGATCTGGCCGGCGCGCTGCTGCAGGCGGTCGACCCGGCTGCTCTCCGTCTGCACCAGCTCGGCCAGGCTGGCCGCCCGTTGGGGGCGCAGGTCGATGCCGTTCGAGGCCTCCGCGCTGGTGACGAACATGAACCCGGCCGCGGCGAACACCACGGGGACCACCAGCCGCCAGCCGACGCCGGCCTGCCCGGTGGTGCCCACGCGGAAGAGCCGGCGGAGGTGGGCGACCAGCCCGTGGCCGCGCCTGGGGGCCGCGTTGCCGGGCTGCGGCTGGTCGTGCGGCGGCTCACCCTTCGGCTGCCCGGTGGGCGGCTCGCTGGGCTGCTCAGGAGGCTGGTCGTGGTGGTCGGTCACCGATGTTCCAAGAGTCTGGCGTTCGCTCGCCGGAGGGCGTTGACTACGCTAACTGATATCCCCAGGCCCACTTGCCTGACCGCCCGACGCCAACCGGATCGAGGAGAGAGCGGTGCCCGTATCGCGTTCGCGCAAGAAGGCCAAGAGCAAGGCCCAGGCCGCCTCGGCCCCCAGCGGGCCCAAGCCGCAGCGCATCGGGGGCGGTCGCTGGGTCGTGCCGACGATGCTGACGCTGTTCATCGTGGGGCTGCTGTGGATCGTGGTGTTCTACCTGGCCGGGCCCGACATCCCGCTGATGTCCAGCCTCGGCTACTGGAACCTCGGGATCGGCATGGGGATGATCCTGCTCGGCCTGATCACCGCGATGAAGTGGGAGTAGCCGCGCCCGCGTCCCGCGCCAGCGTCCGTACGACCGTGCGCTATCGCGCACGCTTCGACGGACGCAACGCCCTGCCGTGAGCTTCATCCGCCGTCCGCCCGTCCTCGGCGATTACACGCGTGTAGTTCTCCACACTGTGCATAACACCTGTGGAAAACTTCTCGACCCCGCTGTGGAGCCGCCCGGGGAACGCCTGTGGACAACTTGTGGAGAACCAGGCCCCGAATCCGGTCGGCTCGATGGGCCCACCGCGCAGGGCCGTCATCAGCAGTCGCTACGCCTGTCTAGGACCACGCCTAGAAATAGGTAGAAGGCCCAATCGCGGGCTATTGCCGCAAACACCTCGCGGATCCAACGCACGGATGGCGTGCGCACCCTCAGAACGGCGCCCCCAGCTCCGCCGTGCGCAGCGCGATCAGCACCAGGCAGAGCGCGAAGATCACCCCGAACACCAGCACCTGCACCAGCGTGCGGAACCGCCGCGGCGCCCACGCGATGGCCGCCCCGATGGCCAGGCCGCCCACGAGACCGCCCAGGTGGCCCTGCCAGGAGATGTTGGTCGCGACGAAGGTGAAGACCAGGTTGATCCCGAGCAGGCCCAACAGCCAGGTGACGTCGTACCCGCGCCGGACCGACACCACCAGAGCGGCGCCGAGCAGGCCGAAGATCGAACCGGACGCGCCCAGGGTCGGGACGGTCGGGGCGGACAGCCAGTAGACCGCCACCGAGCCGACCAGCCCGCTGAGCAGGTACAGCGTCACGAACCGGGTGCGGCCCAGCATGGTCTCCAGCATCGGCCCGAAGATCCACAGCGCGAACATGTTGAAGAACAGGTGCAGGAACTGCACGTGCACGAACGTCGACGTGATGAGCCGCCACCACTCGCCGTTCGCGACCGCGAGGGGGAACAGCACCGTCTCGTTGGCCAGTGCTGACCCGAACCCGCCGGCCAGGATCAGCAGGTACATCACCACGTTGATCCCGATCAGGGTCAGCGTGGCGACGTTGCCGCCGCCCCGGAGGCGACCGCCGTACACGGTGCGGGGTCGCGGCGTCGACGCACGCCCCTCCGCGACACACTGCGGGCACTGGAAGCCGACCGATGCCTGCCGCATGCACTCGGGGCAGATGGGCCGGCCGCAGCGCTGGCAGGAGATGTAGGTCTCGCGGTCGGTGTGCCGGTAGCAGTGCGGGATCTCCCGCGCACCCGGCTGCTGCTCGGGCGGCTGCGCGCTCCCGCTCCCCGTCACCCCGCCGCTCATCGTCCCTGTCCGCCTAGCGTTCCCTGCCGCCTAGCGCCTCAGCGCTTGACGATCTCGACCGCCTCGATCACGACCGGGTCGAGGGGCCGGTCGCGCGGGTCGGTCGGGGTGGTGGCGATCGCGTCGACGACCTGGCGGCTGCCGTGGTCCTCGCCCTCACCGAAGATGGTGTGCCGGCGTGGGGTGTGCGGCGTCGCTTGCGCGGTGATGAAGGACTG
>CBFGZI010000092.1:0-15920 GCA_965653225.1 uncultured Propionibacteriales bacterium | reverse complement strand
AGCGCATCCGGCGCATCCCGGCGGCCCGCCACCACAGGTCAAGCCCGTCCTCTAAGTGCCCTGATAGGTGCCCCGGACGGCCAACCGCACCGAGCAGCGGGGCGTCACCTCAGACAAAGCTCGCCTCTGACTGCCCCCAGCGAGGGTCTCCCCGAGACCAGCGCGACCCGAGATCCCAGACCCGCCAGAGGCCAACCAGAGACCAGAGCAGCGATCACCCCTCGCCCGACTCCTCCTCAGCCCGCTTCGCCGCCTCACGAATCTCGAACAGGTCAGTAGCCAGCGTGCCGATCGCACGAGTCACGTCGCGTACGGCGGTGGTGACGATGCCGGCGACCGCACCGGTCGTCGTCGCCACCGCCTCCGCCGACTCCTGCAGCACGTCCTTGCGGATCTCGTTCCTGCTCAGCATCGAAGGTCCCATCGGAGTGTCTTGTTGTCAGGTCGGCGTCACGCCGCCAGCACGGGCGTGTCGTCGTCTCGGTCGTCCACCGGCCCGTCGGGCTGGTCCTGCTTGCGGTCGGGTAGCGCGAACCGCACGATCTTCTTCGCCACGCTGCCCAGCTGCTTGCGCAACGGCCCGGTGTTGTAGCCCAAACCGTACCGCTCGCAGATGTCACGGATCTCGGCGGCGATGTGCGGGTAGCGGCGCGCCGGCATGTCGGGGAAGAGATGATGCTCGATCTGGTGACTCAGGTTGCCGGTCATCAGGTGGAACAGGCGCCCACCGGTGATGTTGGCCGAGCCGAGCACCTGTCGGAAGTACCACTGGCCACGGGTCTCGTCCCGCGTCTCCTCCTCGCTGAAGGACTCGACGCCGGAGGGGAAGTGGCCGCAGAAGATGATGCCGAACGCCCACACGTTGCGGATGACGTTTGCCGACACGTTGCCGGCCAGGGTGAGCGGCGCGAACGGGCCGGACAGCGCCGGGAACACCACGTAGTCCTTGAGGGCCTGCTGGGTGACCTTGCGGATCATCCCGCGGTGCAGGTGCTTGGTGTCGGCCCAGGTGCGCTCGCCGGTCATGATGCGGTCGAGCTCGAGGTCGTGCAGCAGCACGCCCCACTCGAAGATGAACATCAGCACCAGCGCGTAGAGCGGGTTGCCCAGGTAGTAGGGGTTCCACTCCTGCTCCGGGTCGATGCGCAGCAGGCCGTAGCCGATGTCGCGGTCCTTGCCCAGGATGTTGGTGAAGGTGTGGTGGATGTAGTTGTGCGAGTACTTCCACTGCTCCGACGGGCAGACGTTGTCCCACTCGAACTCGTCGGAGCGCAGCGCGGGGTCGCCCATCCAGTCGTACTGGCCGTGCATGACGTTGTGGCCGATCTCCATGTTGTCGAGGATCTTCGACACCGAGAGCGCGGCCACGCCGGCCACCCACGCGGGCGGCAGGAAGCCGAACCACAGCAGCGCGCGCCCAGCTGTCTCGAAGGCGCGCTGCGCCTTGATCACGTTGTAGATGTAGCGCGCGTCCTCCTCGCCGAGGTCGGCCATGACGCGCTTGCGGATCTCGTCGAGCTCTGCGCCGAAGGCGTCGAGCTGTTCGGGGGTGAGCTTGGGGGTGTTGGTAGCCATGAAGTCCTCCTATGAGTGACGTCGGCTGGGTGAAACTCGTTTGGAAGTGTTCGGGAGGGTGCTCAGAGCTGGAGTGCGCAGCTGCCCACGGGGGCGCTCACGCAGATCTGGATGTCCTCGTCGGGCAGCGTCGACTCGTCGCCGGTGACCACGTTGCGCACGGTGCCCTCGCTCTTGCGGGTGGTGCAGCTCTTGCAGATGCCCATCCGGCACCCGTACTTCGGGGTGAGCCCCGCCGCCTCGGCCTGCTCGAGCAGCGTCCGGCCGTCGTTGGCGGCGGTCATGCGCGTCCGGCGGAACTCGACGGTCCCGCCGGCCGAGGGGTCGGCGGCGATGACCGGTGTCTTGAAGTACTCCACGTGCAGCCGATCGGCGGCGCCGGCATCCTCGTACACCTGCTGCACGCGCTCGACCAGCCCCGCGGGACCGCACACGTACGTGGGGATCTCCGCGTAGTCGGGTGCGACCGCACGGAGATGCCCCACGTCGAACCGCCCGGTAAGGGATCCGCCTCCGGCGCGGGTGTGCACGGTGACAACGTCGGCGAACTCGCACTCGGCCGCGATCTCGGCCAGCTCCGCGGCGAAGATCGCGTCCTCGGGAGTGCGCGCGTAGTGCAGGAATGTCACGCTGCCCCGGTGGTTCTCGTCGCGCAGCGTGCGCAGCATCGACATCACCGGTGTGATGCCGCTGCCGGCGCTGACCATCAGCACCCGATCGGGCCGCGGCTGCGGCAGCGTGAACTCGCCCTCGGCGGGGGAGAGGTGCACGACCGTCCCGACCGGCATCCGCTCGGTCAGGTAGCGGGAGACGTAGCCGTCCTCGTGCGCCTTGACCGTGATGGAGATGCGGCCGTCCCCGCGGTGCTGCGATCCGGACAGCGAGAAGCAGCGGGTACGACGGGCCCCGTCGACCACCACGCCGACCTGCACGTGCTGCCCGGCGAGCGCGCCGGTCCAGCTGCCGGTCGGCAGCAGGGTCAGCGTGGCCACGCCCGGACCCTCGCGGTGGACGTTCTCGACCCGGGCGCGGATCTCGCGCACCGCCCACATCGGGTTGACCAGCTCGAGATAGCGGTCGACCCCGTGCGGGGTGGTCAGCGCGTCGACGACGGGCGACGACAGCAGTGCTCGTCCGAGTCCCATGCCGACCTCCGAAGACAATTGAGTGAACATGCGTACACTCAAACGTTAGACGACATACCGGGGGTATGGTCAAGGCGTTCGCCGTGTGACCTCACCCACCGAGCCGCTGGCTAGGCTCGTCGCAGTGGAGGCGACACCGATCACCCAGACCCGGCGGGAGCGCAAGGAGCGCACCCGGCAGGCGATCCTCGACGCCGCGCTGCGGCTGCAGGAGGAGGAAGGCTTCGGCCAGGTCAGCCTGCGTCAGGTCACCCGTGAGGTCGGCATCGTCCCGACCGCGTTCTACCGGCACTTCTCCTCGCTCGACGAGCTCGGGCTCACCCTGGTCGACGAGTCGTTCTCCACCCTTCGGCAGATGATCCGCTCCGCCCGCGAGGACATGGGCGCCTACGACAGCGTGATCCGGCGGTCGGTGCAGGTGCTGGTCGACCACGTGCACGCCAACCGCGCGCACTTCTCGTTCATCGCCAGGGAGCGCTTCGGCGGGCACGGGCCGGTGCGACGGGCGATCCGGCGCGAGCTGGAGCTGTTCTCCCGCGAGCTCGCGACCGACCTGGCGGTGCTGCCGAACCTGCGGACCTGGAGCCGCGACGACCTGAACATGCTGTCCGACCTGATCGTCAACGCCATGGTGTCCACGGCCGAGCTGCTGCTCACCGTGCCCGAGCACGACGTGGAGGAGGAGCAGCGGATCGTGCGTAACGCCAACAAGCAGCTGCGGGTGATCGTGGTCGGGATCTCCGGCTGGAGGCCCCGCTAGCCGTACCCCGCCACCGGGCGCAGCCGCATCCTGCTGGACGCGATGCTCGCGACCGCGCTCGCCGTGCCGCGCCGCCTGCTCCACGCCGGCAGCGCGTCGGCGCCGTGGCCGGGGTCGCTGCTGACCGCCCGCAGCAGCTCCGCGTCGGGACTGATGCCGAGGCTGGTCTGCACGAACCGGGCCACCAGCTGGTTCCAGTCGCCGTGCCGGTTCAGCAGGGCGTGCGCCTCGCCGGCGGCCTCGAAAAGCGCCACGGGCACGCCGTCGCGGCGGACCCGTTCGGCGAACGCCGCGGTGAGGCGTGGGTCGACCGTGCTGTCCAGCACACCGTGTGCGAGCACCACCAGGACGTCGTGGCGAGCTCGCGGATGCGGCTCGTCGACGGGCAGCCACGGTGCGAGCCCGAGCACCCCGACCGCGCGCGGGCAGCCGTCGCCGGCCAGGACCGACACCACCGCCCGTCCGCCCATCGAGTGGCCGACGAGCACGACCCGTTCGACCCGCTCCGGCACCGCGTCCAGCACACGCCGTACGTCGGCCGCCGCGTGCGCCTCGGCGCCGTTCCAGCCGCGGTAGCGGTAGCGCATCAGCGCCACCTGCGCCCCCGGCGCGGCCCGGTGCGCCGCCTGCGCCAGCGGCCACATGCGCAGCAGCGCGTGCCGCCAGTCGTGCGGCTCCTCCAGCGAGTGCTCCTGGCCACCGTGCGCGACCACCACGAGGTCGCGCGCATCGGCGGGGCCGGCGACGATGTCCAGGCGTGGTCGGGTCACCGCGACATTGCACCACGGGCAGCACTCGGGGAATATCGGGCTGGCCGGTGACGCTGAGTGAGGCGTATGCCGTGACTGCCAGCGCACACGAAGGAGGGGCCTGGATGGCCACCGTGACCGCCACCGCACAGAACTTCGAGAAGACCGTCACCGACAACGAGATCGTCCTGGTGGACTTCTGGGCGGACTGGTGCGGGCCGTGCAAGATGTTCGCGCCGGTCTTCGAGGCCGCGTCGGACAAGCACGAGGACGTCGTGTTCGCCAAGGTAGACACCGAGGCCGAGCAGCAGCTGGCCATGGAGGCTCAGATCCGCTCCATCCCGACGCTGATGGCCTTCCGCGACGGCATCCTGGTGTTCAACCAGGCCGGCGCGCTCCCGTCGGAGTCGCTGGAGGAGCTGGTCACCGCCGTACGCGACCTGGACATGGACGAGGTCCGGGCGAAGATCTCCGCCGCCGCCCAGGAACAGGACCAGGCGCCGGGCGAGCAGAGCTGACGCACGACCGCCCGCCTTCGCGGGACACACTTCCCGGCACACGACGAGGCCGACCGCTTCGCAGGCTGGGGGGCAGCTGATAAGTCAGCGAAGCGGTCGGCCCGTGGTGCCCTCTCGAGGAGGACGGGGCGGCGGTTCGGCGTGGGGTACCTCACCGCCCGCCCGACTGTGGGTGCGTCAGAAGCCAGCGCCTCCCATGCACGTCTGACCGTCACCGAGGCGGGTGGCGTGTCCGCTGATCCGGTCGCGCCCGGCGCGGTTGGGCTGCACGGTGCGGATCGTGAACGAGCCGCTCAGGCCCCGGGTGGTGAAGACGTCGCTCATGACGCGACCGCCGTTGTGGAACATGTTGACGCGCCAGGCCTGACCGGCCTTGCTGGCGTCGACTTCGTACTCGACCTGGATGGCGCCGTTCTGCGGCTTGACCTTCATCGTCCAGGTGGCGCCGCCGCTGCAGGCGCCGGTGTTGATGGTCGGGTCGACGCCGCCGGCCTGGGCGGCTGCCGGGACGGACACCGCCGCGAGGATGGCGGCCGCCGCGACCGAGGCGAGCTTGGTGGTGTTCATCGTGGTGATCTCCTTTGTGGCCCTCGACCCCCTCTTCGGGGTCACGTCTCTCACTTTCCCGGCGGGTTGGTCCGGGTCACAACGAGACGACCGTCCCGGGACAGTCCCGGTCGCACCTGGACGAGGTGGGGCATGCGCGCCCGGCGAGAGGGGGTCTCGGTCAGGGGCTGCCTGCCGGTATGTCCGATAACGGGGAGGCTGCGCATGGTTTGCCACCCGCGGGGACCGGCCTGCCATCCGCGGTCGGGACCCGGTACCGGGACCAGTCTCAGGACCGTTGTCGCATTGTGGCCGCCCCGTTGCGGAGTCAACCTTTGGTCAAGCCACACAAGTCCGGGTCCACCCGCAAGGAGACAGCCACATCATGAACACCACGATTCGCGCCTCGGTTGCCGCCGCAGTGGTCGCCGCGACGCTCGTAACGCCCTCGGTCGCCTTCGCCAAGGGCGGCGGTGGCGGCGGCAACGCCAACATCGCAAGCGGTACCTGCGCAAGCACCGTCACCTACAAGCTCAAGGCCGACGCCAAGCCCGCGAACAAGGTTGGCGCCGCGTTCGAGGTCGACTCCGGCATCGTCGGCCAGCAGTGGAGGGTCGTCGTCTTCCACAACGGCACCCGGGTCATGCGCCAGGTCTTCACGACCCGCGGGCTGAGCGGCTCCTTCGTCGCCCGCCAGCTGGTTCCGAACGCGGCCGGCGCCGACACCTTCCACGCCCGTGCCGTCCGTCTCGCCGACGGTGCGACCTGCGCGAACAGTGTGACCTTCTGACGCACTGCCGCCCATAGGCTGCCGACCGCTTCGCAGGCTCAAACGCTGCTCCCCAGCCTGCGGGGCGGTCGGCATCGTCATGTCTGCAACCGGATGGTGTTGCGCGCTGACCTCGACATGCTACATTCTGATGACGAGACGACAGGGATATGTCGAAGAGTTCGCCGGAGACGAACCTCGCACAGAAGGGCGAAGCGGATGACGAGCACCGATGACCGCCTGGGCGCAGCACCCGAGCCGACCGGACCGCTGAGCACGATCGACTACAGCGAGCGGATCCCGAACAACGTCGAGCTGGCCAGCGACCGGAAGCTGCAGCGCGCGCTCGAGCGCTGGCAGCCGAAGTTCATCGACTGGTGGAAGAACCTCGGCCCGCAGCTGCCGACCAAGGAGGTCTACCTCCGCACCGCGGTCGCGATCGACCGCGACGGCTGGGCCGTCTACGACTTCGTACCGATGGAGGAGTACCGCTGGGGCATCTTCCTCGCCGAGACCGACCCCGACCGTGAGATCACCTTCGGCAAACACAAGGGCGAGAAGGCCTGGAAGGAGGTCCCGGGCGAGTACCGCGCGGAGCTGCAGCGGCTGATCGTGGTCCAGGGCGACACCGAGCCCGCGAGCGTCGAGCAGCAGCGCCAGCTCGGCGCCACCGCACCGAGCCTGTACGACCTGCGCAACCTCTTCCAGATCAACGTCGAGGAGGGACGCCACCTGTGGGCGATGGTGTACCTGCTGCAGGCGCACTTCGGCCGTGAGGGCCGGCAGGAGGCCGAGGAGCTGCTGCGTCGCAACAGCGGTGACTACGACAACCCGCGCATCCTCGGCGCGTTCAACGAGGACACGACCGACTGGCTGAACTTCTTCATGTTCACCTACTTCACCGACCGCGACGGGAAGTACCAGCTCGGCACGCTGAAGGAGAGCGGCTTCGACCCGCTGGCGCGCACCTGCGAGTTCATGCTCAAGGAGGAGGCCCACCACATGTTCGTGGGCACCACGGGCATCCAGCGGGTCGTGCAGCGCACCGCCGAGCTGATGAAGGAGCACGGCACCGACGACATCCTGCCGCACGGCGGGATCCCCCTCGAGGTCATCCAGAGGTACCTGAACCAGCAGTTCTCGGTGTCGATGGACCTGTTCGGCTCCGAGCTGTCGTCCAACGCGGCCGCGTACTACACCGCCGGCCTCAAGGGCCGCTGGCACGAGCGCCGTCGCAAGGACGACCACGAGCTGCAGGACGAGACGCGCGAGATGACCAAGGTCGTCGACGGCAAGCTGGTCACCGAGACGGTGCCACTGCTCAACGCGCTGAACCTCGACCTGCGCGACGAGTACGTCGCCGACTGCGAGAACGGCATCCGCCGTTGGAACCAGGCGCTCGAGGATGCGGGCCTGCAGCACCGGCTGACGCTCCCGCACGAGGGCTTCAACCGCAGCGTGGGCGTGTACGCCGACGCGCACGTGAGCCCCGAGGGCGAGGTGCTGACCCAGGAGGAGTGGGACGCGCGCTCCCACGAGTGGCTGCCCTCGGACCAGGACCTGGCCGACGTCCGGTCGCTGATGAAGCCGGAGTACGAGCCGGGCAGGTTCGCCAGCTGGATCGCCCCGCCGGCGCAGGGCATCAACAAGATGGGTGTCGAGTTCGACTACGTGCACTTCTGGCGCGAGGACAACTGACCGCTACAGGCGGTCGTCGGCGCTGGTGCACAGGCGCTGCCAGTGCGCCTGTGCACGCCGGTGCCAGCGTTCGTGGCAGCGGTGGAACAGCGTGGCGGCGTCGGGGCCCGGCCAGTCGTGGTCGAGCAGCTCGGCCGGCAGCGCGGGGTCGAGGGCCGGGAACTGCCGCCAGGCGTGCACCAGGCGTACCTGCGCGATGAACGCCTCCTCCTGGCTGTCGACCGGCCAGCTGGAGAACTCCTGCGTGAACGCGTCGTAGGCCGCCTCGATCTGGGCCAGCCGCCACGCCTCGGACACCACGTCCTGCGGGTCGCCGATGCCGGCCGAGGGGCCCGTCCACGACATCGTGCTGTGCTCGATCCCGAGCTCGTGCACGATCGCGGCGACCTCGTCGGCTCGTCCGGCGTCGGGAACCACCCACAGGCCGGGCGCGGGCGAGCCCATGCCCGCCCAGGTCAGCCGGGTGCGCAGCTTGTGCCGCAGCTGCCGCTGCGTCTCGGGCACGGTGACCGCCAGCACCAGCCAGCGGCCGTCCCAGCGGCGCTGGTGGCGCATGAACGTGTAGATCCGCTCGGTGCCCTCCTCGAGCAGCTGCTCGCCGCCGGGTGTGAGGTGCCAGCGCGTGCGACGGCCGACCCGGTCCGCGCGCAGCAGTCCCTCGGTGGAGGAGCGCGCCAGCGCCTGGCGGGCGGCTTTCTCCTCGACGCCGAGCGCGCGCTGCGCGGCCAGGAACGCCCCGGTCCACACCGGCTCATGACGCGGCAGCACGAACTCACCGAGCACGGTCAGCAGCAGCGACCGCGCGCTGGTCGAGCCCAGCCACGGCCGCCTGCGGTGCGCGGGCTCGGAGGTGGTGACGCCGCCACTGGTCACGCAGAGTGTTCCTTCCGATATGTCGGCGAGGCGGTCACCACCCTAGTCGGCCGTCCGGCTCCTTCCCGGCAATGCCACCGTCCAGAAATATGCTACGTCCTCTTGACGACTCGCCACATCAATGTAGAGTCATTGCCGCGAGACGGCACCGATTGCTTGGAGGAGTGCGATGACCGCAGCGGTCGACACCGACACCCAGCACGCCAGAGGCAAGAAGGCCGACAACGCCGAGGCCGGTCCGGCAGCCGCACAGGGAGCTGTGGACGACGTCCCGACGGTCTCCTTCGACACCGCACCGGACCGCTACCGGCACTGGAAGATCGACATCGACGGTGAGGTGGCGACGCTGACGCTGCTCGTCGACCAGGACGGCGGCATCGTTCCCGGCTACGAGCTGAAGAGCAACTCCTACGACCTCGGTGTCGACATCGAGCTCTACGACGCGGTGCAGCGGCTGCGCTTCGAGCACCCCGGGGTGAAGGCGGTCGTGGTGACCGGCGGGCTCGAGCGGATGTTCTGCGCGGGCGCGAACATCAAGATGCTCGCCCAGGCCAGCCACGGCTGGAAGGTGAACTTCTGCAAGTTCACCAACGAGACCCGCAACGGCATGGAGGACGCAACCGAGCACTCCGGCCAGGCCTACATCGCAGCCGTCAACGGCACCTCCGCCGGCGGCGGGTACGAGCTCGCGCTGGCCTGCGACGAGATCGTGCTCGTCGACGACGGCTCGTCCGCGGTCGCGCTGCCCGAGGTCCCGCTGCTCGGTGTGCTCCCGGGCACCGGCGGCCTGACCCGTGTGGTGGACAAGCGCCACGTACGCAAGGACCGCGCCGACGTCTTCGCCACCAAGAGCGAGGGCATCAAGGGCCGGACGGCGGTGGACTGGCGGCTGGTCGACGCCGCCGTCTCGCGCGGACAGTTCCCGCACGAGGTGCGGACGCGTGCCGAGGCGGCCGCGAAGCGCTCGCACCGCCCTGCAGGTGAGAAGGGCGTCGAGCTGACGCCCCTGCAGCGCAAGGAGACCGACGAGGGCCTGGAGTACCCGCACGTGACCGCCCGGTTCCTGCGCGAGCAGCGGCGGGTGGAGATCACGGTCACCGGTCCGGCCGACGGCCCGCCGGCCGACGCCAAGGGTGTGCGCGAGCAGGGTGTCGACTACTGGCCGATGGCGCTGGCCCGCGAGCTCGACGACCTCATCCTGCGGCTGCGCACCAACGAGCCGGAGCTCGGCGTGTGGGTGTTCCGCACCAACGGCGACATCGACACCGTGCTCGCCCACGACACGCAGCTCGACGAGCTGGCCGACGACTGGTTCGTCAACGAGGTGCGGCACTACCTCAAGCGGACGTTCAAGCGGCTCGACGTGACCAGCCGCAGCCTGGTCGCGTTGATCGAGCCGGGGAGCTGCTTCGCCGGCACGCTGCTGGAGCTGGCCTTGGCCTGCGACCGTCAGTACATGCTCGCCGGGGTGTTCGAGGACGTCGACCCCGACGCCGACCCGGCCGCCGTCGTGGTGGGCTCCGCCAACCAGGGCGTGCTCCCCATGGGCAACGGCCTGACCCGGCTGCAGTCGCGGTTCTACGGCGACGACGAGGGGCTGGACGCCGTGCTGGAACGGGCAGGGGACAGGCTCGACGCCGACACCGCCGACGAGATCGGGCTGGTGACGCTGGCGCTGGACGACATCGACTGGGAGGACGAGCTCCGCATCGTGCTCGAGGAGCGCGCCTCGCTGTCGCCGGACGCGCTGACCGGGATGGAGGCCAACCACCGCTTCGTCGGGCCCGAGACGATCGAGACCAAGATCTTCGGACGGCTGACGGCCTGGCAGAACTGGATCTTCAACCGTCCCAACGCCTCCGGCCCCGACGGCGCACTGCGACGCTTCGGCACCGGCAAGCGCGCCGACTTCGACGTCAAGCGGGTCTGAGCGGCCGGGTGCCGGAGGAGGCGAGAGACGATGACGACATCACAGCCCTTCAATGCCGCCACCTACCTGGTCGACAGGCACGTCGACGGCGGCCGGGGTGACCATCCCGCGATCCGCTTCGACGGTCGCGACATCAGCTACCGCCGGCTGCGCGACGACACGGCCCGCGTTGCCGGCGCGCTCCGTCGGCTCGGGCTGCACCGCGACGAGCGCGTGCTCTGCTGCATGTCCGACACACCGCAGCTCGCGACCACGATCCTGGCCGCGTTCCGCTCCGGTCTGGTGGCCACGCCCGTGAGCACGATGCTGACCGGGAAGGAGCTCGGCGCGATCCTCGCCGACTCCGGCGCCCGGGTGGTCGTGTGCACGTCGGAGTTCGCCGACGCCGCGGCCGAGGCGGTCGCTATTGCGCCCGAGGCCACCCACCTGGTCGTGGTGGGCGGCGCCGAGCCGGAGGTGCCGCAGCGCGTCACGCGGATGACGTGGGACGAGGCGCTCGACGGAGTCACCCCCGAGGACGACCACGTCGCGCCGACCAACGACGACACTCCGGCGCTGTGGCTCTACACCTCGGGTACGACCGGCATGCCGAAGGCGGCGATGCACCGGCACGCCAACATCCGCCACGTGTGCGAGACCTACGGCAGCCAGGTGCTGGGCATCCGGCCCGACGACCGGTGCCTGTCGGTGGCGAAGCTGTTCTTCGCGTACGGCATCGGCAACTCGATGTTCTTCCCGTTCTCCGTGGGAGCCACGGCGGTGCTGGAGCCGCGACGGCCCACGCCCGACGTGGTGGCCGAGCGCGTACGCGCCGACGAGCCGACGCTGTTCTTCGGGGTGCCGACGTTCTACGCGGGGATGCTGTCCGCGGGCCTTCCCGGCGACCTCATGTCGTCGGTGCGCCTGGCCACCTCCGCCGGGGAGGCGCTCCCGGCGCCGCTGATGCAGCGCTGGCACGACCACTTCGGGGTGAAGATCATCGATGGCCTCGGCTCCACCGAGGCGCTGCACATCTTCCTGTCCAACCGGCCCGACGACATCGGCCCGGGAACCAGCGGCTACCCCGTGCCCGGCTACGAGGTGCAGATCCGCGACGAGTCCGGCGCGCCGCGAAAGCCCGGGGAGCCGGGGTCGCTGTTCGTCAGGGGCGAGTCGATCGCCACCGGCTACTGGTGTCGCACCGCGACCAGCCGCCAGGTGTTCCAGGGTGACTGGCTGGCGACCGGTGACACGTACGTGCTCGACGAGGACGGCAGGTACACCTGTCTCGGCCGGTCCAACGACATGCTCAAGGCCGGCGGAATCTGGGTGTCCCCGGCCGAGGTCGAGAGCCGTCTGCTCGAGCACGACGACGTGATGGAGGCGGCGGTCGTCGGTGTGCCCGACGGCCAGGGCCTGGACAAGCCCGTCGCCTATGTCGTGCTCGCCGACGGTGCCAGTGCCGAGCCCGACGAGCTCGTCGGGTTCTGCCGCGAGGGCCTGGCGCACTTCAAGGCGCCCCGCCGGGTCGAGTGCATCGACGAGCTGCCGCGCACCGCGACGGGCAAGCTGCAGCGCTTCAAGGTGCGTCAGCTCGCGGTGGAGTCCGGTGAGCCGGAGGCCCGTGCGGGTGCCGCCGCCCAAGGCGACCGGCCGGCGAGCGGCAAGCCGCAGACGGTCGGCTGATTGCTTTGGATGGCGGCGAGAATTGCGCAGGAGGAGCAGATGACTGAGGTAGACCTCGTGCTGGTCGGCGCCGGTCCGGTCGGTCTGTACGGCGCCTACTACGCCGGCGTACGTGGGCTGCGGGTCGCGCTGGTCGACTCGCTGCCCGAGCCCGGTGGCCAGGTCACCGCGATGTACCCGGAGAAGCCGATCTACGACATCGCCGGCTTCCCCAGCGTCCGCGGACGCGAGCTGGTCGACAACCTCGTCGCGCAGGCCGGACGCTACGACCCGCTGTACCTGCTCGGTCAGCAGGCGCAGTCGCTGGAGCGCGTACCTGCAGAGGACGGGCCGGAGCGCTTCCGGCTGACGACCTCGACCGGCACCGTCGTCGACTGCGGTGCGGTGGTCGTAACCGGGGGCATCGGCACGTTCACCCCGCGCCCGCTGCCTGCGGGGGAGGACTTCCTCGGCCGCGGGCTGTCGTACTTCGTGCCCTCCCTCGCCGACTTCACCGGCACCGACGTGGTCGTGGTGGGCGGCGGCGACAGCGCCTGCGACTGGGTGCTGTCGCTGCAGCCGATCGCCCGCTCGGTCACGCTGGTGCACCGCCGCAAGGCGTTCCGCGCGCACCAGGCCACCGTCGACGCGGTGCGCTCCTGCGGCGCCGACGTGGTCACCGACGCGCAGGTGACCCGCATCGAGGGCAACAGCGAGGTCGAGCGGGTCGAGGTCAGCGTCAAGGGCGAGGACGACCCGAGGGTGCTGTCGGCCCAGCGGGTGGTCGCCGCGCTCGGGTTCCTGGCCGACCTCGGCCCGATGCGTGAGTGGGGCTTCGACATGCACGACAACCGGCACCTGGTGGTGGACTCGACCATGTGCACCGACGTGCCCGGCATCTACGCCGCGGGCGACATCGCGGAGTACCCCGGCAAGGTGCGGCTGATCGCCGTGGGCTTCGGCGAGGTCGCGACCGCGGTGAACAACGCGGCGGTGCATCTCGACCCGAAGGCGTCGCTGTTCCCCGGCCACAGCACCGACGAGGCGCCGGTCGCGGCGGCCGTGGCCTGACGGCGCGAGAGGGAGGAGACCTGCCATGCCCTACGTGATCATGTCCGACTGCATCGACATCACCGACCAGTCGTGTGTCGAGGAGTGTCCCGTCGACTGCATCTACGTCGGCGAGCGCAAGCTCTACATCAACGGCAAGGAGTGCATCGACTGCGGTGCCTGCGAGCCGGTCTGCCCGGTCGAGGCGATCTCGCAGGACCGCGAGGTCCCCGAGGAGCAGCAGGATTTCATCGAGGACAACAACAGGTTCTTCGCCGAGGTGCTGCCCGGACGCGACGAGCCGGTCGGCACGCCCGGTGGTTCTCGTCTGACCGGCGACATCGGCGTGGACACGCCGCTGGTCGCCGACCACCCGGGGAACTAGGGTCGTTCGATGCTGGACGGTCACCTGTTCGTCGACGCACACGTACACGTCCCGCTGCTGCCCAGCCTGGCGCCGGCGTGGGTGCAGTGGGCGCGCGACTTCGGGCCCGAGGGGCTGCTGGAACGGGTGTGGAACGCCGACGGCAGCCCCGACCCCGTGGCGCTCGACGAGCTGTTCGCCGCCGAGGGCGTCGACGTGGCCCTGCTGCTGTGCGAGTACAGCCCGAAGGCCACCGGCTACCAGCGTTTCGAGGACCTGCTGCCGATCGTCGAGCAGAACCCGCGCCGGTTCCGGCCGATCGCCAACGTCAACCCGCACCTGCACTTCCCGATCGACAAGGAGCTGCATCGCCAGCTCGACCTCGGCGCCGCGGCGCTGAAGCTGCACCCGGTGCACGGCGGGTTCCGCGTCGACGACCCCGCGCTGTTCCCGGCGTACCAGGTGCTCGTCGAGAGCGGCGTGCCGCTGGTGGTGCACTGCGGCACCTCGACGTTCCCGGGGTCGATGAACGAGTACGCCGACCCCACGTACTTCTTCCCGGTGCTGCGGCAGTTCCCCGACCTCAAGGTCGTGCTGGCGCACGGCGGACGGGGCTGGTGGTACGACGCGGCCGCGTTCCTCGCGCTGTCCCAGCCGAACGTGTGGATCGAGCTGTCGGGCCTGCCGCCCAAGCGGCTGCCGACGTACTACGCGCGTCACGACCTCAGCCGGCTGGCACGCAAGTGGATCTTCGGCACCGACTGGCCCGGAGTGCCGGGTACGGCGGTCAACGCGCGTGCGGTGGTCGGGCTCGGGCTGCCCGACGACGTGGTGCCACTGGTGCTGGGCCGCAACGCGCTCGACGTCTACTACCGGATCGACCCGAGGGAGCAGTGAGCAGCGATGCCGGTCTACTCGTTCGACGGCGTGCGCCCGCAGGTGAGCGCGAGCGCCTACGTCCATCCCGACTCCGTGCTCATCGGCGATGTCGTCCTCGGTCCCGAGTCGTCGGTGTGGCCCGGTGCGGTGCTGCGCGGCGACGACGGCCGGATCGAGGTCGGCGCACGTACGTCGGTGCAGGACGGCACGGTCGTGCACACCACGCCGGAGTGGCCGACTGTGATCGGTGAGGAGTGCGTAGTCGGTCACAACGCGCACCTGGAGGGCTGCACGGTCGGGAACCGATGCCTGGTCGGCTCGATGTCGGTGGTGCTCAACCGCGTGCATGTTCGGGCGAACTCTGTGGTCGGTGCCGGCGCGGTTGTCCCCGAGGGCCTCGAGGTGCCCGAGCGTTCCATGGTGCTGGGCGTTCCGGGCCGGGTGAAGCCGCTTCCCGACCAGAGCCAGAACGAGTGGATCGACTACGGCGTAGGGGTCTACCTCGACTTCGTTCGTCGCTATCCCGAAGCGATGGCGCGCGTCGACCTCGACGACTGCCGGGTGCACTGAGCACGACGACGGGCCGTGGGCCCGGGAGGAGTACCGACACCATGGACGAGCAGGGAGTACCGGCGCGCGAGCTCAGCGACGAGCAGCTGGAGCAGCAGGGTGCGCAGGCCCACGCCACCCGCAACTGGGTGTTCCTGCACGGCACCGCCGAGCAGTTCCAGCGGCACACCGAGCGGATGCTGGAGCTGGAGCAGGAGTACCTCCGCCGCCACCCCAAGCGCACCTGGCAGGGCGCCGCCGGCGACGAGCCGGTCGAGGTCGACGAGGCAACGCGGCTGCGCTCGGCCGTACGCGGCCTGATCACGCAGATGGAGGCGCTGCTCGCCAGTGGCCAGGAGATGGCCGAGACGCCGGTGCGCGACGAGAAGGCCGAGGTGGAGCTGCTGCGGGTTGTCGCGGCGGCGCCGGAGGGGCGCATGCATCGGCTCGAGGTGCATCAGGCCGCGCGGCGGGCCGGGTTGTCGCGGGCGTTGCTGGCGCAGATGTACCGGTCGCAGCCGCCGTTGTTGCGGGCGGAGGGGCCTGACCGGGTTATTACCGAGGAGGGGCGGGTGCGGGCTGGTGGGTAGGCGGTTGGCCGTTTTGGCTTGATGGTTTCGCTTTGCGCGGGGCTGAGATTCGCTAGGGGCAGTTAGAGGCGGGTTTGGCGGGTGGTGACGCCGCGCTGCTCGGTGCGGGTGGCCGCCCCGGGCACCTTTCAGGGCACTTAGGGGACGGGCTTGGGCTGTGGGTGGCGGGCCGCCGGGATGCGCCGGCCTCGGGCCCGCGGCGGAGGATTGTGCGGTCTGGCGTATGGAGGATCTTCCGCTGCTTCCGCCGCCGTGCCTGTTGGCGCTGGGTCAGGCGACGT
>CBFGZI010000091.1:0-16021 GCA_965653225.1 uncultured Propionibacteriales bacterium | reverse complement strand
CCCTGGATCTCGGCGATCTGCCAGTCGTCGCCGGCCTTGACGTCGAGGTGCTCCTCGGCCAGCGACTGCAGCGCCCGCACGACCAGGGGCATCTCCAGGCCGAGCTCGGAGGCGATGTCACTGGTCGTGACCGGAGGTTGCTCCGGCCGGCGGTCGGTCAGCAGTCGGCTTGCCGTGTCGAAGACGTCCCTCGTGACCTGCTCGAAGTCACCTTCTGGCTGCATCCATCACTCCCCTGTCCCCAACGGGTGCGGCGCACCCGTTCAGTGCCCGTTGTACCCGACTACTCACGCGTTGCGTTCGGGTGGCCCCCTCGGGTGGTCCCCCTCCTCGCCCTGTAACCGCTCCCCTCGCCCTGTAACCGCTCCTGGACGCATTGTCATTTCACGTCAACGTGACGCGATTCCCGGAGTGTGGTTTGCGGGACTTCAAGGGGCAATTTCGGGGGAGGGGTCTCGCCATGGCGCTGAGTCGCCGCGAGATGTTGAAGGTCGGGGCACTGGGGCTCGTCGGCACAGCCGGCATAGGGGCGGTCGGTGGCCTGCCGTTCGGTGGCACCGTGCTCGCCCGCGAGGCGGGCGCACTGGACCCGTCGCGGCTGCCGAGGCCGTTCGGGGCCAGGTTCGTGCGACCGCCGGTGCTGCGGCCGACGAGCTGGGAGTACGACGACGCCGGACAGCTGGTGCGGCAGCGCTTCCACATCGTCGCGCGTGAGACGACGGCCGAGATCATTCCGGGGGTCCGTACGCGCATGTGGGGCTACAACGGCCTGGTGCCGGGCCCGACGATCAAGATGCGTCGTGGGGTCGAGGCCGTCGTGCGCATGCGCAACCAGATGCCCGCACAGCACCCGCTGTTCGGCTACGACTTCGACATCTCGACGCACCTGCACGGTTCTGCGTCGCTGCCGCAGTTCGACGGTTACGCCGACGACGTCACGCACCCTGGGTACTACAAGGACTACCACTACCCGAACTGGCAGCCGGCGCGCACGATCTGGTACCACGACCACGCCGTGCACAACACCGCGTACAACGCCTACTCGGGGATGCTTGCGCAGTACCACATCCACGACGCGGTCGAGCGTGCGTTGCTGCCACAGGACGAGTTCGACGTACCGGTAACGGTGTCCGACGCGATGTTCGCCGCGGACGGCCAGCTGACCTACGACGACGACTCGCACTCCGGTCTGTACGGCAACGTGATCCTGGTCAACGGCCGGCCCTGGCCGACGATGAAGGTGCAGCGTCGCGTGTACCGCTTCCGCTTCCTCGCCGCGTCGATCTCGCGCTCGTACCGCTTCCAGCTCGGCTCCGGCGACCCGGTGCACATCGTGGGTACAGACGGCGGACTGATGCCACGCACCCAGACGGTGACGCAGTGGCGGCACGGCGGCAGCGAACGTTACGAGGTGCTCGTCGACTTCCGTCGTTACCGGCCCGGCCAGCGCGTCGTGCTGAACAACCTCAGCAACCCCAACAACCGTGACTACGAGAACACCGACAGGGTGATGGCCTTCGACGTCATGGACGACTTCGGTGCCGGGGAGGTCGACCGCAGCGACCCGACGTGGAACCGCATCCCGCGGACGCTCGTCGACTCCGACGTCATGGACCTCACCGAGGACGACGCCGTCGCGACGCGCCGCCTGGAGATGGGACGCACCCGAGGTGAGTGGACCATCAACGACACCACCTGGTCCGACATCGCCGGCAGCGGTCACCAGGATGTGGTCGCCGACCCCGATCTCGGCGATGTCGAGGTGTGGGAGATCGAGAACAAGTCCGGTGGCTGGTTCCACCCCACGCACGTCCACCTCGTGGACTTCCGGATCCTCGACCGCAACGGCCGTGCCCCGGAGGCATGGGAGCACGGACCCAAGGACGTCGTCTACATCGGCGAGAACGAGACGGTGCGCATCGCGGCCAAGTTCGGTGACGAGAACCGTCCGCAGACGCGCGGGCGGTACATGGTCCACTGTCACAACCTCGTGCACGAGGACCACGACATGATGACCCAGTTCGCGGTCGGCTGGAAGCCGGGTGAGCCCGACGACCACGACCCGATGGTCGCCGCACCGTGCCAGGAGGACGACCTCCCTGACCTGGACTCGGTCGCTCCCGGGCGCTGCGCGAAGCCGGAGGTGCGGCTGCGTGGCGGCAACGTGCAGCTGCGCTGGTCGCGGCCCGACGACGACGGCGGTGGCGACATCACCGGCTTCCAGGTGCGCGCGTACGCGGCCGGCGCGCCGACCATCTCGGTCCGGGTTCGTGGTCGCCGCAAACACACGTTCACGCGGCTGGTGGCGGGACACGCGTACCGCTTCACCGTCACCGCGGTGAACGAGGCCGGCATGGGCGAGCGGTCGCGGCCGTCACGAGCGGTGCGGGTCCCTCGGCAGCGCAGAGCGCGGCGCCGGCCCGGCGCAGCCGCTTGAGACCGCCCCCTCGTCCTGCCCGTCCGTACTGCCCCGTTCTGGCGCGGTGGTCCCCTGAGCCGATAGGTCCGGCACTGGGGACCCCCGCGCCAACAGGGCGTTGCACTGGCGCTCCCCACAAGCAGCTGTCGGCTGCGGCACAGAGGGCGTGCGACACGACAGTCTCCGGAACGGCGTGGCCGGCTGCACCGGCCTGCGCGTGAAGTGCCGTAAATGTCGACGCCCCGCCGCATCTGGGGGCAGATGAAACGGCGGGGCGTCTTCGTCGAGTGTCCGTCTCGGGTCGGACCTCCACTGGTTCAGAGAATGCCGACCTGCCGTCACAGGATCGTGAACGGTTACAGCACGTAGGGCGGGCTCGGTCAGAAGCCCGGCGCGGCGGACTCGTCGACGTCACGCATGGTTGCGACGAACACGGTGCGTCCCGACGCGATGTGCCTGGACTCGATGCCGAGCCGGACGGTCTGCTCGCTGCCGTCGCGGCGCAGCACCGGCACGTTCACCTCTCGGGTCAGCAACGGGCCTCGGCCGGTGAGCAGGTGCAGCGTGAAGCCCGCGAGATGGGCCTGCCGGTAGCGGTCGGGGATGATCGTGATCAGCCGCCTGCCCAGGAGGTCCTCCGCGCGCTCGTAGCCGAGCAGGCGCAGCGCGTCCGCGCTCACCGCGACGATCAGGTCGGTGTCGTCGGCGGCGACGGTGGGCACCTCGGCGTCGACCACGCCGGCGGGGTCCCATTCGAGAGCGTGCTGTGCGGGCGGGGCCATCACCTCACTCGGCGGCCACGCCCCCGGACCCTGGCCGGCGGCCTGCACGAGCACCTGGTGGCACAGCCAGTGGCGCATCATCCGCAGCTCGGGCTGTACGACGGGCACCAGCAGCTGTCCGTTCTTGGCCATGTCCTGCGCGGCGTTCATCAGCACGTCGAGAACGTCGAAGTGCTCCACCGAGTGGCGCGGGATGGTGAGCTGCAGCCTCGGCATCGACATGCTCGGGTCAGCGGCCTCGGACATCAGCTGGTCGAGGTTGCCGGCGACGTCGGGGGTCGGGATGTGCTCGGCCAGCAGCGCCAGCGCGTCGACGGCCATCGCGTGCTCGACGAACGGTCCGCCGCCGGTGTCGATGTCGATGTGGGCCAGCAGGTGCTCGCGCAGCACGGCCTCGGCGTGCTGCTGCCACGCGGCGTGCAGCAGCAACGGGACGTTGAGCAGCTCGACGGTCACGGGCAAACCCTCGGGTGGGACTACCTCGCCTTCGGGCGCTCCGGCCACGCCGTTGCCGCTCATCTCCGGCGCGGTCGGCTCGGCACGCGCGCTGTCGGCGGCCAGCACGAACCACACCGTCTTGCCGCGGATGCCCCGAACCACGCCCCAGTCGTCTGCGGTCTGGTCGAGCAACGCCAGCCCGCGGCCGGTGATGGCCGTGGCCGCGTAGTGGCGCGGGCGTGGGACATGCTTGCTGCCGTCGCCGACCTCGACCAGCACTCCCTGCTCGTCCGCGGACATCGACACGTCGATGGAGGTGCCGCTGTGCACGAGCGCGTTGGTCACCACCTCGCTGACCAGCAGCTGCGCGGGCTCGACCAGGTCGTCGTGCCCGGCTTCGTTCAGTACTCGGCGCACCATCCGGCGCGCCTCTCCCGCGCTCGAAGGATGCGACGGCAGGTGCCGCCGTAGCCGAGCCGCCGAGTTGCTCACCATCCACCCATACCCCGGTCCCATGCCCCAGCGCACCCTTCGCAGTACGTGTCGGACATCGAGCAAGGCCCCACCAAGTGGCCGCACACGTCGCGACGGGCACCGAACTAGTGACAGCCTCTCACGAGACGCCGCCGCCCCGACGACCAGCCGGAGGAACCATGAAGCTGTACGCCGACCTCGGACCGCGACGGGCGGGCCAGCTCGCCGGGGACCTGATGATGGTCCTGTGGGTGGCGCTCTGGGTGTCGTTCGGGAGGGCGGTGTACGAGTCGGTGGTCCAGCTGGCCGGCGTCGGGGAGAGCCTGGAGCACGGCGGCACCAGCCTGGCCGGCAACCTCGGCGACGCCGGCCGAACGGCGGCTGAGGTGCCGCTGGTCGGTGACCAGCTGCGCACCCCGTTCGACCGGGCCGCGGACGCCGCCGGCGCCCTGGCCGCCGCCGGGCGCACGCAGCAGGAGGTCGTCGGCCAGATCGCGCTGCTGCTGGGGGTGGGCGTGGCGGTGGTGCCGATCGCGGTGGTGGCGCTGCTGTGGCTGCCCCGGCGGCTGGCGTTCGCGCGGCGTGCCGGTGCTGCGCGCCGTCACCTCGACGCCGCGGCGGACCTCGTCCTCTTCGCACTGCGAGCGGTCGCCGGCCAGCCCATGCACCGGCTGGCCGCGGTCAGCGACGACCCGGCGGGCGCGTGGCGGCGGCGCGACCTCACCGTGGTCGCCCGGCTGGCCGAGCTCGAGCTGCGCGACATGGGGCTGCGTCTGCCCGAGCGTCTGCGGAACGCGCAGGTCGACCCGTCGCCCTGACAGCGGCTGTCCGGGCGTGTCGCGGGCTTCGGGCGCGTCAGGGGCGGCTCAGGGGCGGCTCAGCGCGGGTCGCGGCCGAGCATCCCGAGCAGCCGGTCGCCGGGTATGCCGGAGTCGACCTCGACCGGCTCGGCGAAGATGCCGGAGCCGGAGAACGCGTGGATCCGCGGCTCGACGTAGGTGAGGATGTGCTCCGCCGCGTCGTCGGGGATGGACGCGTCCAGGCCGGCGCCGCGGGCCAGGTCCCAGCCGTGCACGACCAGGTCGAGGTGCATCTGCTCGGCGTACTCCTCGACCGGCATCTGCCCCACCGAGGTGTGCACCCGCAGCCCCTCGTGCGCGAGCGTCTGCCAGGCCTCCAGCGCATCGCCCGCGGCCGTGTCCCAGACCTGCGCCGGCTGCTCGCCGAGCACGTCGCCGTCGTAGCGGTCACCCACCTGCTCCAGGGTCTCCCCCCGCAGCAGGTGCGGCGCCCACATCTGCTCGGCGGCCACGTGGTTGACCAGGTCGCGCACGGACCACTCCGAACACGGCGTATCTGCCGCCCATCGCTCGGCGGGCACGTCGTGCACGCGGGCGCCGAACCGTTCCAGGGCGGCGGGCATCAGCTGCAGGACCTTGAGTGGAGGCATGGTCAGCAGTCTGACGCCCGCCGGGGCGCCTAGGCGAGCACCCGCCGCGCCCCGGCCCCGTCGTGGTCACCCGTCGAAGGTCCTCACCGGTGGCCGTCAGTAGTCGCCGACGATGACGTTGAGGTTGCGCGGCCAGGTCAGGTAGCGCGCGGACAGGTTGAGCAGGGTCACCATCCGGTTGCGCCCACCGAGCAGGAAGTAGATGTGCAGCGCCAGCCAGGCGACCCACGCGACCAGGCCCCTCAGCCGGATGCCGCCACGCAGCTGCGCGATCGCGGAGCCGCGGGCGATCGTGGCCATCGTGCCCTTGTCGAAGTAGTGGAACGGCTGGGTCGGCTCACCCTTGATCATGCGCAGGACCTGCTCGGCCGCGTGCTTGCCGCCCTGCATGGCCGGCTGGGCGAGCTGTGGCAGCGGGTTCTCCGGTGTGACCCCGAGGTCGCCCGCCACGAACACCTCAGGATGGTCGGGCACGTTGAGGTCGGGGCTCACCTCGATACGTCCGCCGCGACCCTGTGGCAGCCCCCACTTCTGTACCCGCTCGGGTGCGGTGACGCCGGCGGCCCAGATCACGGTGCCGGCGTTGATGCGTTCGCCGTTGTCGAGCAGCACACCCGACTCGTCGACCGCCTTGACCGCGGTGTTGAGATGCAGCTCGACTCCGCGCTTGCTCAGGCTGCGGGCGGTGTAGTCGCGCAGCTTGGGGTGGTACGGCGCGAGCACGTCCGGGCCCATCTCGACGAGCACCACCCGGGCCCTGCGGTCGCCCAGCTCCGGGTAGGCGATCTGCATCGCCGTGTTGCCCATCTCGGCCATGGTCCCGGCCATCTCGACACCGGTCGCGCCGGCGCCGACTATCACCACGGTGGGGTTGTCGGTGCGGTGACCGTCGTCGCTCGCCTGCGCCAGCCGCTCGAGCTTGCTGAAGATGTTGTCGCGTACGGCCAGCGCCTGCTTACGCGTGTACAGCGGCAGCGCGTACTCCTCGGCTCCGGGCACACCGAAGTAGTTGGTGGTGACACCGGTGCCGATGATCAGGTAGTCGTATGTCAGCTTCCGGTCATCGGACAGCGTCACGGTCTTGGTGTCGGGGTCGATGCCGACGACGTCGGCCTTGCGGAACGAGGCGTTGCGCTGCCGCGCGATGAGTGCGCGCGCTGCGTATGTCACGTCGCCTGGGTTCAGACCGCCCGTGGCCACCTGGTACAGCAGCGGCTGGAAGGTGTTGTAGCCGTTGCGGTCCACAAGTGTGACGTCGACGGGAGCACCCTTGAGCGCCTTCATCGCTGCCACACCCGCGAACCCCGCGCCGAGAATCAGGACTCGGGGCCGGTGCGTGCTTGGGCTCGTCATGCGTGGTTCGCCTCTCCATGCGGGGTCTGAACGGAGCGGTGTTTGCGGTGTTTCCTAGACGGCGGTCGAGTGGGTCTCGTCCGATGCAGTACCCATCCTCGCCGCCCTCTTACGCGCTCGGACCCGCCGCAGCGTGCGTCCACTCATCAGCGTCATCGACGTCACACTCGCAACGGGCCGAACCCTTTGCTTATGTAACAACCGCTTAGGCACCCTTATGCCTGTGGGCGACGATCTGCGGGAGGTCTACCAGACCTTCGACCTTGCACTGCGCATCGGCGAGGTCGTGCTGTCCAGCGGCGCTGCCGCCGCGGACGCCGCCGTCAGCATGATGGCGATCACGTCCGCGGCCGGTCTGCGTGAGGCCGACATCAGCGTCACGTTCACCGAGCTGTCCATCTCCTGGCAGCCCTCGCCGTACTCGCCGCCGGAGACACACATCCGCAACGTGAAGTTCCGCGGACTCAACTACTCCAAGCTCACGGCCGTGGACCACCTGGTGCGCGAGGTCGTCGCCGGTCGCTGCCAGATCGAGGACGCCCGAAAGCAGCTGGACCAGATCGTCTCGGCCCGCAACCCGTACCCGCGGTGGGCCGCCACGGTCGGGTGGGGCGTGATGGCGGCCGGCGTCGGCATGCTCATCGGCGGCGGGCCGCTGATCATGCTGACCGCGTTCCTGTCCGCGCTCGTGATCGACGTGCTGAACCGGAAGCTGACCCAGCAGCGCATCCCGAACTTCTACCAGCACGTGCTCGGCGGCTTCGTCGCGACGATGGGCGCGCTGGCGCTGTCGACGGTGGCCGAGGACTCCAACGTCTCCCAGGTGGTGGCCGCCGGCATCATCGTGCTGCTGGCCGGTATCGCCTTCGTCGGTGCGGTTCAGGACGCGGTGACCGGCTACTACATCACCGCGACCGCGCGCAGCTTCGAGGCGATGCTGCTCACCGGCGGCATCATCGGCGGCGTCACCGCCGGCCTGGCGCTGGCGAACCGGTTCGGCGTCCAGCTCGCGGTGCAGCCCTACCAGGCGCGAGGTTTCGGCTACGTGCCGATCGCGGTCATCGGTGCCTCGCTGGCCGCCGCCGGATGGCTGGTCAACTGCTACGCGCCCAAGCGCGCCATCGTGGCCGCGGTGCTCATGGGCGGGCTCGGCCAGCTCGGCTACTACGTGATGTTGCAGGCCCGGCTCGGCGGGGCCTGGGCGACCGGGCTGGCGGCTGTGCTCATCGGGGTGGTCTCGTACTCGGTCGCGGGACGCCTGCGCATCCCTCCCCTGGTGGTCGTGGTGTCCGGCATCATCCCGCTGCTCCCCGGCGGGGCCATCTACCGCGGTCTGTACAAGCTGACCGAGGGCGACGTCCTGGGCATCAGCGACCTGCTCGGTGCCGTCGTGGTCGCGGTGGGCCTGGCCTCCGGGGTGATCTTCGGCGAGTACATGGCCCAGCCTCTCAAGCGCGAGGCCCGCAGGCTGGAGACGAAGATGTCCGGGCCGCGGCTGGTGGGTCCGCTGCGCGTACGCCGCAGCCGGCGTGACGAGCGGGAGCGCCGCCGCCGGCAGCGGGACAAGCAGAACGGCGACCGCGCCGGTGCCACGGTCGGCTGAGACCGACGGTGCGGCAGGCGTCCGGCCGGTGGAAGCGCGCCGCGCTGTGCTTGCAGGACTGGGATGATGACCGCATGGCGTTCCTGATGCGGGTGGAGCTACCCGACGTGCCGGGGTCGCTGGGGGCGCTGGCCTCCGCGCTCGGCGCGGCGGGCGCCGACATCGAGGCGATCGAGATCGTCGAGCACGGCGTCGACGGACGAGCGGTAGACGACGTGCTGCTGGAGCTGCCGCCCACCGTCCTCCCCGACATGGTGGTGTCGGCGTGCCAGAAGCTCGACGGTATCGAGGTGCTGTGGATCTCCCGCTACACCGCGGGCGCCAACCTGCGTCTGGACCTGGAGGCGGTCGAGGCGCTGACAGAGTCGCCGGAGCAGGCCGTCGACCAACTGGTCGAGCTGGTGCCGGTGGTCTTCCGGTCCGACTGGGCGCTGCTGGCCCGCCTCGAGGAGTCCGGTGTCGTGGTGAGCGAGGCGACCTCGGCGGCGCCGGGGACGGAGGGCGTGCGGGACTCGTGGGTACCGCTGCGCCGGCCCGCCCGGCTGTCGGGCCCGTCCGGCGTCGAGGGCTGGGAGTCGACGCTGATGATCGGGGTGCCCGTCGGCACGGCCGACGTGGCGCTGGTCGCCGGCCGTCGCGGCGGCCCGGAGTTCCTCGACTCGGAGATGGCGCGGCTTGCCCACCTCGCCGGCCTGGCGGCCTCGATCGTCGCCTCCGTCGAGCCCTCAGAGGACGTCGTACCCGCGCGGGAGGGCACGTCGCTGCAGGCATAGGCTCCGCTGCATGCCGGAGCCGCAAGCAGCCCAGGTGTCGCAGATCTTCGACCCGAGCGCGTGGCAGGTCGTCGACGGCTTCGACGGCCTGACCGACATCACCTACCACCGCGCGGTCGACCAGGGGACCGTGCGGGTCGCGTTCAACCGGCCGGACGTGCGCAACGCGTTCCGTCCGCACACCGTGGACGAGCTCTACCGCGTGCTCGAGCACGCACGCACCTCGCCCGACATCGGCTGCGTGCTGCTGACCGGCAACGGGCCCTCCGCACGAGACGGAGGCTGGGCGTTCTGCTCCGGCGGCGACCAGCGCATCCGCGGGCGCGTCGGCTACCAGTACGCCGATGGCGAGACCGCGGACAGCGTCGACCGGGCCAGGCTGGGCCGGTTGCACATCCTCGAGTGCCAGCGGCTGATCCGGTTCATGCCCAAGGTGGTCATCTGCGTCGTGCCCGGGTGGGCGGCCGGTGGCGGCCACTCGCTGCACGTGGTCTGCGACCTGACGCTCGCCTCGGCCGAGCACGCCCGGTTCAAGCAGACCGACGCCGACGTGGCCTCGTTCGACGGCGGCTTCGGGTCGGCCTACCTGGCCCGCCAGGTTGGGCAGAAGTTCGCTCGCGAGATCTTCTTCCTCGGCGACGAGTACGACGCGGACGCGGCGCATCGCATGGGGATGGTGAACGCGGTGGTGCCGCACGCCGAGCTCGAGCGGACCGCGCTGGAGTGGGCGCGCAAGGTCAACGGCAAGTCGCCCACCGCGCAGCGGATGCTGAAGTACTCGTTCAACCTGATCGACGACGGGCTGGTGGGGCAGCAGATGTTCGCCGGTGAGACGACGCGGCTGGCGTACATGACCGATGAGGCGGCCGAGGGGCGGGACGCGTTCCTGGAGAAGAGGGCGCCGGACTGGTCGGAGTTCCCCTACTACTACTGAGGTCGTTGGTGGGGGGTTCGGGCCGCTCGGCGGCGCCGCTGCTCGCTGCGCATACCACCATCGAGCAGGCCGCCGCGACGACGACTACTGTGCGAGACGTTTAGGACACATCGTGTCGAACTAGTCACAAGATTGCCCCCGTGGCAGGCGCGTGCTCTAAGTTGCCCCGGTGAGGATCGCAGTCGTCAAGGAGACCCGGGCCGGTGAGAACCGGGTCGCGATGGTCCCCTCGCTGGTCGGGAAGCTGACTGAGCTGGGGTACGAGGTCGCGGTCGAGCCCGGCGCCGGTGAGTCAGCAGAGTGTTCGGACGAGGACTACCGAGAGGCGGGCGCCACGGTCGACTCGTCCGCGGTCGAGGGCGCCGTGGTGGTGGCGTCGGTGCAGCCGTTGGAGGAGTCGCGGCTGAAGGGGCTGGCGAAGGGCACCGCCACGGTCTCGTTCCTCCCCACCAGCCAGTCTCCTGAGCTGGTGGAGGCCGCCCGCGACGCAGGGCTGACGACGTTCGCGATGGAGCTGATCCCGCGGATCTCGCGGGCGCAGTCGATGGACGCGCTGTCCTCGCAGGCGCTGGTGGCCGGCTACCGCTCGCTCATCATCGCCGCCGAGCGGTTGCGCCGCTTCCTCCCGCTGAACATGACCGCCGCGGGGACCGTGCCGCCGGCCGAGGTGCTGGTGCTCGGTGCGGGCGTCGCGGGGCTGCAGGCGATCGCGACCGGCAAGCGGCTCGGCGCGGTCGTACGCGCGTACGACGTCCGCGCCGCGGCCGCGGAGGAGATCGCCTCCATGGGCGCCAAGCCGATCGAGCTGGAGCTGGAGACCCTGGAGGGGTCCGGCGGCTACGCGCGGGAGATGACCGAGGACCGCGCCGCCCGCCAGCGCGAGCTGCTGACGCCGTACGTCGCGGCCGCCGACGCGCTGATCACCACGGCCGCCGTACCCGGACGGCAGGCGCCGTTGCTGGTCACCCGCGAGATGGTCGAGCAGATGGGACCGGGCTCGGTCGTGGTGGACCTGGCCGCGGAGTCGGGCGGCAACGTCGAGGGCTCCGTCGCCGGCGAGGAGGTCCGGATCGGCCACGCGCTGGTGCACGGCGTCTCCAACGCGCCGAGCCAGATGCCCGCGCCGGCCAGCAGGCTGTACGCGCAGAACGTGCTCAACCTGGTGACACTGATGACCGCCGACGAGGCGTTCGCGCCCGACTTCGAGGACGAGGTCGTGGCCGGCTGCTGCGTCACCCACGCCGGCGAGGTCAAGCACCAGCCGACTGCCGAGGCACTCGAGGGACGGCAGTCCGGATCAGGAGGGAACGCATGAGCGAGCAGATCGCGCTGCTGACAGTCTTCGTCCTCAGCATCTTCACCGGCGTCGAGGTCATCTCCAAGGTCTCGAGGACTCTGCACACCCCGCTGATGTCCGGCGCGAACGCGATCCACGGTGTCATCCTCGTCGGCGCCGTGATCGTCGCCGGAAAGGCCGAGTCGACCGGCGCGCTCGTGGTCGGCCTGATCGCGGTGGTGCTCGCCACGGTCAACATGGTCGGCGGCTTCGTCGTCACCGACCGGATGCTCGAGATGTTCAAGTCGCCGAAGAAGGCAAGCGCCGACACGGGAACGAAGGAGAACGCCGGTGGGTGATGTCGCGGTGTCAGCCGGGGCCGTGGCGGCCCGGTCGATGGAAGCGGCCGGGGATACGTCGGGAACGCTGCCGGGCTGGGTGCAGATCGGCTACCTCCTGGCGGCGGTCTGCTTCATCGTCGCGCTGAAGGGACTCTCCTCGCCGCGGACCGCCCGGGTCGGCAACTTCATCGGCGCCGGGGGCGCCGTGCTGGCCTGCCTGATCACGTTCATCGCCTACGACATGGGCGGTGCGGTCAACCTGTCGCTGATCCTGGTGGCGATCGCGATCGGCACCGTGGGCGGTGTGGTCGGTGCGCGACGCGTGCAGATGACGCAGATGCCGCAGCTGGTCGCGCTGTTCAACGGCGTCGGCGGCGGTGCTGCCGCGCTCGTGGCGCTGCTCGAGCTCAGCGACCTCTCGGCCGCCGGTAGCGACCCGGGGATCGTGCCGCTGGCGGCGACGGCGTTCACCGTGCTGGTCGGCTCCGTCAGCTTCGCCGGCTCGCTGGTGACGTTCGCCAAGCTGCAGGAGCTGATGACCACCCGTCCGGTGGTGTTCACCGGGCTGCCGATCCTGTTCGGAGGGTCGCTGCTGGCGGGTGTCGCGCTGGCCGTGGTTCTCGTGGTCGACCCCCTCGTCGCCGTCGGCGTGGTGCTCTGCCTGGTCGGGCTGGTGCTGGGACTGCTGCTGGTGCTGCCGGTCGGCGGCGCCGACGTGCCGATCGTGATCTCGCTGCTCAACGCGTTCACCGGCCTCACCGTCGCCGCGGGTGGCTACGTGCTCGGCAACACCCTGCTGCTGGTCGCGGGCACCCTGGTCGGTGCCTCAGGTACGTTCCTGACCAAGCTGATGGCCGAGGCCATGGGCCGCTCGCTGTTCAACACGCTGTTCGGCGCGCTCAAGGGCGGCTCGACGCTCGGCTCGACCGAGGTCAGCGAGCGTCCGGTCCGCTCCGCGGCACCGACCGACATCGCGATCCTGCTCGGGTACGCGCAGCGGGTGATCATCGTGCCCGGCTACGGGCTCGCCGTCGCGCAGGCCCAGCACACGCTGCGCGACCTGGTCGACCAGCTCTCCGGCCGCGACATCGCCGTGGACTACGCGATCCACCCGGTGGCCGGACGTATGCCCGGCCACATGAACGTGCTGCTCGCCGAGGCGCAGGTGCCGTACGAGCAGCTCCGCGAGATGGACGACATCAACGGCGACTTCAAGCAGGCCGACGTGGTGCTGGTGGTCGGCGCGAACGACGTCGTCAACCCCGCCGCCAAGACCACCCCGGGTGCGCCGATCTACGGCATGCCGATCCTGAACGCCGACCAGGCGAAGCAGATCGTGTTCCTGAAGCGGTCGATGCGGCCCGGCTTCGCCGGTATCGAGAACGAGCTGCTCTTCGACCCCAAGACCACGCTGCTGTTCGGGGACGCGCGCGACTCGCTGTCCAAGCTCCTCGCCGCGGTGAAGGACCTCTGAGACCTCCCGACGTGATGGGGCCTGAGACGGACGCCACAGCGGTATTTCGGTGTACATCTGTTCACTCACGGCGGCCGTGGCATATTCTTTGCCGTGGGAGGGTCCAGGTTTGCGAAAGGACCTGACATGACTTGGAACAAGAACGAAGACCCCGAGCCGCGGGAGGACACCCGCGCCAGGGCCATCGCCATTCTCGTGCTTGCCGGGGCCGTCGTGCTCGGCATGGTGCTGCTCGCCACCGGGGTCGTCCAGATCACCGGCTGAGCCGACACCCGCATGCCGCGCCGGGCCATCCCCTGCGTGAGGCGTCAATTTGTCTGCGCGGGGAGCGCGGAATTCTGACGCGTCACCACAGGAGAGAGACCACTTCCCGCGTGACGCGTCAATGCGTGCGCGGGTGACTCAGACGGCCAGGCCGTACAGGCGGTCCCCGGCGTCACCGAGGCCCGGCACGATGTACCCCTTCTCGTTGAGCCGCTCGTCGAGGGCCGCCGTGACGACGCGGAACGGCGCCTCGACGCCGGCGAGCTCCTTGTCGAGCCGCTCGACTCCCTCGGGGGCGGCCAGCAGGCAGATCGCGGTGATGTGGTCGGCGCCGCGGTCGATGAGGAACTGCGCCGCCACGGCCAGCGTGCCGCCGGTCGCGAGCATCGGGTCGAGCAGGTAGCACTGCCGCCCGGACAGGTCGTCGGGCAGCCGCTCGGCGTAGGTCGAGGCGTGCAGCGTCTCCTCGTCGCGGATCATGCCCAGGAACCCCACCTCCGCCATGGGCACCAGCCGCATCATCCCGTCCAGCATCCCCAGACCGGCCCGCAGGATCGGCACCACCAGCGGCTTGGGCCGAGCCAGGCGCACGCCCCGGGTCTGCGCGACCGGCGTGTCGACCGTGACCGCCTCGGTCCGCACCTCACGCGTGGCCTCGTACGCCAGCAGCGTCACCAGCTCGTCGACCAGCTGACGGAAGGTGGGGGAGGGGGTGCGCTGGTCGCGTAAGGCAGTGAGCTTATGGGCGACCAGCGGATGGTCGGCGACGTGGATGCGCATAGCGCCAAACGCTACACATCTGCCACGATGCAAGAAGGCGCCGTGCGCGTCGGGTACGCAGTCGAGACAGACGACCAGACACACGCCTGGAACGGAGGGGGTATGGCCGAGGATCTGGACTCTGGCGTCGACTTCGCGGTGGTCGCATATCGCGAGGAGGGCGAGTGGCAGGTCGCGCCGCTGCCACCTCGTGCCGGGACCGACCTCGAGGTGCTGATCCATGCCCTGCGCCAGTGGCCCGGTGACGCCGGGTCCTTGGGCATGGTGTCGGTCGACGAGGACTTCTTCGTGCTGGCGCGCGTACAGGGCGAGACCGTGCGGCTGCTGCTCTCCGACATCACCGCGGCGACGGAGTGGCCGCTGGCCCGTGACGTGGTGAACCGGCTCGACCTGCCGCTTCCCGACGAGGACGAGGACGCACTGCAGCCCGCGGGCGACATGCAGATCCTGTCCGACCTCGGCTGCTCGGCGATGGACCTCGCCGTGCTGTGCGACGAGGAGGAGCTCTACCCCGACGAGATGCTCGAGGACATCGCGGGCCGCGCCGGCTTCGTCACGGAGTACCAGTCGGCCCTCGAGGCGGTCGGCAGCTAGTCGTCCTTGGCTTCGTGACGTCTCCGCCGCCAGCCGCGCACCGCGCGTGGACCGATGCGATGCGTCGTGCCCTCGACGCGGCGCGGCTCGCACCCGTACACGGCGACGTCCCGATCGGCGCCGTCGTGGTCGACTCCTCGGGTGCCGTCGTCGCCACCGACCACAACCGGCGCGAGGCGGAGCACGACCCCACGGCGCACGCGGAGGTCCTGGCGCTGCGTACCGCGGCCGCCAGTAGGGGGCAGTGGCGCCTGGAGGGCTGCACCCTCGTGGTGACGCTGGAGCCGTGCGCGATGTGCGCGGGCGCCAGCGTCCTGGCCCGCCTCGACCGGGTGGTTTTTGGCGCCTATGACGAGAAGGCAGGAGCGGTCGGGTCGCTGTGGGACCTCGTACGCGACCGCCGACTCAACCATCGGCCGGAGGTCGTCGCCGGGGTGCTTGCCAACGAGTCCGGCGCCCTGCTGCGCCAGTTCTTCGACTCCCACCGCGAGCCCGATCTCGGGTACTGACCGGCCAAGGACGTCTAGTACCCTCGTCCGCGGTGGCGTGTCCGAGCGGCCTAAGGAGCACGCCTCGAAAGCGTGTGAGGGTTCTGCCCTCCGTGGGTTCAAATCCCACCGCCACCGCCACTGACCAGCGGAAACGCCGACACGGCCTCAGGGTCCTGTCGGCGTTTCCCTGGTTTAGTCTCAGTTGGGCTTCCTCATCCGGCCCGTGGCGGCTCGTCATCGCCCTGGGGCGAGTCCTCGTCGACTGACCACAGCAGTCCGTCGATCCGCTTGGCGATGTCACGCCTGATCGGGTCGACCAAGTGCGCGTAACGCTGAGTCATGGCCGCGTTCGACCAGCCCATGACGCCCATCATCGTGCGCTCACTGACACCGAGCAGCAGGAGCACCGTGGCGGCTGTGTGCCGGGCATCGTGCAGTCGAGCGTCACGGATGCCCGCCCTCCGAAGCAGCCGCTTCCATTCGTCCCAGTCCGTTCTGGGGTTGATCGGGGCCCCCGTCTCGGTGGCGAACAGCCAGTCGCCGCTCTCCCAAAGCTGTCCGGCACGTAGGCGTTC
>CBFGZI010000090.1:0-16117 GCA_965653225.1 uncultured Propionibacteriales bacterium | reverse complement strand
CGAGCGGGCCCAGGCGCGCGCGCTGATCGAGCAGGCCGCGCATCCGTCGGTGCGTGAGGAGCTGTACGAGGAGGCCGTCGCACTCGGGCTCCTGCGCGACTGACCTGGCCGTCCCACAAGCCATGTAACCGGGTGTTGTGGTTGCTTCCCTCGGTTCATGAACCGAGGGAAGCAACCGTGCGCCAAGGGAAGGCCGGGCGTTCTCCACGAACTGGTGGCAGACGGCGCAGTGTCGGAGCTTCTCGGTGTCGTCTTCCACGAAGTGTTGAGAAACGTTCACGGCGAGCGGATTGTTGTTGCCGTCTCGTGTCACAGCGCACAAAACGGTTCCCCCGCGGGCCATAGATGGGATGGGACCCGCGACCCAAACAGCAACGGAAAATACTCCGTGCTGCAGCCCACACGATCATCCGTCGCGTCCGCGGGAAGCCGGAAACGGCGGCACCCGACGCCTCGTCGCGAGCGCGTCGCCGGCGATCGAGACCGGCTGCACCCGACACGCGATCGCGCCCACAGACCAAGCCCGTCTCTAACCGGCCCTAGGCCAACGTCACCCCGGGACCAGCCGCACCTTTACAGGCAACCGACAGGACCCCATGCCCAGGCACGCAACAATGTCGTTTGCTGCGCCGAGCGGCATCAACCCCGCTCACACTCAGCCGTTGCGGTGCGGAAGCATCTCCTGCAGCTTGGTCTTGATGCCGGTCTTGACCACTCCAACGGCGTCCTCGTCGCCCTTGAGGATCGCCTCGGCGGTCGACTTCATCTGCTCGAACGTCGCGTGCGGCGGGATCGGCGGCATGTTCGGGTCGCAGTGCACGTCGAGCACCGTTGGCCGGTCGGCCGACAGCGCACGCTCCCACGCAGCCCCGATCTGCTCGGGGTCTACCACGGTGATGCCCTGCAGGCCCAGCCCGCTGGCGAACGCGGCGTAGTCGACGTCGGGAAGCGCCTGCGACTCGACGAACTTCGGCGACTCCGACATCGCCCGCATCTCCCAGGTGACCTGGTTCAGGTCGTTGTTGTGCAGCACCGCGATCACCAGTCGCGGGTCGGCCCACTGGCGCCAGTAGCGCTGGATGGTGATCAGCTCGGCCATGCCGTTCATCTGCATCGCGCCGTCGCCGACGAAGGCGATGCACGGACGCTCGCCCACGCCGAACTTCGCTCCGATGCCGTAGGGGACGCCAGGCCCCATCGTGGCCAGCGTGCCCGACAGGGAGCCGCGCACACTGTCGCGGAAGCGCAGGTGCCGGGCGTACCAGTTGGCCGCGGAGCCCGAGTCCGCGGTGACGATCGCATCACCCGGCAACCGCTGCGACAGCTCGGTGAACAGCCGCATCGGGTTGATGGGGTCGGCCTCGACTGCCGCCTCCCTGTCCATCGTCTCCCACCAGCGGGCGACGTTCTTCTCGATCTCCTTGCGCCAGGAGCGGTCCTTGTTCTTCCTCAGGTGCGGGAGAATCGCGCGCAGCGTCTCCTTGGCGTCACCGACGAGGTTCAGCTCGTAGGGGTAGCGCATCCCGATGAACTTGCCGTCGACGTCGATCTGCACCGCGCGCGCCTGGTCGTACTTCGGAAGGAACTGGCTGTACGGGAAGTTCGAGCCGATGGTCAGCAGCGTGTCGCAGCCCTCCATCAGCTCATAGCTCGGCCGCGTTCCCAGCAGGCCGACCGCGCCGGTCACGTACGGCAGCTCGTCCGAGAGCACGTCCTTTCCCAGCAACGCCTTGGCGACGCCGGCGCCGAGCCGGTCGGCCACCGCCTCGACCTCCGCGCGCGCACCGCGGGCGCCCTGCCCGACCAGGATCGCAGGCTTCTTACCCGAGTTGAGGATCTCGGCGGCCTGCCGGACCGCGCCGTCGTCGGGCACCGTCGTGGGCCACGAGATGCCGATGCTGGACGGCACCATCTTGAACTCGTGCGTCGGAGGCGAGTAGTCCAGCTCCTGCACGTCGGCCGGGATGATGATGGCGGTGGGCGCGTGCTCGGCCATCGCCACCCGCATCGCCCGGTCGAGCACGTTCGGCAGCTGCTCGGGCACCATCACCGTCTGCACGTACTCGCTGGCGACGTCCTTGAACAGGTTCTGCAGGTCGACCTCCTGCTGGTACGACCCGCCCATCGCCGTGCGGTGGGTCTGGCCCACGATCGCGACTACCGGCGCGTGGTCGAGCTTCGCGTCGTACAGGCCGTTCAGCAGGTGGATCGCGCCCGGGCCGGACGTGGCCATGCACACGCCAACCCGGCCGGTGAACTTGGCGTAACCCACCGCCTCGAACGCGCTCATCTCCTCGTGCCGGGACTGCACGAACTGCGGCTTGTTGTCCGCGCGCGCCCAGGCGGCCAGGATCCCGTTGATCCCGTCGCCGGGGTAGCCGAACACCTGCTCGACGTCCCACTCGCGAAGTCGCGCCAGCAGGTAGTCACCGACCGTGTGTGCCATCGGGCCCTCCTCGTGGTTGCTCGCACTGTGGTGCGTGCCAACCACGCCGTACCCATCAAGCGCGGGGCAGGAACGGTCACACCGGTGGAATGCCTGCGCGAAGTGGCGAGACAGTCCTAGCCGAACAGCACGACGTATGAGACGAACCCGGCGTAGAGCACGCCCCAGTAGACCATCCACGGCAGCGTGAAGTGCCGCCTGCGCAGCACCGCGACGAGCGCGCCGCCGCCACCCAGCACCGCGCACACGATGGCCAGCAGGCTCGGCGTGGTGAGCGCCCACGGCGTGAACGCCAGGCCGACGGCGACCGGGATCATCGACTGGAACACCAGCGCGCCGGTGATGTTGCCCAGTGCCAGGGCGTCCTTGCCCTTACGGGACCACAGGATGCTGTTGGCCTTCTCCGGCAGCTCGGTGGCCAGCGGCGCGAGCACCAGCGCCAGCACCAGCGCGGAGACACCGGCCGCGGCCGAGATCTCCTCGATCTCGGTGACGAAAAGCTCGGCGCCACCCACGATCGCCGCGACTCCGGTGAGCACCTGGCCGACGATCGCGACGTTGGCGGGCGGGTCGCCCTTGGACGGGTCGAAGTAGAGGCTTCCCGGCTCCTCGCCGCTCTCGCCGCCGTGTGCGACGGTCCGCCACACGTAGATTCCGTACGAGAGAACGAACACGACCGCGGCACCGATGCGCACCGGCTCGCTCCCGACGAGACCGAGGACCAGCGCGACCAGCAGGAAGGCCATGAACACCACCAGGTCACGTGCCGTGGTGGGCGCATGGACGTCGAGGTCGGCCGACTGCTCGCGCCGCCCGGCGAACGCGTGGGTCGAGATCCCGACCAGCAGCATCGCCAGTGTGCCCAGCAGCAGCGGCGCACCCAGGATCGAGCCGATCGCAATCTGCCCGGTCTCCTCACCGGAGATGATCGCCACGATGGGCACCACCGACTCCGGCAGCGCGGTCGCGATCGCGGCCAGGATGCTGCCGACCGCACCGGTGCCCAGACCGAGCCGGATCCCGGCCCACTCCACCGCGTTGGTGAAGACCACCGCGCCGGCAAGCAGCAGCGCGAACGCGAGCGCGAGCAGCACGTACGACATCTGCGGCGGGTACCCACCGTGACGCCCAGGCAACCGTTCGCGTATGCAAGTGGCGAACGAGGCGAGGTCAGAGCTCGATGTGCGCGCCGACCACCACGGTGCGGTCGTCGGGAAGCTTGAAGTACGGCACCGGGTTCGCCGCGTTCCTCGCCATCGTGACGAAAAGGCGCTTGCGCCATCGCCGCATGCCGCCCGAGCCTGACGGGACCACGGTGGTGTCGGAGATGAAGTACGACGCCTCGTCCACGTCGACGTCGCCCTCCATCTGCTCGACCGACTGCGCGAGCGCATGCGGCACGTCGATGTCGTCCTGGAAGCCGTAGCGCATGTTGACGCGCGAGATGCCGTCGTCCTCGAACCACAGCTCGTCGACGACGAGCCGCTTCGACTCCTGCACGTGCGGCACGTTGATGGTCTGGACCGATACGATCAGCACGCTCTCGTGCACGACGTCGTTGTGCCTCAGGTTCACCCGCAACGCCAACGGCGTGGTGTCGGTGTTCGCGCTGAGGTACACCGCGGTCCGCGGCACCCGGACCACCGACTCCTGCTCGCGTACCTCCTCGACGAAGCTCCGCAGCGGGCCCTCCACCTCTTCGCGGTTGTGCTTGACGATCTCCCTCCCACGCTGCCAGGTGGACAGCAGCACGAACATCACCAGTGCCACCAGGAGCGGGAACCAGCCGCCCTGCAGCACCTTCGGGAGGTTCGCGCCGAAGAACGACAGGTCGATGGTCAGGAAGAACGCCGCGCCGGCGACGGCCAGCCACAACGGTCGGTGCCGCAGCGCCCGGACCACGAAGAAGAACAGCACGGTGTCGATCGCCAGCGTCCCGGTGACCGCGATGCCGTACGCGCCGGCGAGCGCCTGCGACGAGCCGAAGCCCACCACGAGGGCAGACACCGCGACCAGCAGCAACCAGTTGACCGCCGGCACGTACACCTGGCCGACCTCGTCGCCGGTGTGTCGCACCGTGAGCCGGGGCAGGAAGCCGAGCTGGACCGCCTGGCGGGTGATGGAGAAGGTGCCGGAGATGACCGCCTGCGACGCGATCACGGCCGCGATGGTCGCGATGACGACCATCGGCACCAGCGCCCAACCCGGGAACAGCAGGAAGAAGGGGTTCTGCACCGCCTTGGGGTTCCCCAGGATGAGGGCACCCTGGCCCATGTAGTTGAGGATCAGCGCCGGGAAGACCACCACGAACCACGCACGGCGGATGGGTCCGGCGCCGAAGTGGCCCATGTCGGCGTAGAGCGCCTCCACGCCGGTGACGGTGAGGACCACCGCACCGAGCTCGGGCACCGCGATACCCACGTGGTCGACCAGGAACTGCGCCGCGAAGGTCGGTGAGAGGCTCTGCAGGACGCCGGGGCTGCCGACGACGTGCAGCAGCCCGGTCACACCGAGGATGCCGAACCACACCGCCATCACCGGCCCGAACGCCTTCGCGACCGTCGCGGTGCCGAACCGCTGCACGAACAGCAGCACCACCAGGATCACGAGCGCGATGGGGACCACGAACTGCTCGAGCCCCGGTGTCGCGACCTCCAGGCCCTCGACCGCGGACAGCACCGAGATGGCCGGCGTGATCATCGAGTCGCCGTAGAACAGCGACGCACCGAAGATGCCCAGCACCACCAGCGCGAACTGCGCACCGCGACGGCGTGCGCCGGTGCTGCGGACCAGCGCGACCAGGGCCATGATGCCGCCCTCGCCATGGTTGTCGGCCCGCATCACCAGCGTGACGTACTTGACCGACACCACCAGCGTGATGGTCCAGAACATCAGGGAGACGACGCCGTACACCGTGGCCTGGTCGGGCCGCATCCCCTCGACGGCGAACACCGTCTGCATGGCGTACAGCGGACTGGTGCCGATGTCACCGAAGACCACCCCGAGTGCGCCGAGCGCCATCACGGCGATACCGGCCTGGCGTCCGGGGCGCGACTCCCCCAGCTCCTCCTCCGCCGAGGGCAGCGGGCTGGTCGCGATCTCCGGGGCGCCCTCGCTCACCGCTGCGGACCGCCCGCCACGACCCTCACCTCGGCACCCGCCTGCTCAGCCACCCGGCTCACGATAGGACCACCGACTCCGGCGAGCGTGACCGAGCCCACGCCCGGAGCGTGACACAGGCGATGTCACATAGGTAGTGTGCAGGTCCGATGATGGAACCGGCCGCCACGCGGGCGACCGCGCCAGAATCCGACGAGGTGGGACGAGGACGATGAGGACGCTGACCGACAAGGTTGTGGTGATCACCGGGGCCGGGTCCGGCATCGGACGCGCGCTCGCCCTCGGTGCGGCCGCGCGCGGCGCGGTGCTGGCGCTGTCCGACGTGGACGCGGCAGGGCTCGACGAGACCGCGAACCTGGTACGGCGACAGACCACCCGCGAGGTGCACACCGCGCTGCTCGACGTGCGGGACCGGTCCGCGGTACGCGCCTACGCCGAGGCCACCCACGAGCACTTCGGACGCGTCAACGTCGTCGTCAACAACGCCGGCGTCGCCCTGCACGGCCGCTTCGAGGAGGTCGAGTACGAGGACTTCGAGTGGGTCATGGACGTCGACTTCTGGGGCGTCGTGCACGGCTCCAAGGAGTTCCTCCCGTACCTGATCGACAGTGGCGACGGCCACCTGGTGAACATCTCGAGCCTGTTCGGGCTGCTCGGCATGCCCGGGCAGACGGCCTACAACTCGGCGAAGTTCGCCGTCCGCGGGCTGACCGAGGCGCTCCGGCAGGAGATGCTCATCGCCGGGCACCCCGTCGAGGTCACCTGCGTGCATCCCGGCGGCATCAAGACCGCCATCGCCCGCAACGCCCGCGCCACGGCCGGCGAGGACAAGCAGACGTTCGCCGACTTCTTCGACCGCAAGCTGGCCCGGATGCCGGCGGAGAAGGCGGCCGAGGTGATCCTCGCGGGCGTTCTGGCCAACCGTCCGCGGGTCGTGGTGGGCACCGACGCCAAGCTGCTCGACGGCGTGGTCAGGATCTTCGGAGCGCGCTACCAGAGCGCGGTCGCACGGATCAGCGGCCGCGTGATGCCCGCTCCGCGGCAGGGGGTCGACAGCTGAGCAGTGCCGGGCTCGCCGCCCGCGCGACGGGCGCTCAGGCGGCCCGGTCCAGGTGCCGCACCTGGTTGATCGAGCGCACCCACAGCGCGCGCTGCACCGCGGGCTCGAGCGGGGCCGCCCTGCGGCGGCACACCGCGGCGAGCAGGACCAGGAACAGCGTCGCCAGCGCGTGTACCGGCGCCGCCAGCCACGAGCCCTCGAGAATGGCCGCGGCCAGCATCACCACACAGACTCCGGCTACCACCAGGAAGAGCAACGGCAGTACGTAGCGGGTCACGAACCGCTCGAACTCCTCGTCGACCATGCCGACCGCCCCCATTTGGTTTATTTACTCTAGTGGTTTTATAGACATTAACACGGCTCCGCCTCCCTGCCAAGGGGTCAGACATGTGGTAGGCACCATCCGAGCGGGTCGGCAGGTCGAGGACGCTAGTCGACGGGGGTCTCCCCGCCGATGTTGCCGAGCGCCAGCAGGGTGACGTCGTCGTCCTGGCTGGCGGGGCTGAGCAGCGCCGTGAGCACGTCGTCGCACAGCTGGTGCAGCGACCCGTGCGCCGAGGAGAGCCACGCGCGCAGCTGCTCGAGGCCCTCCGCGATCGCGCGGGACCGGTGCTCGACCAGACCGTCGGTGAACAGCAGCACCCGCACGCCGGCGGGGAAGGCCACGTCCTGCTCGCGGTAGACACCGCCCGGGACACCGAGCGGGGGCCCGAGCGGCTCCTGCAGCAGCCGCACCTCGCCGTCGGGGAGCCGCATGGCCGGCGGCGGGTGCCCCGCGTTGGCCAGGGTGATCGACTGCGCGGAGCGGTCGACCACGGCATAGATGCAGGTGGCGATGAGGTCCTGCGACATCTCGCAGACCAGCTGGTTGAAGCGGCTCAGCAGCTCTGCGGGCGGCAGGTCGAGCACGGCGAACGCGCGCACCGCCGTCCGCAGCTGCCCCATGATCGCCGCCGCGTGCACTCCGCGTCCCATCACGTCGCCGATCACGAACGCCACCCGCCCACCCGGCAGCGGGATCACGTCGAACCAGTCCCCGCCGACGTCGGCTCCCCCGCCGCCCGGGAGGTACTTGTAGGCCAGCTCGAGCCCGGTCGGCACCGGCACGCGCTCCGGCTGCAGCAGGCTGCGCTGCAGCTCCAGCGCCACGGTGCGCTGCTGCTCGTACAGGCGCGCGTTGTCGAGCGCCACGGCGGTCTGCGCGGCGATGCCGACGGCCAGACGCTCGGCCCGCTCGTCGAACACGTCGGTGTCGGGGTGGCCGAAGAAGAGGCCGCCGTGCACGGTCCCGGTGCGCGAGACCACCGGCACCGCGAGGTAGCTGCGCACCGGGAGGTGGCCCGGCGGCGTGCCGTCGTACGGGTCGTTGTGGCCGTACCGCGGGTCGCGGGTGATGTCGGCGCTGCGTATCGGGCCCTCGCCGGCGAAGGTGGGGGCGAACACCTCGGTAGGGCGCGGCATCGGGTACTGGGAGAACGCCTCCCGGGGAGCACCCGCGAGCGTGTACAGCATGTACGACTCGCCGGAGGCCCCGACGACGTTGTAGAAGAACGCCCCGAAGTCCGCGCCGGTCAGGCGGGTCGCGGCGTCGGTCGCCGACTGCACGACGCGCTCGAGCGTGAGGTCGGCGACCAGGCTGGTGCCCACCTCGCGCAGGGTGTCGGTCGTGCTGGCCTCCAGCCGTGCCCGCTGCACGGCGTCCTCGAGTCGTGCCGCCTGGGCGGCGACGGTCTGCTGCTGCACGGCCAGCATCTGCTCGAGCGCGCGGACGCGCGCCGCGCTCACCCGCTCCGCGGGGACGCCGCGCTCGGGACCGCCCCGGAACAGCGGTGCGCACACGGCCGGCAGCAGCGCCAGCTTCGCCGCCATCGCGACCGTGCCGAACATCGCCGCCACCTCGGCCTCGACCGGCGTCCGGCTGAACAGCACCACGACGAACAGGTCACCACCCGGCAGCACCGACCCGAACCCGAGCACCGACCGGACACCGTGGGAACGTACGAACTGCTGGTCCGGCACCTTGGGGCTTCCGCTCGCCTCGGGGACGTAGAAGACGTCGAGGCTCTCCTCGTGCCGCTCCACGGCCTCGAGCTCGGCCACGTCGAGCAGCCGCTGCACGCCGAGCCCGACCTGCTCGACCAGCCCCGCCACCATCGGGGCGGCCGCCACCGCGTCCTTGCTGGCCAGCGGAAGCACCCGGTGGCTGACCGACTGCCGGTGGTCACGCCACTGCGCGAGGTCGCCGTCGGTGCCGAGCAGGGTCAGGCAGCGCATGTCCGGAGGCGGCGGTTCCGTCAGCGCCGCGCGGGCGAGCTCACGGAGGTCGCCCGGCAAGGCCTCCGTCGGCACCGTCAGGAAGCACCGCGCCAGCACCAGCTCCGGCCGGCCGCTGGCCGGGTCGAGGAAGGCGCCCCGCAGGAACCGGACCAGGGCGGTGGCGGCCTCCTCCATCGACGTCGGGGACGAGACGGCGCCCGGCAGCCGGGAGCACAGCGACACCACGTCGCCGAGGCCGAACCTGCCGAGTGTGAACCCCAAACCTCTGCCCTCGCTCCGGACGACCGCTAACGGGCCCTGACACCAGCCTTGCACGGCCGTCGAGAGTGTGCGCCCCCCGAGCGAGTAACGGCTGAGCCGGTGCCGCGGCGACGGCCGGGCCGTAGGAGCCGAAGAAGGGGTCCGTCGGCGCCTCGGCCGCGGCCGTCGACCGCGTTTCCCCCTTGGTCGTCGCGGTGCGGGCGAGCGATGCCCGGCACCCGCCCGCACCGCGACGTGCACCTCGCCGTGCTCGACGGCGATCGGTGCCGCTCCAGGTGGTATCAGCCGCCGGCCACCTGTCCCCTCCTGTCAGCGTCTTTGGGTGCTGCCGCGGGCAGCGTCGTGGGATCCACCGGTCCCACCGTGGGTGAGGCCACCGGGAAGAGGCTCCCCGGGCAGCGCAGCCCGCTGTCACCTCTGGGGTAGGCGTACTCGGCGGTTCCCTCGCGATGGACGTAGAGCCAGCGACCGCCGACGACGGGAACGGACGCGCCGCACTCGGGGCACGTCGCTCGACCGGTCACGCTGGACCGCCGAGGCTGGTTCTTGGGCATTTCCGACCTCGCGTGAATCTGGGGGGCGAGGTCCAGGCCCGAAAGGACCGTCGGTCAGCAACCGACGACGGCCCGTAAGAATAGTTGGGAATGCCCGATTAGGCAAAGACCTGTCTCACCGCCGTGAGCGCTGCCCGGAGTCGTCGCCCGGAGCCCCCGACCGGAGCGCCGGCCCCGAGAGCCGGCGGACCCGTTTCAGGCCGCCCGTCGGAGCCATGGACGGCGACGTCGCAATGAGGCTTTTACAACCGCGTGACGCTTGGCCGCCACTGTGAGCCTCACAGCAACTGTGCCCTGTGGGGACCCGTGGGAAGTGGGCTCGTGGGTCGGGGTACTAGCTCCGTGGGGGAACCATGAGATTGACCGCTGCGCGCTCACGCGTGCGTTCGGACAGGGCGGCTGACCGCCGCCAGACGTCGGAGTCCAGCCGCGCGCGCCGCGTGGTCGCTGGCCTGACGGCGACGCTGCTCGGAGCCGGGCTGCTGCCCGCTGTGGCCCTGGTGGGGCCCGCGGCGCAGGCCGCGCCCGTCGGCGCCGGCTTCACCGTCACGCCGGCCGACCTGGCTTTCATCCTCAAGCAGATCAAGATCGCCGAGCACCACGCCAAGACGTACACGGCCGCGGACCCGTGCGCCGGGCTCGTCGGCACCGGGCCGAACCAGATCCCGAGCCCGATGGTCTCCTACGGCCTGCGCACGGTCGACGGCTCCTGCAACAACCTGATCGCCGGGCACGAGAAGTACGGCACGGCCGACCAGCCGTTCCCCCGCCTGACCCAGCCTGACTTCGAGAAGGCCGAGCCGGTGCCCGCCGGCTACCCGGGCCAGCCGGGGGCCTCGACGTCGTACGCGCAGAAGAAGGGGTACGTCTACGACTCGCAGCCCCGGATGATCAGCAACCTGATCGTCGACCAGACCTCGTCCAACCCGGCCGCGATCGCCGCCGCCGAGAACCCCGTGCGCACGCAGGGCAACGAGGGCGTCGTCGCCTGCAAGACCGACCCGACCGTCAAGGACTGCGTGCCCGACCACGAGACCCTGTTCATCCCGAACGTGACCACCGACGTCGGCCTGTCGCCGCCCTACAACCAGCTCTTCACCTTCTTCGGGCAGTTCTTCGACCACGGCGTCGACCTGACCACCAAGTCCGGTGGCACCGTGTTCGTCCCCCTCAAGGCCGACGACCCGCTGATCGCCGGTCCCGACCACATCCTGAACGACGACCCGAGCACTGCCGTGGACGAGAGCAAGGACAACCTGCCGCCGAGCCAGCGGTTCATGGTGCTCACCCGGGCGCAGAACCAGCCGGGTCCGGACGGCATCGTGGGTGACCTGCCGAGCACGCCGAACGTCGACGAGAGCGCCGACGACGTCCAGCAGCCGATCAACACCGACTCGACCTGGGCGGACCAGAGCCAGACCTACACCTCGCACCCCTCAGAGCAGGTGTTCCTGCGTGACTACCAGCTCAACGCCCAGAACCGCCCGGAGGCGACCGGCAAGCTGCTCAGCTCGGCCGACGGCGGCATGGCGACCTGGAAGCTGGTGAAGGAGCAGGCCGCAACCAAGCTGGGTCTGAAGCTGGTCGACCAGGACGTGCTGAACATCCCGCTGCTGGCGGTCGACCCGTACGGCAACTTCATCCCCGGTCCCCTCCGCGGCATGCCGCAGTACGTCACCGACCACGGCCTGGTCGAGGGCAACCTGGCAAACCCCGTCCCCGTTCCCGCGGACGCCAAGCACGTGGTGAACTGCGCGCCCGGGGTCAGCTGCAACGAGGGCTTCCTGGTCGACATCTCGCACAACGCCGACCCGAGCATGCAGGACACCGACCACAACCCGGCGACCCCGCCGGTCGCGCCGGATCCCGACAACAACAAGGTGGCCGACCCCACCACCGCCATGCTGAAGCCGGGCACCTACGACGACGAGCTGCTGGACGCGCACTTCATCTGCGGAGACGGGCGCTGCAACGAGAACATCGGCCTTTCTTCGATCCACCAGGTCTTCCACTCCGAGCACAACCGGCTGGTCGACTACATCAAGAACGTTCTGACCACCGACACCAGCGACACCGGCGTCGCTGCGCTGCAGGAGTGGAAGCTGGCCGACGGCGCCGACGGCTGGAACGGAGAGCGGCTGTTCCAGGCGGCCAAGTTCATCACCGAGATGGAGTACCAGCACATCGTCTTCGAGGAGTTCGCGCGCAAGGTCTCCCCGTCGATCAACCCGTTCCAGCCGTTCGCTTTCACCCAGACCGAGATCAACCCCGCGATCACCGCGGAGTTCGCCGGCGCGGTGTACCGGTTCGGCCACTCGATGCTCACCGACACGGTGGACCGCATCAACGCGGACGGGTCGCGCAACGACACGCTGCTTCTCGACGCCTTCCTCAACCCGACGAGCTACACCCAGAAGACAGCGGGTGGGCCCACTGGTGCGCTGACGTCGGAGCAGGCTGCCGGCTCGATCCTGATGGGTGCCTCGGACGAGGTCGGCAACGAGCTCGACGAGTTCGTGACCGAGACGCTGCGCAACAACCTGCTCGGCATGCCGCTCGACCTGGCCACGATCAACCTGGCCCGTGCACGTGAGCTCGGCATCCCGCCGCTGAACGAGGTGCGCCGGCAGATCTTCCGGCAGACCAACGACGGCCAGCTCAAGCCGTACACCAGCTGGATGGACTTCGGGCAGAACCTCAAGCACCCCGAGTCGCTGGTCAACTTCGTCGCCGCCTACGGCGAGCACCCGACGGTCAAGAGCGTCGGCACCATCGACGGCAAGCGCGCCGCCGCGGCCGCGCTGGTGTACGGCGAGGCAGGACCCGACGGCGCCATCGTCGACAACGCGCTCACGCCCGAGAACGAGACCGCCGACAACATCCCGGCCGCCCAGGTTCCCAACGACCGGCTGGCCTTCCTCAACGGCACCGACGCGTGGGCCAACACCGCCGGTGGCGTCACCACCACCGGTGTGGACGGCATCGACCTGTGGGTCGGCGGTCTGGCCGAGAAGACGAACATCAACGGCGGCCTGCTCGGCTCGACGTTCAACTACGTCTTCGAGAAGCAGATGACCGACCTGCAGAACGGCGACCGGCTGTACTACCTGGCCCGCACGCCGGGCATGAACCTGCGGACGCAGCTGGAGAGCAACTCGTTCGCCGAGCTGATCATGCGCAACACCGACGCGCACAGCCTCAAGGCCGACGCGTTCGGGACCGCTGACTGCAAGTTCGAGCTGAACAACCTGGCCGGCACCCCGGCGGGGTACACCCAGTTCGGCAACAACGTCGCCGACGACCGGACCAGCGGCTGCAACGAGAACCTGCTGCTGGTGCGCATGCCCGACGGCACCATCCGGTACCAGGAGCGCAACACCGTCGACCCCTCGGGCATCAACGGCCAGAGCGTCTACAACGGCACCGCCGGACCCGACCGCGTCTGGGGAGGTATCGACAACGACACCTTCCTGGGCAACGAGGGCAACGACGTCATCGAGGGTAACGGCGGCGACGATGTCGCGCTGGGCGGCGACGGTGACGACATCGCCACCGACTCCGCCGGCGACGACACGTTCAAGGGCGGCCCGGGCGACGACGCGCTGGACGCCGGCACCGGCCTGGACATCATCGAGGGCGGCGACGGCAACGACTTCACCAACGGTGGGGCCAACGCCAACGAGACCTTCGCCGGCGAGGGCGACGACATGGTCATCGCCGGGCAGGGCGAGGACGCCGTCTTCGGTGACAGCGGAAGCGACTGGGAGGAGGGCGGCGACCAGCCCGACCTCCTGCAGGGGGACAGCGGCAACCTGTTCTTCCTGGACGACTCCAACAAGCCCGGCAGCGACATCCTGGTCGGACAGGGCGGTGACGACGACTACGACATGGAGGGCGGCGACGACATCGGTCTGGGCGGCCCGGGCATCGAGAAGGTCGCCGGAGCTGCCGGGTACGACTGGGAGATCGGGCAGGGTGACCCCCAGCCGCAGCACGCGGACCTGGACCTGAACCTGGTCGGGCTGGACATCCTGACCGTGGACGTGCGCGACCGGTTCAACGAGGTCGAGGCCCTGTCCGGCTGGAAGTTCGACGACGTGCTCAAGGGCGACAACATCAGCCCGATGCAGGTCGGCGGCGGCGGCTTCATCGGCTGCGACGCCCTCGACCAGGCCGGCATCGACCGCATCCAGGGACTGGACGCGTTGGTGCCTGCACTGACCACGCCGGCCTCCACCGTCGCTCAGGCCTCGGCGACCGGCACCTGCCCGTTGCGCGGCAACGTCTGGGGCGGCGGCAACATCCTGCTCGGTGGCGCCGGCAGCGACACGCTCGAGGGCCGCGGCGGCAACGACATCATCGACGGGGACAGCTACCTCAGTGTCCGGCTGAGCGTCCGCAACGACGCGGGCGTCGAGATCGGCAGCGCCAGCCCCGAGGGTCCTGGCCAGAGCGCCATGACCAGCCAGGTGCGCGACGCGAACGGGAACCTCGTCCTCGGCGGCATGACGCTGCAGGAGGCCGTGTTCAACGGCACCGTCGACCCGGGCAACATCGTGCCGGTTCGCGAGATCAAGTCGGCGAACAACCCCGGCGACGTGGACACCGCGGTGTTCACCGACCTGCGGGCGGCCTACCAGTGCGCCATCGGCAACCAGGCACCGGCGCCGTGCCCGACCGAGCTTCCGGCCAACGCCGGCAGGGTTCGGGTGATGGACGCCTTCGGCAGTGGCAAGGACGGCACTGACATCGTCCGCAACGTCGAACAGCTCGCGTTCGCCGACACCGTGCCGCCGGCGGACGCTCCGACCACCGTCAAGGCGACCGCTGGCAGCGGCTCGGCGACCGTGAGCTTCACGCCCCCGGTCAACCGCTCGGTGACCAGCTACGACGTCGAGGTGTACAACGCGGCCACCCAGGCCCTGGTGAAGACGGTGCCGGTCCCCGCCGCCGGAGCCGGTGGCGCTGCTGCCGGTGGGGCTGCCGCCGACGGGGCTGCGGCCGGTGCGGGGGCCGAGGCTGCCGCCGCGGAGGGCGGCGCCCCGACCAGCGTGGTGGTGTCGGGCCTGAGCAGCACAACCTCGTACCAGTTCCGGGTGCGGGCCACCAACGTCGTCGGAGCGGGTCCGTGGTCGGTGATGTCCAACGCCGTGACGCCGCTGGCGGCGACGGTGGCGAGTGCGCCGACCCTCCTCACTGCCACCGCGGGCGACGGCTCGGCCACGGTCACCTGGCTCGCGCCGGTCAACAACGGCGGGTCCGAGGTCACCGGGTACGAGGTCCGCGTGGTCGACGGCACCGGCACCCAGGTCGGCGACCTGCACCCGGCCGCCGCGACCGACCGCAGCCTGGTGGTCGACGGCCTCACCCGGGGAACGGCCTACAAGCTCCAGGTGCGTGCGGTCAACGTCGTCGGAGCCGGTGCCTACTCCGTTCTGTCCAAGGCCGTGACGCCGGCGGCGGTGCCCGGCGCCCCGACCATCGGGAAGGTCTCGGTGGGCATGGGCTCGGCCACGGTCCACTGGACGGCGCCGGCTGACAACGGCTCGGTGATCACTGGTTACGAGGTCCTGGTGATCGACGCCGACACCCACTCTCAGGTGGGTGCGCTGCGCCAGACCGGCGCGACCGCGACCAGCCTGGTCGTTCGCGGCCTGACCAACGGGACCCGCTACCGGTTCCAGGTCAGCGCGGTCAGCGGCATAGGGTCGAGCTCCTTCTCGGGCCGGTCCGACGTCGCGAGGCCGGGGAGCGCGCCTGGCCGTCCGGTGATCGGGACCGCGTCCGCGAACGCCTTGCGGGCCACGGTCCGGTGGGCCAAGCCGGCGGTGAGCGGCGGGGTTCCGGTCGAGGGCTACGTGGTCACCGCGCTGCGGATGGGCCTGCACGGCGGCGTCGTCTCGCGCACCGAGTCGCGGCTCCTGGCTCCGGACAGCAGGTCGCGGGTGCTGCACCTGCCGAAGGGCACGTACCGGTTCGTCGTGGTGGCGCGGAACGTCATCGGCGACAGCCAGCCCTCGGCCCGGTCGAACCGGGTGAACCTGGGCTGACAGCACGCAGCCGACAGCAGGAGGGGGTGGCCGATGGCCACCCCCTCTGTGCTGTCCGCGGTGTGATCGGCTCCGTCAGCCGGCCGGCACTCCGTCCGCCGCGCGCCACAGCGCCGCGATGTCCAGCTCGCCCATCTTGAGCAGGGCCTCCATCGCGCGGCGTAGGCGCTCCTTGCCCGGGTCGTTGAGCAGATCCCCAGGCGCGCGGGCACGACCCCTCTGCGGCGGTAAAACTCACCGTCTGTGCCGGGCGGACTACTGCGTGACTATTTCTTCGCCGAGCGGCTAACCCACCCTGCGCACACGTGACGAATTTTTTATGTGCCACCGCCAGAGTTTCGTGTGGTGG
>CBFGZI010000089.1:0-16180 GCA_965653225.1 uncultured Propionibacteriales bacterium | reverse complement strand
TGCGCCTACAGCGGCAGCAGCTTGGCCAGCTCGTCGGCGGCGCGACGCACCTCGGGCCCGAGCTCGTCGAAGCGCGAGTCGGGCATGCGTACGGACGGTGCCTGGATCGCCACCGCCGCACGAGCCTGGTTGCCCGAGTCGAGCACGGGCGCGGCCACGCAGCGCACGCCGAGCATCGACTCCTCGTCGTCGGTGCTCCATCCGCGACTGCGGATCTGCTCGAGGTCGGCCCGCAGGCTGGCCTTGGTCGGGTGCGTCTTCTTGGTCAGCTGCGGCAGGTTCTCGTCGAGACCGTCGACGTAGCCGCGCAGGTCGTCGTTGAAGGCCAGCAGCGACTTGCCCATCGAGGTGGCGTGCAGCTCGATGCGGGTGCCGACGTCGACCGAGAACCGCAGCGGCTGGGGTGACTCGATCCGCTGGATCACGATCGCGTGGTCGCCGTCGAGCAGGCCGAGGTTGACCGACTCATGAGTGGTGTCGGCCAGGCGCTGCATCACCGGCCGCGCGACCTGGATGCCCATCGCCTTCTGGGCGGCCTGTCCGAGCAGCAGTGACTGGGGTCCGAGCCGGTAGCGTTCGCGGCCCTCGTCCTGGGCCAGGTAGCCCTCGAGCACCAGCGCACGGGCGATCCGGTGTGCGGTCGACAGCGTCAGCCCGAGCCGCTCGGCCAGCTGCACCACCCCGAGGTCGCCGCCCTCGTCGCGGAAGACGTTGAGCAGTGCGAAGGCGCGGCTGATCGCCTGCGTACCGGCCACCTTGCTCGCGCCGGCGTCGGCCCGAGCTGCCGACGTCTGAGTCATGACGTGCCCTCGCTCTCTCACCATATGGAAGTAACCCTACCGGCGGGTCGGTCTCGGACCGCGCGCAGCACGGTTGACCCTCATCGCGGGGACTCCGTAAAGTTACCCGTGGGAGTCACTTCCATTATATGAAAGACCGACGGTGAGGTCCAGAGATGACGGAGACCAAGAGCCCGGCGCCGGCCCAGGCCGCCCAGGTCGCTCCGTTGCGCGGGCCCGCCGACGCCGCGAACGGTCACCTGCGCGACCTCGTGCAGCGCTGGGCCGCCGACCTGCAGGGGCAGCAGGTGCGGGTGGCGTTCGCCGACGGTGACGACGAGCGGGTCGTCCGGGCCGCGCGCTGGCTGGCCGAGCACGCTCCCGTCGACCCGGTGCTGGTGACCTCCGGCGACACCGGGACGGACCCGTCCGACGGGGTGGAGCGGTGGGCGGTGCGCGACCTGTCCGTCGACGCCGACGTGGTCGGCGCCCTGCAGCAACGTGCTGGCGGACCGCCTCGCAGCCCGGCCGAGATGGTGACCGCGTCGGTCGACCCGGTCTACCTGTCCACCGCATTGGTGGCGGCCGGCCTCGCCGACGCATGCGTCGCGGGTGCGACCCGGCCGACCGGCGACGTGATCCGTGCGGCGCTGAGCGTGGTGGGCCTGGCCACGGACGTGTCGACGGTGTCGAGCAGCTTCCTGCTCGTGCTCCCCGACGGGCGGCGACTGGCCTACGGCGACTGCGCCGTGCTCCCCGCGCCCGACTCCCGTCAGCTCGCCCAGGTGGCGGTGGCCACCGCGAGGACCTTCCGCGAGCTCGTCCACGAGCAGCCGCGGATCGCGATGCTCTCGTTCAGCACCATGGGCAGCGCCGAGCACCCCGAGGTCGAGACGGTGCGTACGGCGACGCAGATCGCCCGCGACCTCCAGCCCGGGCTGTGCGTGGACGGCGAGCTGCAGTTCGACGCGGCCCTGCTGGAGTCGGTGGGCCGCTCCAAGGCCGCGGGCTCGCCGGTGGCCGGGCGTGCCAACGTGCTGGTGTTCCCCAACCTGTCGGCGGGCAACATCGGCTACAAGATCACCGAGCGGCTGGCCGGCGCAGCCGCGATCGGCCCGATCCTGCAGGGCCTCGCGGCGCCGGTGAACGACCTGTCCCGCGGCTGCTCGGCCGACGACGCGATCGCCGTCGCGCTGCTCAGCGCGCTGCAGGCGAGGGCCGGCCGGCACAGCGGGGTCAGAACGACTGGCGGAAGATCTCGCGCAGGGCGTCCGGGCTGACCGGGCGCGGCACGACCGACAGCTGCCGGGTCTGCTTCAGGGTGCCCTCGACCAGCGTCTCGAGGTCGCCGTGGTCGTACCCGAAGCTGGTCAGCCCGGCGGGCATGCCGATGTCGCGCATCAGCTCGGCGAGGACGTGCGCGAGCGCGTCCGCGCCGTCGGTGGCGGTGAACGTCTGCCCGGTGAGCAGCTCGGCCGCCCGCAGATGCCGGCCGGGGTCTCCGGGGTAGGTCCAGCGGAACACCGCCGCCGCGGTCGCCGAGACGGCCTGCCCGTGCGGGACCATTGGCATCGGCGGGTAGCCCTCGGCGCGGTAGCCCTTCGCCGCGCCCGCGATGGGGTACGCGTTGGCGTGCGGTAGGTGTGTGCCGGCGTTGCCGAAGCCGGTGCCGGCGTACGTCGAGGCCAGCATCATCTGGTAGCGCGCGTCGAGGTCGCGACCGTTCAGCACCGCGCGGCGAAGGTAGCGCCCGACCAGCCCGAGGGCCCGCTCGCACCACACGTCGCTGATCGGGTTCGCGCCGCAGAACGCGGGGCGGCGCATGAAGTCCTCGGGCGCCGGCTTGGTGTCGAAGCGGACGCAGGTGTAGCTCTCCAGCGCGTGGGACAGCACGTCCATGCCGCTGGAAGCGGTTACCTGCGGCGGCAACGTGACGGTCGTCAACGGGTCGATGACCGCCAGCGACGGCCGCAGCCTCGCGTGGCTGATCCCCGCCTTGAGGTGCATGCCCAGGAAGTCGACGACGCAGATGGTGGTCGACTCCGACCCGGTGCCGGCGGTGGTGGGCACGGCGATGAGCGGCCTGAGCGGCCCGGTCGGCACCTGCCCGCCACCGATCGGCGGGGTCACGTAGTCCAGCAACCCGCCCGGGTGGGTGGTCAGCAGGTTCACGGCCTTGGCGGTGTCGATCGACGACCCGCCACCCACCGCGACGTAGCAGCCCCAGTCGCGCTGCCGCGCGAACTCCACCGCCTCGTCGATGCTCTCGTCGGTGGGCTCCACCGCTACCCGGTCGAACACCTCGGCCTTCACCCCGGCCGCGGCGACGAGGTCGCGGACCCGGTCGGCGGTGCCGGTCTCGCGCACTCCCGGGTCGGTGATCACCAGGCACGAGGCTGCCCCGGTCGCGGCGACCTCCCCGCCGATCTCGTCGAGCGCCCCGGTGCCGAACTTCAGCGGCGGGGCGCCCCAGGTGAAGACGGTCTCGTTCGGGTCGATGCTCATCCGCGACACCCCTTGCACGATGTGGGAAACAACTCCACGATGTGGTCCGACGCTAGACGGCATGGACGAGCCCTGTGAACCCCCAACGCGACCCCTGGAGACGGTGGACGCGTCCTGAGCCGGAGCCGGGCTCAGGGACCGAGCCGTACGGCGCCGGGCGACGCGCGGGTCACGAACAGCTCGGGCGGGGTGAAGCCGCGGTCGGCGAACGCCCGGCGTAGCGACTCGCCGACGTCCGCACCCCGGTCGGTCGGGACCAGCGCGATCACGCAGCCGCCGAAGCCGCCCCCGGTCATGCGGGCCCCGAGTGCTCCGGCCTCCATCGCCGCCTCGACCGCGGTGTCGAGCTCGGGCACCGTCACCTCGAAGTCGTCGCGTAGCGACGCGTGCGACGCCGTCAGCAGCGGGCCGATCTCGCCCACCCGTCCGCCGCGGAGCAGGGCCACGACATCGAGCACCCGGGCGTCCTCGGTCACCACGTGCCGCACCCGCCGTCTAGTCGTGTCGTCGTCGATGCGGGCCAGCGCGGAGGCCAGGTCCTCGGGGGGCACGTCACGCAGGTACGGGACACCGAGCGCGGCCGCGCCCCGCTCGCAGTCCCGCCGGCGGGCGGCGTACTCGCCGTCGGCGAGCCGGTGCGGCGCGCGGGTGTCCACCACCAGCAGCACCAGGCCGGTCGCCTCGAGGTCGAGCGGCACCTGCTCGACCTCCAGGTTGCGGGTGTCGAGGAACAGGACGTGCCCCTCGCGGCACAGCAGCGACGCGGACTGGTCCATGATCCCCGAGGGCACGCCGACGAAGTCGTTCTCCGCGCGCTGGGCCAGCCGGGCGAGCGCGGGACGCTCGATGCCCAGCCCGAAGATCTCGTCCACCGCCAGCGCCACGGCGCACTCCAGTGCCGCGGACGAGGACAGGCCGGCGCCTGCGGGCACGTTGCCGTCGACGAGCAGGTCGAGGCCGCCGATGTCGTGACCGGCCTCGCGCAGCGCCCACACCACACCGGCGACGTACGCCGGCCACCCGTCGACCGCGCCCGGCCGCAGCGACGGCAGGCCGACCTCCACGTGACGGCCGCGGCGCTGGGCCGACACCATGCGGATGTGGTCTTCGCCGTTTCGGCGGGCGGAGGCGACCACCCGGTGCGGGAGCGCCAGCGGCAGGACGAAGCCCTCGTTGTAGTCGGTGTGCTCGCCGATCAGGTTCACCCGGCCCGGCGAGGCCCACACGCAGTCGGGCTCGTGGCCGAGCTCCTCCCGGAAGCCGGCGCCGGTACCGCGCGCTCCCGCATCCTTGCCGGTCATCCGCACATCCTGCCCCAGCGGTGGGTGCGGCAACGCGTCACGTCCCGGTGCGTGCCTGCTACTCGGCCTCGTCGGGTTCGTCGTCCCCGTTCGACGGATGTGTCAGCGCCTCCAGCGGCATCGAGTTTGCCGCGCGGCCCACGATGGCCCGTATCTGCTTGGTCGGGATCTTCGGCTTGCGGTCGGCGGTGAGTAGCCCGTTCTGCTCCTGCTCGGTGTCGGTGAGCTGGGTGTAGCAGAAGCCGGCGAGCTCACTGCTGGCGAGGACCGCGTCGAACAGCTCGGTGAGCCGCTCGGCGTACTCCTTGCCAGACGACACCTGGGAATAGCCCCACCCGCGGCTGAGCCGCGAGGTGCTGAAGCGCACGCCGCCGAACTCGGTGAGCATCACCGGCCGGTCACCGGGATCGAAGCCGGGGAGCAGCACGGCACGCCGAGCGGGCCGACCGTGCCTCAGCGTGTGCGCGAGGGAGACCGCGTCGCCGTAGCGCTGACGCAGCAGCTGGCCGCGCGGCGCGTAGTCGTGCACGCCGATGATGTCGCTGCTGCTGTGCTCCCAGCCGTCGTTGGACAGCGCCGGGCGGCTGGGGTCGAGCGCCTTGGTGAGGTGGTACAGCGTGTCGGAGTAGCTGCGCTGGGCAGGGTCGTCGACGACGTGCCGGATGCCCCAGCTCTCGTTCATCGGCAGCCAGGTGACCACGCACGGGTGGCTGCGGTCGCGGCGTACGACATCGAGCCACTCGCGCACCAGACGGTCGACGGCGTGCGCGCCGAACTCGTACGCGTTGGCCATCTCGCCCCACACCAGCAGCCCGAGGCGGTCGCACCAGTACAGGAAGCGGGGGTCCTCCACCTTCTGGTGGATACGCACGGCGTTGAAGCCGAGCTCCTTCACCAGCTCCACCTCGCGTCGCAGAGCGTCGGCACTCGGTGCCGCCAGGTGCGACTGCGGCCAGTAGCCCTGCTCGAGAACCGAACGCACGTAGTACGGCTGGCCGTTGAGCAGGAACCGGCCGTCGCCGGTGCCCGCCGACCGAAGACCGAGGTAGCTCTCGACCGCGTCGACGGTCGTGTCGCCGTCGGCGAGCGAGACGTCGGCGTCGACCAGCGTCGGCTGCTCGGGTGACCACAGCAGCCGCATCTCGTCCTGCCCGTGCGCGAGCGCGGCGATCTGCAGGTCGGCGGTGGCGTGGTCGCCGTGGACACGCACCCGCTGCTCGGCCAGCACGTCGTCGTCGAGCTGCAGCCGTACGGCGAGCGTCAGCGGCTTGCGGGGGACCCGGTTGAGACGCACCTCCATGTGCACGCGGCCGGACACGACGTCAGGCGTCCACTGCAGATCCTGCACGTAGGTCTGCGGGACGCGCTCGAGCCACACCGGCTGCCAGATGCCGGTGGTGCGGTGGTACCAGATCGCGTGCGGCTTGGCCTTCCAGTCCTGCTTGCCGCGCGGCTGGGTCGCGTCCTTCGGCTGGTCCTCGGCCCGGACCACGATGCTGTGCCTGTCGCCCGAGCCCAGCGCGTGGGTGATGTCGCAGCTGAACGGTGTGTGCCCGCCCTCGTGCGTGCCCACGAGCTCGCCGTCGACCCACACCATCGCCTGGTAGTCGACGGCGCCGAAGTGCAGGAGCAGTCGCTCGCCGTCGGGGGGACGCGGCGTGCTCACCTCCAGCCGGTACCAGACCACCGGGTGGAAGCCGGTGTCCTTGATGCCGCTGAGCTTGGACTCCGGCGGGAACGGCACGGTGATGGTGCGGTCGAAGGGCTTGTCGGAGTCGTGCCAGCCGTCGGCGAGGCCGACGTCGTCGTCATCGTGCGCGAAGCCCCACTTGCCGCACAGGTCGGTCCAGTCCGACCGGACCAGCTGGGGACGCGGATGTACGACGGAGGGGGTGCGCATGTGCGCAGTCTTTCAGCCCGCTGCTGGGACTCCCTTCCGCTGGTCGGGCGTACCCGCGGCGGCGGCCTCGTACTCTCTGCCGGCCCCGGTCAGGGCACGCTCTTCGTCTGCTCCTCGTCGCTGTCGGCCTGCTCGTCGGCCATGGCCAGCGCAGGTGTACGGCCGGTCAGCATGAGCACGACCACCACGACGATGCCCAGCGCCAGCCAGGTGAGCCCGGTGACCTGCGCAGCCACGTTCGCCGACCACATCACGAAGCCGAGGATCACCAGCCCCACCACCGGCACCACGGTGTGCCGGACCGAACGGCTGCCCCGGCGGAACACGAAGTAGACGATGACCGACACGTGCAGCAGCAGGAACGCAGTCAGGGCTCCGAAGTTGACCATGGTGGAGAGCAGCTCGATGCCGTCACTGCGGCTGGCCATGTAGACGCCCACCGCCACGGAGATGCCCGCGATGAGGAAGGTGGCGTTGGTCGGCACGCGGTAGTGCGGATGGATCTTGCGCAGGAACGCCGGCAGCTGCCGGTCGCGCGCCATCGAGAACAGCACCCGGCTGGTCGCCGCCTGCGCGACCAGGGCGTCGGCGAAGCCCCAGGCGATGGCCGTGGCGATCGCCGTCAGCGTGGACAGCCACGGTCCGCCCGCGGCACCGGCCGCGTCGTAGAAGGCCGTGTCGACGTTGCCCTGTCCGTTGAGCAGCGCGTCGGGGTTGGGCACCAGAAGCGCCGCCACCCAGGTCTGCACCATGAACAGCACGCCGGCCAGTGCGAGGGCCGCGACCATCGAGCGCCCGATCTGCCGCGCGCTCTCGCGGTTCTCCTCGGCCAGCGTGGAGATCGCGTCGAACCCGAGGAACGAGAGCACGGCCACGGAGACGGCGGCGAGGACCACGCCCAGCGAGTACGTGTCGGGGTTGAACAACGGGGCCCAGGACCAGTTCACGGGTCCTGTTGCGATCGCCCAGCCACCGACGACCAGGAAGATCGCGAGCACCACGAGCTCGGCGAGCAGCATGACCTTGTTGACCCGGGCCGTGAGCTCGATGCCGAAGTAGTTGATGACGGTGTTCATGACGATGAACCCGACCACCCACACCCACACCGGTACGGCGGGCACGAAGCTGTTCATGGCCACGCCGGACACGATGTACAGCAGCGCCGGCACCAGGATGTAGTCGAGCAGGATGGACCAGCCCGCGATGAACCCGACCGGCGGTGCGATGCCGCGGCCGGCGTAGCTGTAGACCGAGCCGGCCATCGGGAACGCCTTCGCCATCTCCGAGTACGACAGCGCGGTGAAGGCCATCGCGACCGCGCCGATGCCGTAAGCCAGCACCACCATGCCGCCGGACTCGGCGAACACCGTGCCGAAGATGCCGAACGGCGCGATCGGCACCATGAACACCAGGCCGTAGACCAGCAGGTCCCAGAACGTCAGGGAGCGCCTCAGCTCCTGCTGGTAGCCGAACCGGTCGAGCTCACCGTGTTCTTCGTGCGTGTTGGTCACGGTCTCCTCCTCGTCGCGAGGTAATTCACGTCAGTATGACGACATAGTGTTGGCCGACTGGTAGGTCTGGCGCGTCTGCTCGGTGTGCCACCGCATCACGTCGGCGGCGTGCTCCTGGTCGCGGGTCTCCAGCGCGGCGATCAGGCGTTCGTGCTCGTCGTAGGAGGCCATGCCGCGGGTGCGCACGAGCGGCTTGTAGAACCACCGCACCCGCAGGTCGACCCCGTCGACGTAGTCGGACAGCAGCTTGATCCCGGACAGCTGCGCGATCCTGCGGTGCAGTGCGGAGTTCTCCGCGACCACGTCGGCCTCGGCACCGGAGGATGCGGCCGCCCGAAGACGGGTGTTGATGTCGCGCAGCTCGGCGAGGTCGTCCTCGTCCACGCGAGTGGCGGCCAGGCCGGCGGCCTCGCTCTCCAGCGCGGCCCGTACGGCGAACACCTCGTCGGCCTCGACGTCGCTGGGGTCGTGCACGAACGCCCCGCGGCCGGGCTCGAGGTCGACCCAGCCCTGCGTCTGCAGGGCCTGCAGCGCCTCACGCACGGGGCCGCGGCTCACGTTCAGGCGCTGTGCCAGCTCGGACTCGATCAGGTGCTGGCCCGGCTCGAGAGAACGCATGATGATGAGCTCGCGCAACGCGTCCTGCACGCGGAGTCGCAACGGTCCCGGCCGGTCGACCGGTGACACGTCGGCGAACCGTTGCGGGTCTGCCCGGTTGCGCGGCATGGCTCACCTGCCGACCGCGTAGCCCTGCATGCCGCGTGGGTTGGCGCCGGCACGCAGCATGCCGTCCGGCTCCTGGGAGGTGGCCGAGAGCCGCCCGAGGGACCACGGGTCCTCGACCACGACCTCGTGTCCCCGTCGCCGCAGCCCGGTTACCGTCTCGTCGCCGGCGCGGGACTCGACGTGCACGTGCCCCGGATGTCGCTCACGGGGGTAGAACGACGACGGGAAGTGCGTCGTGTGCCAGGCGGGTGCGTCGATCGCCTCCTGGAGGTTCATACCGCCGTGGACGAGCCGCAGGAAGAGCAGCAGGGACCACTGGTCCTGCTGGTCGCCGCCGGGCGTGCCGAACGCCAGCCAGGGGCGTCCGTCGCGCAGCGCCATCGACGGCGACAACGTGGTCCGCGGGCGCTTCCCCGGGGCCAGCGAGTTCGGCAGGCCCTCCTCGAGCCAGAACATCTGCCCCCGGGTGCCCAGCGGGAAGCCGAGGCCCGGCACGACCGGCGAGCTCTGCAGCCACCCGCCGCTCGGCGTCGCCGACACCATGTTGCCCCAGCGGTCGACGACGTCGATGTGGCAGGTGTCGCCGCGGGTCTCACCGCTGGGGGCGACCGTCGGCTCGCCCACCGAGCCGATGAGGCCGGGACCGACCGGTGCGCTCTCCGCGGGCGGCGCCGCCAGGCGGGGGACCCGGCCGTCTGGCTCGCCGGGCCGGAGGTCGCCGCGGTCGGCGTCCTCGCCCACGAGGGCCCGCCGTGCGTCGTTGTAGGCCGCGGACAGCAGGGTCTCGACCGGCACGTCGGCGAACTGCGGGTCGCCGTACCACGCCTCGCGGTCGGCGAAGGCGAGCTTGGCGCACTCGAACACCAGGTGCGCGAGCTCGGGCCCCACCGGGTCGAGCTCGTCGAGGTCGAACCCGCGCAGCAGCGCGAGCTGCTGAAGCAGCACCGGCCCCTGGCTCCACGCGCCGGCCTTGAGCACGGTGTGCCCGGCGTAGTCGAGCGACAACGGGGTCTCGACGCTCGCGCGCCACCGGGCCATGTCGTCGTAGCCGAGCAGACCCGTGTGGCGCTCGCCGGTGACGTCCATGACCGGCGTCTCCTGCACGAACGAGGCGATCGTCTCCGCCACGAAACCCTCGTAGAACGCGCGTCGGGCCGCGTCGATCTGCGCGTCGCGGTCGCTGCCGGCCGACTCCGCCTCGGCCAGTACGCGTTTGTACGTCGCGGCCAGGTCGGAGTTGACGAAGCGCGAGCGCGGTCGCGGCGAGCTGCCTCCGGGCATCCAGGTCGCGGCGGAGCTGGGCCAGTGGTCGGTGAACAGCTCGGTGACCGTGTCGATGGTCTCGCTGATGCGTGCGACGAGGGGGAAGCCGGCGTCGGCGTAGCCGATGGCGTAGTCGAGCACATCGCCCAGTCGCATGCTGCCGTACCTCTGCAGCAGGGTGAGCCAGCCGTCGAAGGCTCCCGGCACGCACGCGGGCAGCAGGCCGGTGCCGGGCATGAGGTCGAGCCCGAGGCCGGCGAAGTGCTCGAGGGTGGCCGCCTGCGGCGCGGGTCCCTGCCCGCAGACCACGAACGGCAGCTCGGTGTGCGCCTCCCAGCCGAGCACCGGGACCTCTCCGGCCGGTCCGTTCAGGTGCGGCTCCACGACCTGGCAGACGAAGCCGGCCGCGGCCGCCGCGTCGAAGGCGTTGCCGCCCTTCTCCAGAACCGCCATCCCTGCCTGGGACGCCAGCCAGTGAGTGGACGCCACCATGCCGAACGTGCCGGCCAGCTCGGGCCTAGTGGTGAACAACGGGATCGGCTCCCTTCGTCACGTCAGGCGGCGTCCCGTCCTGCTGCACGAGGTGGCACGCCGCTCGGTGCTCGTCACCCCGGTGGTCGACCAGCGCGGGGTCATTGTCCCTGCACAGCGGCAGTTCCGCCACCGGGCAGCGGGTGTGGAAACGGCACCCCGACGGCGGGTCCACCGGGCTGGGGATGTCTCCGGCCAGCAGCACCCGCCGCCGCTGGCGCTGGCGCTGCGGGTCGGGGAGGGGTACCGCCGACAGCAGCGACTGGGTGTAGGGGTGCCGGGGATGGCGGAACAGCTCCTCGCGGGTCGCCTCCTCGACGATCCTGCCGAGGTACATCACCGCGACGCGGTTGCACAGGAACTCCACGGTGGCCAGGTCGTGCGCGATGAACAGGCAGCTGAACCCCATGTCACGCTGCAGGTCGAGCAGTAGGTTGATGATCGCCGCCTGCACGGAGACGTCGAGCGCGGAGACCGGCTCGTCGGCGATGAGCAGGCTCGGCTCGAGCACCAGCGACCGAGCGAGCCCGACGCGCTGGCGCTGGCCGCCGGACAGCTCGTGCGGGTAGCGGCTGCTCATCTCCGCCGACAGCCCGACCTTCTCCAGCATGGCCCGTACACGGCGCTCGGCCTCCTGGCCGCGAACGAGCCGGTGCATCCGCAGCGGCTCGGAGACGATGTCGCCGACCTGCATCCTGGGGTTGAGCGAGGAGTACGGGTCCTGGAACACCATGTGCACCTGCCTGCGCAGCGAGCGCAGCTGTCGCTCCGGGAGGTGCGTCACGTCGTGGCCGTGCAGGCGAACGGTGCCGGCCGTCGGCTCCAGCAGCCGCACGATGCACCTGCCCACCGTCGACTTGCCGCTGCCGGACTCGCCGACGAGGCCCAGCACCTCGCCGGGCAATATCGTCAAATCGACGTCATCGACAGCGTGCACGCGCCCGCCGCCGCGGCTGCGCGCCACCTCGAAGTACTTGCGCAGCCCGCGGACCTCCAGCACCGGGTCGGGTGTCGCGGCGTTCACGAGCGCACCGCTTCCCTGCGCTCGGCCGTGGCCGGCCCCGGATGCACGCATGCCGCCCGCTGGCCGGGCGCGGTCTCGGTGAGCTCGGGCATCTCCCGGTGGCACGGCTCGTCGGCGCGGGGGCAGCGTGGCAGGAACACGCACTCGGTCGGAGGCTGTCGAAGGGTCGGCACGATGCCGGGGATCTCGGCCAGCCGCTCGCGCTGGTCGGCCAAAGCCAGGTCCGGACGCGGCACCGAGCCCAGCAGTCCCAGTGTGTACGGGTGCTGCGGGTTGGCGAACACGTCGTCGGACGCGCCGGTCTCGGCGACGTGCCCGGCGTACATCACCACCACCCGGTCGGCGATGTCGGCGACCACGCCGAGGTCGTGGGTGATCATCACGATGGACGTGTCCAGCTCGTGCCGTAGGTCGCGCATGATGTCGAGGATCTGCGCCTGGATCGTCACGTCGAGGGCGGTCGTCGGCTCGTCGGCCAGCAACACCTTGGGGTTGCACGCCACGGCCATGGCGATCATCACGCGCTGCCGCATGCCGCCCGACATCTGGTGCGGATACTCGTCGACGCGGCTGGCCGCCGCGGGGATGCGCACCAGGTCGAGCAGCTCCACCGCGCGGGCACGCGCCTGGCCACGGCTCAGACCCTCGTGGCGGCGCAGCACCTCACCGATCTGGAAGCCGACGGTGAACACCGGGTTCAGCGACGTCATCGGCTCTTGGAAGATCATCGAGATCTCGCGGCCGCGGATCCCGCGCATCTGTCGGGTGTCCATCCCCGAGATCTCCTGCCCCTCCAGGCGGATGCTCCCGGTGCAGGTCGCCGTGGGCGGCAGCAGCCCGAGGATCGCCATCGCCGTCATCGACTTGCCGCAGCCGGACTCGCCGACCAGCGACAGCACCTCGCCCGGCTGTACCGCGAACGAGATCCCGTTGACGGCGAGCACCGTGCCCTCGTCGGTGTCGAACCGGACGCGCAGGTCCTCCACCTCCAGCCGCGGAGTCTGCGGCGACGGGCCGGTCACGACGACATCCTCACGTCGAGCACGTCGCGCAGCCCGTCACCGAACAGGTTGAACGACAGCGTGGTCACCGCGATCGCCAGACCGGGGAGCAGGGCGAACCACGGGTCCTGCGTGACGTACTGCTGCGCGTCGCTGAGCATGGTGCCCCAGGCAGGTGTCGGTGGCTGCTCGCCGAGGCCGAGGAAGGACAGCACCGCGGCGCCGATGATGGCCGCGGGGATCGCGACCGTCGCCTGCACGATCAGCGGGTTGAGGATGTTGGGCAGCAGGTGCCGGAACAGGATCACCCGGGTCGGCGCGGCGTTGATGATCGCCGCCTGCACGTACTCCTGCTCGCGCAGGCTCAGCACCTCGCCGCGCGCGATGCGCACGAACAGCGGTATCTGCGCGATGCCGAGCGCAAGCGTCGCGTTGGTCAGCGACGGGCCCATGATCGCGGCGAGACCGACCGCGATGATCAGGAACGGGAACGACAGCACCACGTCGGTGATCCGCGAGACGACCGGGTCGACCACGCCGCGGTAGTAGCCGGCGACCATCCCGAGCGGCACGGCGATGACCATCGCCAGCAGGGTCGCGAACACGCCCGCGGCGAGCGAGGCACGGGCACCGACCAGCAGCCGGGAGAGCATGTCGCGGCCGATGTCGTCGGTGCCCAGCAGATGGCCCGGGGTGCCCGGCGGCTGCAGGATCGCGTTGAAGTCCGACGCGGCCGGGGGATACGGCGCGAGCAGCGGAGCGAGCAGCGCCACCAGCACCACCAGCGTCACCCCGACCAGGCCGACCACGGCCAGCGGCCGCCGGAGGAACCGGCGCAGCACGCGGCCACGACGGCTCGGCGTGCGCACCTGCGCCGGTGCTGTCGTCGCGGTCATCGCGCGCCTCCGGTGACACGGATGCGGGGGTTGAGCAGCGAGTAGCCGATGTCGGCCAGCAGGTTGGCCAGGATGTAGCCCGTCGCGGTGACGAGGACGACTCCCTGCAGAGTGGGGTAGTCACGGCTGAACACCGAGTCGATGGTGAGCTTGCCGATACCGGGCACGATGAAGATCTGCTCGGTGATGACCGCACCCGAGATGAGCGTGCCGAGCTGCAGAGCGACGACGGTGACGACGGTGATCAGGCTGTTGCGCAGCGCGTGCATCCAGATCACCCTCCCCTCGCTCATCCCCTTGGCGCGGGCGGTGCGGATGTAGTCGGCCCCCATCGACTCCAGCATGGCCGAGCGCATCTGCCGCATGACCACGGCAGCCAGCGTGATGCCCAGGACGGTGGCGGGCATGATCATGTGCGAGAGGTTGCCCAGTGGGTCGGTCAGCGGCACGAACCCTGATGCCGGCAGCCACTCCAAGTTCACCGCGAACGCGAGGATGAACAGGATGCCGAGCCAGAAGTGGGGGACGGACAGACCCGCCAGCGCAGTCGTGCCCGCGACGTAGTCGGCGAACGACCCGCGGCGCACCGCGGCGAGAATGCCGATCGGCACACCGATGAGCAGCGCGATGAACAGCGCCAGCACCGTCAGCTCGAGGGTGATCGGCAGCCGCTCCGCGATCGTCTGCGACACCGGGAGCTGGGTCTTGGGCGAGACGCCGAGGTCACCCCGCAGCGCGTGGCTGATCCATGCGACGTACTGCACGGGCACCGGCTTGTCCAGGCCGTACTCGGCTCGGAGGGCCGCTTCCACCTTGGGGCTCGAGGTCTCCGCCGTCAGCGCGACCGTCGGGTCACCGGGCAGTGCCCGGACCCCGACGAAGACCACGACGGTCGCGATGAAGAGCGTGACGACGGAGACTCCGGCGCGTCTGAGGATGTACCAGCGCATCAGCCTCAGCCGCCGGTGAACGCCGCATTCTCGAGGTGGATCAGCCCATCTGCGTGGTACTGGATCCCGGTCAGCGAGCTGGTGTAACCCAGCACGACCTTCGGGTAGTACAGGTAGATGACGTCGCCGTGCTCGAGGAACTTCTCCGACAGCTGCTTGAAGATCTGCGCCCGCTGTGCGGAGTCCGTGGTGGCCCGCTCCTGCGCCATCAGCTGGTTGACGTCGGAGTAGTCGGCCCCGCTGTAGTTCAGCGTGCTCGCCGGGTCCCAGGAGGGCGAGATGTTCTGGTCGGGGTCGAGCCGTCCTGACCATCCGACCTGCAGCGTCTCGAAGTCGCCGGCCTCGGCCTGCTCGAGTGCCGTCGTGAACTCGATGGCCTTGAGGTTCACGTCGAACCCGGCCGGCTTGGCCATCGACTGGATGACCGTTCCCAGCCGGGTTGCCTCGCTGTTGGCCGCCTCGACGACGAGGGTCACCGGGATCGGGGTCTTCACGCCGCTCTGGGCGACCAGCTGCTTGGCCTTGGCGATGTCACGCGTCGGGCACGGGATGTCGGGTGCCAGCGGGTTGACCGGCGAGATCGGGGTACACGCCGGCACGTACTGGCCCTGGAAGACGACCTTGTTGATGACGTCACGGTCGAGGCTGAGGCTGAAGGCCTGCCGCAGCTCGGGGTGCTCCGCGAGGGGGTTGTCCACGATCTGGCCGGGCTTGCCGGCACCGTTGCTGTTGGACACGTTGATGGTGATGCCCTGGTAGCCCAGCGACGTCAACGGCGACAGCTTGATCCCGCTCTCGGCCTTCAGGGTGGCCATGTCAGGCGGCGCGATCCGGTCGGCGACGTCGATGTCGCCCGAGCGCAGGTTGGCCGCGCGGACGTTGTTCTCGGTCACCACGGAGAAGTCGATGCCGTCGAGGTGGACGTTGTTCTTGTCGTAGTAGTACTTCGACTTGGTGAGCTGGATCTCGTCCGGTGACGGACGGCTCTTGAACGCGAAGGCACCGACGCACACCGGGTCGCGGGCGAACTTGTTGCCCAGCTTCTTCAGCTGTGTGGGCGAGAGGATCATCCCGGAGCGGTCGGCCAGGATCGAGGTGAGCGGCGAGAACGGCTGGCTCAGCTGCAGCCGGACCGTGGTCGGGTTCACGACCTCGATCGACTTCACCGCGGCCAGCTCGGAGGCGCGCGCGGACAGCGGGTCGGTGATGTAGTGCTCCAGCGTCGTCTTCACCGCATCCGCGTCGAACGGGGTGCCGTCGTTGAACTTCACGCCCGGGCGCAGCGGGATGGTGTAGGTCTTGCCGCCGTTGGTGATCTGCGGCAGGGCCGCGGCCAGCTGTGGCACGAGCTGGAGCCCCTGCCCGACGTCGTAGAGCTTCTCGCACATGTTGGCGAAGACGATGCGGCCCACGTAGGTGGCAGCGACCGTCGGGTCGAGCGCGTCCGGCGCCTCGGCCAGCGCGACGCGGGCCGTGCCGCCCTCCTTGATGCTGCCGCCACCACCTCCACCCCCGCCGGTGTCTCCGCTGCTGCTGGTGGTGCCGGTCGGCTGCGAACAGGCAGCGAGGCCGAGAGCCAGGGTCAGGGCCAGTGCCGACCAGACGCGGGTGCGAGGCATGGTGCGCTCCTCTGTTCCCCCCTGTTGTCAGGATAGAAAACAGAAAACTGTATACAGTTTGCCCTGTCAAGCACCCAGGGTCGCGACCCGTTCGCCCTCGGTGTTGAGGTGAGGGTGGTTTCGGTCAGGATGCCCGGTTACCGGTCGCGCGGCAGACCCGACCCTGGGTCGGGT
>CBFGZI010000088.1:0-16377 GCA_965653225.1 uncultured Propionibacteriales bacterium | reverse complement strand
TGGGGCTGGAGTCGGTCCCTAGGGTTGGGCAGTTCGCCCATTAAAGCGGTACGCGAGCTGGGTTTAGAACGTCGTGAGACAGTTCGGTCCCTATCCGCTGCGCGCGCAGGAGACTTGAGAAGGGCTGTCCCTAGTACGAGAGGACCGGGACGGACTGACCTCTGGTGTGCCAGTTGTCCCGCCAGGGGCACGGCTGGTTTGCTACGTCGGGAAGTGATAACCGCTGAAAGCATCTAAGCGGGAAGCACGCTTCAAGATGAGGTCTCCCACTGGGTTAACCAGGTAAGGCCCCCAGCAGACCACTGGGTACATAGGCCGGAAGTGGAAGGCAGAGATGCTCGGAGCTGACCGGTACTAATAGGCCGAGGGCTTGTCTTACACCACAAAGGTTTTTGTTGCTACGCGTCCACTATGCGGTTCCCGAGATGCGGTCGGGAAGACAGACAGCACCGCACCACATCTCCATAGAGTTTCGGCGACCATGGCGAAGGGGAAACACCCGGCTCCATTCCGAACCCGGAAGTTAAGCTCTTCAGCGCCGATGGTACTGCGCGGGAGACTGCGTGGGAGCGTAGGACGCCGCCGGCCATACTTTTCGTCAAGGCCATCCCTACGCGCGGGTGGCCTTGACGCTTTTATAGGCCCATTGAGAACGAGGACGTCAGGGAGCAGGGATGGCAGACCAGCGGCGTCGCGGGTCCTCCAGCGGTCGCGGTGGCGACGCCCGCGGCCGTGGTGGTCGCGGTGGCGGCCCCTCGCAACCGCGGCGCGAGGGGAGACCAGACCGGCGTAGCGGCCGCGGCCAGGCGCCCCGGCAGGACCGGCGCGGCGGCCCCCGGCCGGCGGCGGAGCAGCCGCGCACCGAGGAGCAGAAGCGCTACGACGGTCCGCCGCTCCCTGACGACGTCACCGGACGCGAGCTCGACCCCTCCGTACGCCAGCAGCTGCGGTCGCTGCCGGAGCGCCTGGCCACCCGGGTGGCGCGCCACCTGGTCGCCGCCGGGCGGCTGCTGGACACCGACCCCGAGACCGCCTACCAGCACACGCTGGCCGCGCGCGCCCGGGCGACCCGTCTGGCCGTGGTGCGCGAGGCCTGCGGCGAGGCCGCGTACCTGGCAGGGCACTATGCCGAGGCGCTGACGGAGCTCCGGGCCGCACGCCGGATGAACGGCGCCGCCGACTACCTGCCGCTGATCGCCGACAGCGAGCGTGCGATGGGTCGCCCCGAGCGAGCGCTGGCGCTGGCCAGGGACCCCGCCGTCGACGAGCTCGACCCCGCCGGCCGGGTCGAGATGATGATCGTGGTGGCCGGCGCACGCCGAGACCTCGGTCAGCCGGAGGTGGCCGTACGACTGCTCGAGGTCAAGGAGCTGCACAGCCGTAGCCACGCCCCCTGGGCCGCGCGGCTGCGCTACGCCTACGCCGATGCTCTCCTCGAGGCAGGTCGGCAGCCGGATGCCGTCGAGTGGTTCCACCGGGTCGTGGCCGTCGACTCCGAGGAGCTCACCGACGCGCGCGAGCGGCTCGCCGAGCTCGAGAACACGGAGGGGACCGACACCGTCGAACGCGGCGACGGCTGAGGGCGCGAGCCGGTTTCGGCGCACAGGTTGCCCGGCGCGGCCGGCCATCCACAGCGGTCCGCGAGCGGCTCCGGCGGCGCCCCGCGGTCCGCGAGGCTGGGGCGCGGAGGTGCTCATGCCGACCCGCACAAGCCACACAGCCAAGTCCGAGGCCGCAGCCGGCCCCACCCATGTCAACAGCGTCAGCCTGCTCGGCCGGCTCGCGGCCGACCCCGAGGCGCGAGACCTGCCCAGCGGCGACCTGCTGCTGATCTTCCGGGTGGTCGTCGACCGCTCCGACAGCGTCGAGGGGCAGCGACGACAGGTCGACACCATCGACTGCGCGGCCTGGACCGCACGCGTCCAGCGCACCGTGCGGTCGTGGAGCGCCGGCGACGTCGTCAGCGTCGAGGGTCATCTGCGGCGGAGGTTCCGCCGGTCCGCGGGCGGCGCCGTGAGCCGCGTCGAGGTCGAGGTGACGAAGGCCCGCCGTGCCAAGCAGGCCTAGAAGGCGCGCATCAGCAGGCCCATGCGCGGCTTGGGCCCGAACGACGTCGACTTGCGGGGCAGCGTGCGGCCCTGCTCCGCGGCCGCGACCACCGCCGCCACCGACGGCGGGCGCACGAGCAGCGCCACCCCGCGGTGCGCCCGGGCCTCGGCGACGGCGTGCTCGGCGTCGTGGACGTAGTCCACCCCCGCCTCGTCGACGTCCCAGGCGGGCAGCAGCCGCTCGTGCAGCACGTGTGTGTCGATCTCGGCGGGAGCCCTGTCGGCGACCACGACCGCCCAGCGCTGTCCGTCGGAGGCCACGAACGCCGCCCGCGAAGCAGCCGCGTCGGCTGCCGCCTCGGCCGCGGCGGCGGGGTCCCCGCCGAAGTCCTTGACCGTGGTGCCCTCGAGCGCCCGACCCCGAAGCTCGTCCAGCGAGAGGCTGCGGACCAGCCGGTGGATCGGGCCGAGCTGGAGCGGGTAACGCTGCTGGTCCACCAGCAGCGCCAGGCCGTAGTCGAGCTCGGGGTCAGACCCGGTGTGAGAGCCGGGGTCAGACGCGAGGTCGGGTTGGGCTTCGGATCCCGCCGACTGGACCTGGCGGTAGGCGGCGTAGCGGTGGTGGCCGTCTGCGATCAGGGCCCGCTGCGGGGCGAGGTCCCGCGCGACGGCGGCCAGGGTCTCGGCATCGGAGATGCGCCAGACCGTGTGGCTGGAGCCGTCCGGCGCGACGGTGTCGATGATGCGCTGCTCGTCGGTGACGCCGTCGACCAGGTCGCTGGCTGCGCCGCCACCGTCGTAGACCAGCAGGATCGGCTCGAGGTTGCTCCGGGTGCGCGCGATCAGCTCGGCGCGGTCGTTCACCGGGCCGGGCATCACACCCTCGTGCGGCAGGACGACCCGGCGCGCGGGGTCGCGCAGCCCGAGCGCGCCGACGAGTCCGCGCACGGTGTGTGCGCCCGCCGTGTACTCGTAGACGTTCAGCGCAGGGTCGGCGTCCTCGACCAGCACCTGGCTGCGCTGCCACTCGCGCAGCCGGGCGTCGACCTCATCGTAGCTGTCGGTCTGGGCGAACCTGCGCGGCAGGATCAGCCGGACCACGTTGTACGGGTGCGACGCGTGCAGCCGGTCGACCGTCTCCTCGTCGATGACGTCGTAGGGCGGAGAGGTGACCGTGCCGAGGTCGTCTCCCACGGGAGGCCCGTAACGTGTGGCCCGGAACGGGCGCATCACCAGGCCGGCGCCGGGATCGCGGGCTTCGGGTGGCATCCGCGGCATCCTAGCCGCGACGGCTTCGCAGCAACGTTGGAGGAGGGCGCAGTGGGGACCACGGCGACGGTGCCGCAGCGGGGCCTGCGCGCGTGCACGCGGCGGCTGAGCGAGGTCTATGACACCGCCATGTTCGACCTCGACGGCGTCGTCTACATCGCCGGCGAGCCGATCACCGGCGCGCCTGGGCACATCGCGGACGCCGTCGCGGCCGGGATGACCGCGGCCTTCGTAACCAACAACGCGTCGCGGCCGCCGCACCGGGTGGCCGAGCGGCTTCGCCGGATGGGCGTGGACTGCGCCGACGACGACGTCGTGAGCTCGGCGCAGGCGGCGGCCCGGCTGGTGGCCGGTCGCGTACCTGCCGGCGCACGGGTGCTGGTCGTCGGCGGCGACGGGCTGGAGGCCGCGCTCGACGAGCACGGGCTGGTGGGGGTGCACCGGTTCGACGACGACACTGCCGCGGTGGTGCAGGGTTTCGGCCCGGAGGTGGGATGGCGGTTGCTGGCGGAGGCGTCCGCCGCGGTGCACGCCGGACTGCCCTGGATCGCGTCCAACCCCGACCTCACCGTGCCCACCCCGCGCGGCCCGGCCCCCGGCAACGGCGCCCTGGTCGAGGTGGTGGCGCTCGCCACCGGGAAGCGGCCAGAGGTGGCCGGCAAGCCGCAGACGCCGCTGTACGAGGAGACCATGCTGCGGGTCGGCGGCAGCCGCCCGCTGGTCGTCGGCGACCGGCTCGACACCGACATCGAGGGCGCGGGGCGGTTCGGCGCCGACTCGATGCTGGTGATGACCGGCGTCACCGACGTGGTCAGGCTGGCCGCGGCCGCGCCGCATCTGCGACCGACCTACGTCGCGGCCGACCTTGGCGGGCTGCAGGAGTCCCACCCGCAGCCGGAGAGCGCGGGGGAGGAGTGGCGGTGCGGCGGCTGGGTGGCGCGCCCGGTCGCCGATGACGACTCGCCGACGCGCTCGCGCCCCGAGCTCCGCGGTACCGGCTCACCCGTCGACGCCCTCCGGGCACTGGTGTCGCTGTGCTGGGCGCACGCGGACCGGGCCGGCTCCGCCGAGGGCACTGAGGGCGGCACCGGCGGCGATTCGGAACCGTGGCCCGACGAGCTGGTGAACACGGCCTGGCGCGACGCCGCCACCCCCGAACAGCCGCTACCGTGGTTGAGATGACGCAGCCGTACGACGAGCGCCCGGTCGCGCCTGCCGCCCCCCAGGACGGCCCCCACGAGGAAGCCCACGCAGAGGCACCTGCCGAGGCGACGCCTCCGCAGGGGGCCGCCGCACCGGAGCCCCCGACGCGCGAGGTCCCCGCGGACGACACCGGCGCCCCCACTGCCCCCTCCGCCGTTGGGCCCGATGCCCCCCGGCCTGACGCCGCCGAGCCCGATGACTCCGAGTCCGGTGCCACTGGGACCGATGCCGTCGAGCCCGACGCGGGGGCGACCGACGCGCCCGACACCCAGGACCGGGCCGTGACTGCCCAGATCGACGCTGCCGGGACAAGGGCTGCCCCGGCCGTGGCTGCTTCGTCCGACGGTGCCGCGTCACCGGACGACGAGGGGTTCGGCGACCCGCGCGTCGACGACGCGGTCGCGCGGCTGCACGACCTGGCCGGACGGCCCGGTGGCGAGCACGCCGAGGTGTTCGACGTCATCCACCAGCGGCTCCGCGACGCGCTCGAGGAGGCCGCCGTCGAGCCCGCCGAGGAACCGCGCGGCTGAGCCGCGGCCGCCCAGACCACCGTGGCCACGCAACCACGCGTCGACGCCGAGCTGGTCCGTCGTGGCCTGGCCCGCTCCCGCGAGCACGCCGCCGCCCTCGTCGCCGCCGGCCGGGTGCGGGCCGACGGCCGCGTCGTCGGCAAGCCGGCGTACCGGACCGCGCCGAGCACCGGCCTTGTGGTCGAGGCCGACCCCGACGACCCCGGATACGCCTCCCGCGCGGCGTACAAGCTCGCCGGCGCCCTGAGCGAGCTCGGTCCGCAGGGTCCGCCCGTCCGCGGACGGCGCTGCCTCGACGTGGGCGCGTCCACCGGCGGGTTCACCGACGTGCTGCTGCGCGCCGGCGCACGCCAGGTGGTCTGCCTCGACGTCGGCCACGGGCAGCTGGTGCCACGGCTGCGCGACGACCCGCGCACGGTGGTCATGGAGGGCCACAACGTCCGCGACGTCACCGCCGGCGATATCGGCGGACCCGTGGACCTGGTCGTCGCCGACGTCTCGTTCATCTCGCTGACGCTCGTGCTGCCCGTGCTGACCGGCCTGGTCGACCCCGGCGCGGAGCCGCCGCCCGACCTGCTGCTGATGGTCAAGCCGCAGTTCGAGGTCGGGCGAGAGCGCCTGGGCAGCCGCGGCGTCGTTCGCCGGCCGGAGCTGCGTGCCGACGCGGTGCGTCGTGTCGCCGACACCGGGCGGCATCTGGGCTGGGGCGCGCACGCGGTGATGCGCAGCCCGCTGCCGGGACCGTCCGGCAACGTCGAGTACTTCCTGTGGCTGCGTCCCGGCCCCGGCACGCTCTCCGCGGAGGCGATCGACCGTGCAGCCGCGGGTGAGCCGAACGGTGAGAGGGTGTCCTGGTGACCAGCGACGCCACCCGCCCGCGCGGCGGCTACCCCGGCCGCACCGTGCTCGTGGTGGCGCACACCGGTCGCCCCAGTGCCCTCGACGTGGCCCAGGAGACGGTGCGGCGGCTGTCCGACGCGGGCATCACCGTGCGGCTGCTGGCCTCCGAGGCCGCAGACCTCAAGCCGGTCGAGCACTGCCAGGTGGTCCCTGCAGGCATCGACGCCGCGCACGGCTGCGAGGTGGTCGTGGTGATCGGCGGAGACGGCACCATCCTGCGCAGCGCCGAGCTGACCCGGCACTCGGGCACCCCGCTGCTCGGCGTCAACCTCGGCCACATCGGGTTCCTCGCCGAGGCCGAGGTCGACGACCTCGACGTCACCGTCGAGCACGTGGTGCACCGGGCCTACCACGTCGAGGAGCGGATGACCCTCGACGTGCTGGTCCGCAAGGACGGTGAGGTGGTCGCGCACGAGTGGGCGCTCAACGAGGCGAGTGTGGAGAAGGCCGCCCGGCAGCGCATGTTCGAGCTCGTGGTCGAGGTCGACGGTCGCCCGCTGTCTCGGTTCGGGTGCGACGGGGTGGTGTGCGCGACGCCCACCGGCTCCACCGCCTACGCGTTCAGCGCCGGCGGACCCGTGGTGTGGCCGGAGGTCGCCGCCATGCTGATGGTCCCGATCAGCGCCCACGCGCTCTTCTCCCGGCCGATGGTCGTCTCGCCCGACTCCCACCTCGCGGTCGAGGTGGTCGCCGACACCGAGGGCGTCGGCGTGCTGTGGTGCGATGGCCGCCGCACCGTCGACCTGCCGCCCGGTGCCCGCATCGAGGTGCGACGCGACAGCACACCGGTGCGCCTCGCGCGTCTGCACCGGGCCCCGTTCACCGACCGGCTGGTGGCCAAGTTCGACCTGCCGGTGCACGGCTGGCGCGGCGGCGCCGAGCGCCGGCGGCGCGCCCGAGGCGGTGGGCCGTTCGGCGGGGAGGGCGACGATGCTTGAGGAGCTGCGGCTGTCCGCCGTCGGTGTCATCGACGACGCGGTGCTCGACCTCGGGCCCGGGTTCACCGCGGTGACCGGCGAGACCGGTGCCGGCAAGACCATGGTCGTCACCGCGCTGGGCCTGCTGCTGGGCGGCCGGGCCGACTCCGGGCTCGTACGCAGCGGCGCCGCCCGGTCCCGCATCGAGGGCCGGGTCGCCCTGGCGGACTCCACGCCGCTGCAGGAGCAGCTCGCCGACCTCGGCGCCGACGTCGACGACGGCTCGCTGATCCTGTCCCGCACCGTGTCCGCCGAGGGACGCTCCCGGGCGATGGTCGGCGGAGCCTCGGTGCCGATGGGACGGCTCGGCGGCGTGGCCGACGCCCTGGTCGCCGTGCACGGCCAGTCCGACCAGATCCGGCTGCTGCAGCCGGCGCGGCAGCGCGAGTCGCTCGACCGCTACGCCGGCGACGACCTGCTGGAGGTCCGCGACCGCTACCGGGCCGCGTACCGGCGGCTGCGTGAGACCGAGCGCGAGCTCGCCGAGGTCTCCGCGACCGTGCGCGAGCGCGCCCGCGAGGCCGACCTGCTGCGGCTGGGCCTGCAGGAGCTGGAGCAGGCGGAGCCGCAGCCGGGCGAGGACGCCGAGCTGGTCGCCGAGGAGGAGCGGCTGGCGCACGCCGACGCCCTGCGTACCGCCTCGCTCGAGGCGCGCCTGGCTCTCGTCGGCGACGACGACACGATCGGCGCCGACGCCGTGGCCATGCTCGACCGTGCTCGGCGGGCGCTGGAGGGCGTACGCGACCACGACCCCGACCTGGCCGCGCTGCACGACCGCGTGGCCGAGGCCACCTACCTGGTCGGCGACCTCGGCTCCGACGTCGCCTCCTACGCCACCTCGGTCGAGTCCGACCCCGCGAGGCTGGCGTGGGTGCAGGAGCGGCGGGCCACGCTGACCGCGCTGCAGCGCAAGTACGGCGACACGGTCGACGAGGTGCTGCAGTGGGGCGAGCAGGCGGCCAAGCGGCTGCTGGAGCTCGACGGCACCGACGACCGCATCCAGGAGCTGCGCGGCGAGGTCGAGTCGCTGCGCGCGGAGCTGGCCATGCTGGCCGGGCGGCTCACCGACGAGCGCGGCCAGGCCGCCGAGCGACTGCAGGCGGCCGTCACCGCGGAGCTGTCGGCCCGGGCGATGCCGCATGCCCGGTTCGCCGTGCGCGTTGCCCAGCGCGACGACCCCGACGGGCTGGAGGTCGGCGACCGGCACCTCGCGTTCGGCCCGGACGGCGCCGACGAGGTGGAGATGCAGCTGGCGGCCAACGCCTCCTCCGAGCCGCGGTCGCTCGACAAGGGCGCCTCCGGCGGCGAGCTGTCCCGGGTGATGCTCGCCCTCGAGGTGGTGCTCGCCGGCCGCAACCCGGTGCCCACGCTGGTCTTCGACGAGGTCGACGCCGGGGTCGGCGGCAAGGCCGCGGTCGAGATCGGCCGCCGGCTGGCACGCCTGGCGCGCCAGGCGCAGGTGCTGGTCGTGACCCACCTGCCGCAGGTCGCGGCGTTCGCCGCCCGCCCCTACGTCGTCGTCAAGAGCGACGACGGCACCGTGAACTCCATCGTCCTGACCGCGGTCGAGGGCGCCGACCGGGTGCGCGAGCTGTCGCGCATGCTCGCGGGCCTGGAGGGCTCGGAGTCGGCGCAGGCCCACGCCGAGGAGCTGCTCGACGTGGCGGCGCGCGAGCGCGCGGCCACCTGACCCGGTGGCGGCGTACGCCCCGAGCGCGCCTGCCGCGCAGGTCACGCAGCCTTAACCGCGCCACGCGGCGCGACCTCCCCGGCGAGATGCCCGCTGCGTGTCACTATGACCCGCGATGAAGATCCCCGAAGCCTTGCGCAACGGCCACGCTGCCGCGTCCGGCATCACCGGCAGGGCCCGGCTCGGCAGGCGTACCAAGTCGCTGGTGCGGCGCCTGCGTCCCGGCGACATCGCGGTCATCGACCACGTCGACCTCGACCAGGCCAGCGCGCAGGCCCTGGTCGACGCCCGCGTGAGCGCGGTCGTCAACACCGCCCCCTCCACGTCCGGCCGCTACCCCAACCGCGGCCCCCGGGTGATCGTCGACGCCGGAATCCCGCTCATCGACGACGTGCAGGGGCCGATGTTCTCCAAGCTGCACGACGGCGACCAGGTGTGGATCGCCGAGGGCGTCATCTACCACGGCCAGCACCAGGTCGGCGCCGGCACGGTGCTCGACCAGGCCCAGGTCGTGGCGGCGTTCGAGGCCGCCCGCGCCGGCATGGCCTCGCAGCTGGAGACGTTCAACGCCAACGCGATGGAGTTCCTCCGCCGCGAGGGCGAGCTGCTGCTCGACGGTGCCGGGCTCCCCGAGCTGCGCACGAAGTTCGACCGGCGCCCGGTCGTCGTGGTGTCCAAGAGCTTCGACCACGAGGAGGACCTGCGCCGGCTGCGGAGGTTCCTCAAGGAGACGCGGCCCGTGCTGGTCGCCGTCGACGACGGGGCCGACGCGCTCCTGGCCGCCGGCCACCGCCCGCACGTGATCGTCGGCGACACCGAGGTCATCAGCGACAGGGCGCTGCGCTGCGGCGCCGAGGTCGTCGTACGCGCCCAGCGCGACGGCGCCACGGTCGACCTCGACCGGCTCGAGCGGCTCGGCGTAAGCCCCCAGGTGCTGCGTACCTCCGCCGGCAGCGAGGACGCGGCGCTGCTGCTGGCCGACCGCGGCGGCGCCCGGCTGCTGGTGACCGTCGGCAGCCACACCAACCTCGAGGACTACCTCGAACGCGGCCGCTCGGCCATGGCCAGCAGCTTCCTGACCCGGGTGCGGGTCAGCTCCACGCTGGTCGACGCCCGCGCCGTGCAGCGGCTGTACGGCTCGCCGGTGCGCACCTGGCAGCTGGTGATGCTGGCGCTGTTCGGCGTGCTGGCCGTGCTGGTCGCCCTGGCGGCGACGCCCACCGGCGCGCAGTGGTGGGACGCGATCGGCGCCGGCGTCGGCGACCTCTGGGACCTGCTGCGGACGTGGACGCAGGGGTGGTTCGGGTGACGCGGCTGCGCTACACCATCCTGACCTTGTCGGTGGTGCTGTTCAGCGTGGCGCTGGGCATCGCGCTCGGCGGCGGGCCGCTGCAAGGGCCCGTGCAGGGCACCCTGCGCAGCCAGGTCGAGGCGGTCTCCGACAACGGCGCCGACCAGGTCGCGCTGCTACGGGAGAACCGCGCCCTGCAGGCCGCCGAGAAGTTCGACAGCGGCTTCGCCCAGGCCCTCTCCTCAGACGTGCTCGACGACCAGCTCGCCGGGAGCAGCACGGTCGTGCTGGCGCTCCCCGGCGTCCAGCCCGGGCTCACGCAGGCCGTCGCCGGCGACATCGAGGAGGCCGGGGGCACCGTGACCACCACGCTGCAGGTGGGCCACCAGCTGGTCGACCCGACCGCGCGGCCCCTGGTCGAGGAGCTGTCCAAGCGGCTGCTCGAGGACACCCACGACATCAAGGTCCCCGACGACGCCTCGGTCTACACGCGCACGGGCATGGTGCTCTCGCGCGCGCTGGTCACGACGTCCGAGGACGGCGAGCCGATGGACGACCCGGCCCGCAGCGTGTTCAACACGCTGACCACCGCGAAGCTGCTGAGCGGGCCCGAGCCCGACCAGCGTGCGGGCAGCGTGGTGGTGCTGCTGCCGCAGGCGACTCACCAGCAGGCCGCCAGCGGTGGCCGCGGGCTGATCCTCACCGAGCTGCTGGCCGCGGTCGACGGGGCCAGCGACGGCGTGGTCGTGGCGGGGCCGCCGTCCTCGGCCGCACCGAGCCAGCTCCTCGCCTACGTACGCACCTCGGCGTCCACGGCCGAGGACGTGTCCACCGTCGACTCGGTCGGCGTGCGGGCCGGGCAGCTGGTGACCGTGCTCGCGCTGGCCGAGCAGATCGGGGGACAGGTCGGGCACTACGGCGTGGCCGCCGGGGCAGACGCGCTGCTGCCCGAGGGCGAGCTCACCCCGTAGCCCCTCCCCGTGAGCCCCACCCGGGTTCCCGCGGCGTCGATTCCGACGAGCCGGAGATAATCGAGCGGCGCGCCGGGTCGACCACTACCGCGGGGTTGATAGGCTGAAATCCCGTGGACAGGTGGGCCGCTCGGCCTGGCCCGCCGCCCCTCTACCACGGGAGACGAGTTGGCAGGCTCATCACAGGCCCGGGCCCAGACCAGGCATCTGTTCGTCACCGGCGGGGTGGCGTCCTCACTCGGCAAGGGGCTGACAGCGTCGAGCCTCGGCAGCCTGCTGAAGGCACGCGGGCTGCGGGTCACGATGCAGAAGCTCGACCCCTACCTCAACGTCGACCCGGGCACGATGAACCCCTTCCAGCACGGCGAGGTGTTCGTCACCAACGACGGTGCCGAGACCGACCTCGACATCGGCCACTACGAGCGCTTCCTCGACGTCGACCTGTCCAGCAGCGCCAACGTGACCACCGGCCAGGTCTACTCCGAGGTGATCGCCAAGGAGCGCCGCGGCGACTACCTCGGCGACACCGTGCAGGTGATCCCGCACATCACCAACGAGATCAAGGAACGCATCCGGGCGATGGCCCGCGACGACGTCGACATCGTGATCACCGAGATCGGCGGCACGGTCGGCGACATCGAGTCGCTGCCGTTCCTGGAGGCCGCCCGGCAGGTCCGCCACGACGTCGGCCGCGACAACTGCTTCTTCCTGCACGTCTCGCTGGTCCCCTATATCGGACCCTCCGGCGAGCTGAAGACCAAGCCCACGCAGCACTCCGTCGCGGCGCTGCGCTCCATCGGTATCCAGCCCGACGCGGTGGTGTGCCGGTCCGACCGCCCCATCCCGGAGGGCGTGAAGCGCAAGATCTCGCTGATGTGCGACGTCGACGAGGAGGCGGTCGTCGCCGCCGTGGACGCCCCGTCCATCTACGACATCCCCAAGGTGCTGCACTCGGAGGGGCTCGACGCCTACGTCGTGCGCCGCCTGTCCATGCCGTTCCGCGACGTCGACTGGCACCGCTGGGACGACCTGCTGCGCCGGGTGCACGAGCCGGCCGAGGAGGTCACGGTGGCGCTGGTGGGCAAGTACGTCGACCTGCCCGACGCCTACCTCTCGGTCGCGGAGGCGCTGCGCGCCGGCGGGTTCCACAACGACGCCCGGGTGGACCTGCGCTGGGTCGCCTCCGACGAGTGCAAGACGCCCGAGGGCGCCGCCCGGCACCTGTCCGACGTCGACGCGATCTGCGTCCCCGGCGGCTTCGGCATCCGCGGCATCGAGGGCAAGGTCGGCGCGCTGACCTACGCCCGGGAGCGGCAGATCCCCGCGCTGGGACTGTGCCTGGGCATGCAGTGCATGGTGATCGAGTACGCCCGCAACGTCGCCGGGCTGCCGGACGCCTCGTCGACCGAGTTCGACCCCGGCACCTCCGACCCGGTGATCGCCACCATGGCCGAGCAGAAGGAGATCGTCTCCGGCGACGGCGACCTCGGCGGCACCATGCGGCTGGGCCTGTACCCCGCCCAGCTCGCCGAGGGCAGCGTGGTCGCGGGGCTGTACGACGCGACCCACGCGGAGGAGCGGCACCGGCACCGCTACGAGGTCAACAACGGCTACCGCGACGAGCTGGAGAGGCACGGGCTGGTGTTCTCCGGCACCTCGCCCGACTCGCTCCTGGTGGAGTACGTCGAGCTGTCGCCGCAGACGCACCCGTTCTACGTCGGCACCCAGGCGCACCCCGAGCTTCGTTCGCGTCCGACCCGGCCGCATCCGCTGTGCGCGGGCCTGGTCGCGGCCGCCCTCGAGCGCCAGCGCGAGCTGCGGCTGCCGGTCGACTCGGCCGGGCTGCGGCGCAGCAGCGAGCAGGATCAGAACATCAGCGCCACGGTGTGACAATCGTCTCGGAGCCGACGTCTACACTCGGGCGCGGTCACGCAATGACGCGTAGGTCAACGGGAAGGGTGAGGGCCGGATGAGGGTCGGCGTACCGAAGGAAGTCAAGAACCACGAGTACCGGGTCGCCATCACCCCGGCGGGGGTCAACGAGCTCACGGCACACGGCCACGAGGTCTACGTGGAGGCGAGCGCCGGTGTCGGCTCCTCGATCACCGACGACCAGTTCGTCGACGCGGGAGCCCAGATCCTGCCCGACGCCGACGCCGTCTGGCAGACCGGCGAGCTGATCCTCAAGGTCAAGGAGCCGATCGCCTCCGAGTACGACCGCATGCGCGACGGCCAGGTGCTGTTCACCTACCTGCACCTCGCGGCGTCGCGCGAGTGCACCGACGCCCTGATCGACCACAAGGTCACCGGCATCGCCTACGAGACCGTGCAGACCCCGGACGGCCGGCTGCCGCTGCTGGCGCCGATGAGCGAGGTCGCGGGCCGGCTCGCACCGCAGGTAGGCGCCTACCACCTGATGCGCTCCGGCGGCGGGCGCGGGGTGCTGATGGGCGGCGTGTCCGGTGTCTACGCCGCCAAGGTCGTGGTGCTCGGCGCCGGCGTGAGCGGCATGAACGCCGCCGCGATCGCCCTGGGCATGCAGGCCGAGGTGCTGCTGCTGGACAAGAACATCGACCGGCTGCGCGATGCCGACCGCATCTACCAGGGCCACCTGCAGACGGTGGCGTCCAACCGGCTCGAGGTGGAGCTGGCCGTGTCCGACGCCGACATGGTGATCGGTGCGGTGCTGGTACCCGGCGCCAAGGCCCCGACGCTGATCTCCAACGACATGGTGTCGCGGATGAAGAGCGGCTCGGTGCTGGTCGACATCTCCATCGACCAGGGCGGATGCTTCGAGGACTCCCGGCCGACCACGCACGCCGAGCCGACCTACCGGGTGCACGACTCGGTGTTCTACTGCGTGGCCAACATGCCCGGTGCCGTGCCGCACACGTCAACGTACGCGCTGACCAACGTCACGCTTCCCTACACGGTGGCGCTGGCCGCCAAGGGCTGGCAGCAGGCGATGCGCGAGGACCACACGCTCGCGCTCGGGCTGAACACCCACGGCGGGCAGCTCACCAACGAGCCGGTGGCGTCTGCACACGGCCTGCCGCACACCGACCTGAGTGAGGTGCTCGGCTGAGCGGCAGCGAATCGCTGCCACGCGCGGCGCAGACCTACCTCGACCACCTGACGGTCGAGCGCGGGCTCGCGCAGAACACCGTCTCGTCGTACCGACGAGATCTGCGCCGCTACGTCGACTTCCTCGACGGGCTCGGCGTCACCCTTCCTGGCGACGTGACCGAGTCGCACGTGACCGAGTTCCTGATGCGTCTGCGTGAGGGCGACGAGGAGCACCCGCCGCTGGGGTCCGGCAGCGCCGCGCGTGCGGTGGTCGCGGTCCGGGGGTTCCACCGCTTCATGCTGCGAGAGGGCGTCGTCGGCACCGACTCGGCCGCCGCGGTGAAGCCGCCGTCTCCGGCCAAGCGGCTGCCCAAGGCGCTGCCGCTGGACGAGGTGGAGCGGCTGCTGGACGCCGCCGGGTCGGCGGGCACCGCGCTCGCGCTGCGCGACCGTGCCCTGCTGGAGATGCTGTACGGCACGGGGGCCCGGATCTCCGAGGCCGTCGGGCTGGACGTCGACGACGTCGACCTCGAGTCCGGCGCCGTCCGGCTGCTCGGCAAGGGCCGCAAGGAGCGCGCCGTTCCGGTCGGGTCGTACGCCTGCTCGGCGGTGTCGGCGTACCTGGTGCGGGCCCGCCCGCAGCTGTCCGGCGTGGGGCGGGGGACCGCCGCGCTGTGCCTCAACGCCCGCGGCGGCCGGCTGTCGCGGCAGAGCGCGTGGGCGGTGCTGCGCGCCGCGGCGGCACGCGCCGGCGTGCGCGCCGACGTGTCGCCCCATACCCTGCGGCACTCGTTCGCCACCCACCTGCTCGACGGCGGCGCCGACGTACGCGTCGTGCAGGAGCTGCTCGGCCACGCCTCGGTGACGACCACGCAGGTCTACACGCTGGTCACCGTGGACCGGCTGCGCGAGGTGTACGCCGCCGCTCATCCGCGTGCCCTCGGCTAGCGCCGGCCGGCCCACAAGCCACGTAACCGGGTCTGGTGGACGCCTCCCGAGGCGTACGACCCGTGGGCAGTGACCACCCGCCATGTAGCCGGGTCTGGTGGGTCGCCGACCTCCTCGAAATTAGTCGACAAATCACCCGACGCACCGCGGTTCCTCCACAGGTTTCTCCCCATCGCGTGCCAGGGTTGTGCACGCCACGCGGGGCCGCGTGCACAACCGCAGGGGCCGCCTTGATGGGGCTTCCGCGGTGGGCCTAGAGTCGCGCGAGGTTCGACGGCTCATCACATGTGAGACAGGTCAACCAGCAGGCAGCGGAGAGGCAAGGCGGGTCGTGAACGATTCGACAGGATTTCCCGCAGGCGGTTACTCCGGAGGCGGCGCGGCGGCGTCGTCGATGCCACCCCGGCCGGTGGTGCCAAGACCGAACCAGGAGCAGGAGATGAGGGTGCTGCACACCCAGCCCGGCGCGCCGCCCGAACCCGAGGCGCCGTCGGGGCGCGACGGCACCGAGTGGCCCACCTCGGGCGAGCAGGCGGAGGTCGACACGGTCGGCGACGACGACGGCGGTGACGTCGGACCCACCGGCCGCCCGATGCCGCACCTGCCGGAGCCGCCGGCACGCACCGAGCACGGCCCGGCGCGGGTCATCGCGATGTGCAACCAGAAGGGCGGCGTCGGCAAGACGACCACCACGATCAACCTCGGTGCCGCGCTCGCCGAGTACGGCCGCCGGGTCCTGCTGGTCGACTTCGACCCGCAGGGGTCGCTCTCGGTCGGCCTGGGGTTCAACCCGCACGAGCTCGAGCTGACCATCTACGACCTGCTGATGGGCGACGACGTCGACGCGCGCGACGTGATCCACCCGACGGGCATCGAGGGCCTCGACCTGCTGCCGTCCAACATCGACCTGTCGGCAGCCGAGGTGCAGCTGGTCGGCGAGGTCGCGCGAGAGCAGACACTGGCGCGGGTGCTGACGTCGGTGATGAAGGACTACGACGTCATCCTGATCGACTGCCAGCCCTCGCTCGGGCTGCTGACGATCAACGCGCTGACCGCCTCGCACGGCGTCATCGTGCCGCTGGAGTGCGAGTACTTCGCGCTGCGCGGGGTGGCGCTGCTCAAGCACACCATCGACAAGGTCACCGAGCGGCTCAACCCGACCCTGAAGGTCGACGGACTGCTCGGCACGATGTTCGACAGCCGCACGCTGCACAGCCGCGAGGTCATGCAGCGGCTGGTCGACGCGTGGGGAGAGACGGTGTTCCACACAGTGATCCGGCGCACCGTGAAGTTCTCCGACTCGACCGTGGCGGGGGAGCCGATCACGGCGTACGCGACCTCCTCGCCCGGTGCCGAGTCCTACCGGCAGCTGGCCAGGGAGGTGCTGGTCCGGTGTCCCGACGAGTAAGCCTCCCAGGCGCCGACGAGCTGTTCCGGCGTACGTCCGCGGCCGAGGCCGGGTCCGACGCCGGCTCCGGCGCGCA
>CBFGZI010000087.1:0-16467 GCA_965653225.1 uncultured Propionibacteriales bacterium | reverse complement strand
GAGGCCTTCTGCCGGGTCTTACCGGCAGCGGGGTCAGCGTTCACTACGCTGAGGACGTGTCGCAGCGGTCCGTCGGCGAAGACCTCAGCGCGCCTGCCCACTCGCTGGCCGCGGTGCTTCGCGTGCGCGCCTTCCGGCGGCTGTGGATCGGGCTGGGTCTGTCCAGCCTCGGCGACTGGCTCGGGCTGCTCGCGCTGACGTCGTTCGCCGGCGAGCTCGCCGGCCAGGGCTACGCCGAGAAGAACTTCGCGATCGCCGGCGTTCTCCTCATGCGCGTCCTGCCCGCGGTGTTCATCGGACCGCTGGGCGGCTACATCGCCGACCGGCTCGACCGCCGCTGGAACCTCATCATCGGCGACCTGCTGCGGTTCGTGCTGTTCGCCTCGATCCCGATCGTGACCACGATCCTCGGCAGCGACGAGCGCGGCCAGGCGCTGGCCTGGGTGTTCATCGTGACCGTCCTGGTCGAGGGGATCAGCCTGGTCTGGCTGCCGACCAAGGACGCCACGGTGCCCAACCTGGTGCCCCGCGACCGGCTGGAGACCGCCAACCAGCTGTCGCTGGCCACGACCTACGGCTCGGCGCTGCCGGCCGCCGGTATCTTCACGCTGCTGACGTCGTGGACCCAGGTGCTGGGCACGCTGTTCGGCCCGATCGACCCGAGCCCGGTCGACGCCGCGCTGTACTTCAACGCGCTCAGCTACCTGGTCTCCGGGATCGTCATCTACACCCTGCACGAGATCCCCAGGGGGTCCTCGGTCGCCGAGGCCGACCGCACCAGCCTGTGGCGCACGATCGTGGAGGGCTGGGCCTACGTCAGCGGCACCAAGGCGATCCGCGGCCTGGTCATCGGCATCGTCGGCGCGTTCGCCGCCGGCGGCGTGGTCATCGGTCTCGCCCGGGTCTTCGTCGGCGACCTCGGCGGTGGCGACCCGGCCTACGGCATCCTGTTCGGCGCGGTGTTCCTGGGCCTCGCGCTCGGTATGTGGCTCGGCCCGCGGATCCTGCGCGGACTGTCGCGGCGGCGGCTGTTCGGCCTGTCCCTGACCGCGGCCGGGCTTCTGCTCGTCGGTCTGGCGCTGGTCCCCGACCTGGTGCTGGTCGCGATCCTGACCGTGCTGATCGGCTTCTGCGCCGGCATCGGCTGGATCACCGGCTACACGCTGCTGGGCCTGGAGGTCGCCGACAACGTGCGGGGCCGCACGTTCGCGTTCGTGCAGTCGATGGTGCGGCTGGTGCTGGCACTGGTGCTCGCCGCCGCTCCGGCGCTGGCCGGTGTGATCGGCACCCACTCGGTGCGGGTCAACGCCGACCTGACCATCGACTACACCGGTGCGTCCATCACGTTCCTGCTCGCCGCGGTGGTGCTCACCGCCGTCGGCATCTCGGCGTACAAGCAGATGGACGACCGGCAAGGCGTGCCGCTGCACCGCGACCTGATCCGCGCGCTGACCAGCTCGCCGGGCATCTACGCCAACCAGGGCCTCTTCGTCGCGCTGGAGGGCGGTGAGGGCGTCGGCAAGTCCACCCAGGCCCGGCTGCTCGCCGCGTGGCTGGAGGCCGAGGGCTACGAGGTGGTGGAGACCCGCGAGCCCGGTGCCACCGAGGTGGGTACGAAGCTGCGCGACATCCTGCTCGACCCGAGCACGGGCACCCTGAGTCCACGCACCGAGGCCTTGCTGTACGCCGCCGACAAGGCCGAGCACGTCGACACCGAGATCGTGCCTGCGCTGCGTCGCGGCGCGGTGGTGGTCACCGACCGGTTCGTCGACTCCACGCTGGCCTACCAGGGCGCCGGGCGGCAGCTGCCCAGCGAGGACGTCGAGCGGCTCGCGCGCTGGTCCACCGCCGACCTGCGGCCGCACCTGACCGTGCTGCTCGACCTGCCGCCGGCGCTGGGGCTCGGCCGGTTCGAGGGCACCGACCGGCTGGAGGCCGAGCCGCTGCACTTCCATGAGCGCGTCCGCACGTCGTTCCTGCAGATGGCGGCGAGCGACCCGGAGCACTACGCGGTCGTCAACGCCTCCCTCGACCCCGAGCACATCGCCGCGGAGGTGCGGGCGCGCGTGCAGCCGTTGCTGTTCCGTGCGCGGCGGCAGCCGCGACAGCCCGCCCCTGCACCCGACCCCGAGGCCGCGAAGCAGTGACCGCGGGGACGGTCGCCGAGGGCGTCTGGGCAGACCTCGTCGGGCAGGAGCCCACCGTGCGGGTGCTGCGCTCGGCGGTCGACGCCGCGAACACCGCACTGCGCGGTGGCCGTACGAGCGGCATGACGCACGCCTGGCTGTTCACCGGTCCGCCCGGGTCCGGGCGGTCCAACGCGGCCCGTGCGTTCGCGGCGGCGCTGCAGTGCCCCAACGCCGGCTGCGGCGAGTGCCTGGCCTGCCGCACCTCGCTGGCCGGCTCGCATCCCGACGTCACGCTGGTGAGCACCGAACGGCTGTCGCTGGGCGTCGACGAGATCCGCGAGCTGGTGCGCAGGGCCGCCATGTCGCCCACCGGCGACCGGTGGCAGGTGGTGGTGGTCGAGGACGCCGACCGGCTCACCGAACGTGCCGCCGACGCGCTGCTGAAGAGCGTCGAGGAGCCGGCCGCCCGCACGGTGTGGCTGCTGTGCGCGCCGACCGCCGAGGACGTCGTGGCCACCATCCGCTCGCGCTGCCGCCCGCTGGTGCTGCGCACCCCGCCGCCGGCCGCCGTGGCGCAGGTGCTGCGGCAGCGTGACGGCGTCACCGCCGAGGTGGCCACGTTCGCGGCGCGGGCGTCGCAGGGCCACATCGGGCGGGCGCGTGCCCTCGCCACTGACGAGGGCACCCGCAACCGGCGACGTGAGGTGCTCGCGCTGCCCACCCGGCTGACCGGCCTGGGTCCGTGCATGACCGCCGCGGCCAACCTGGTCGACGCCGCCAACGAGGAGGCCGCACCGATCGCCGCCCGGCTCGACGGCGCCGAGCGCACCGACCTCGAGCAGGCGCTGGGCATGGGCACCCGGGGTGTCAAGCCGCGGGGTGCGCAGGGCGCGCTGAAGGAGCTGGAGGACCAGCAGAAGGCGCGGGCCAAGCGGCTGCAGCGCGACGCGCTCGACCGTGCGCTGATCGAGCTGATGTCGTTCTACCGCGACGTGCTGGTGGTGCAGACCGGCGGCGGGGTCGACCTGGTCAACGAGGAGTCCCGACGCGACGTGGAGACGGTGGCCCGCGCGGGGTCGCCGGAGTCGACGGTCCGCCGCATCCAGGCGATCCTCGACTGCCGAGAGGCGCTGGAGGGCAGCGTCGCCCCGCTGCTTGCCCTGGAGGCGCTGATGATCGCGCTCGCACGTGGCGGCTGACCGGTCGCCGTCGTCCACAGCCGTCGCTCTCGGTCCGCCGCGGGCTCTGGCCCGCAACTAGGGTGAGCATGTGACCCGCCGCTGGCCGTACCGGCCCCTCGCCGCCCTGTGCGCCGGCGTGCTGCTGCTCGTGGCCGGATGCAGCGGGGTCACGTCGCTGAGCGGCGAGGACGCCCCGACGCACAGCCCGGCCCCGAGCCGCGCGCCCGCCCCAGACCGCGCAGGCGGCGCGGGCAAGAGCGCGCCCGGCGACACCGGCGCCGCCACGACCGGGCTGCGGCGGTTCTACACACAGCAGGTGTCGTGGCATCCCTGCACCAGCGGGTTCGAGTGCACCAAGGTCGAGGTTCCGCTCGACTACCGCCATCCCGGCGCCGGCACGATCTCGCTCGCGGTGTCGCGGCGACCGGCCGATGACCCCGACCGGCGCGCCGGCGCGATCCTGGTCAACCCGGGCGGTCCGGGCGCGTCCGGCATCACCTACGCACCGACCGCGGTGTCGCACTTCCGCTCCGACGTGCTCGCCCGCTACGACATCGTCGGCTTCGACCCCCGCGGCGTCGGCTCCAGCGAGGGCGTCGACTGCCTGTCCGACAAGGAGCTCGACGCGTTCGTCGCGCTCGACCCGACCCCCGACAACCCGGCCGCGGTCGCCGAGGCCAAGCACGCGATCACCGCGTTCGGGCGCGGCTGCGTGCGGCGTTCGGGGCGGCTCGCCGCGCACATGTCCACGCCGGAGGCCTCGCGCGACATGGACATCATCCGCGCGGTGGTGGGGTCGGCGAAGCTCAACTACTACGGCGCCTCCTACGGCACCCTGCTCGGCGCCACCTACGCCGACCAGTTCCCCCACCGGGTCGGCACCATGGTGCTCGACGGCGCGATCGACCCCCAGCAGAGCCTGGTCCAGCAGAACCTCGACGCCGCCGCCGGCTTCCAGAGCTCGCTGCGCGCCTACCTGCGGTTCTGCGTGCGCAAGGGCTCCTGCCCGCTCGGTGACAGCCCGTCGGTGGCCGAGTCCAACCTCAACGCCCTGCTCGACCGGATCGACAACCACTCCATCCCGGCCACCGGCGGACGACAGCTGACCTACGGGCAGGCCGTGCTGGGCGTGTGGCTGCCGCTGTACGTCCCCGAGCTCTGGCCGGCGCTGTCCGCGGCCCTGCTGCAGGCCGAGAAGAACGACGGGTCCGGGCTGGTGCGGTTGTCCGACCTGTACACCTCCCGGGGTCCGAACGGATATGTCGACAACTCGATGGAGGCCCTCTACGCCGTCAACTGCCTCGACGAGCCGAACAGCCGCAGCGTGCAGGACGTGCGTCGGCTGCTCCCGAAGTTCGAGAAGGCGTCGCCGACCTTCGGCGACGTGTTCGCGTGGTTCCTGATCGGCTGCCCCCACTGGCCGGTGCGCACCGCCGAGCCCATCCCCAAGATCGACGCACCCGGTGCCCCGCCGATCGTGGTGGTGGGCACCACCGACGACCCCGCGACGCCGTACTCCTCTGCGGTCGCGCTGGCCAAGGAGCTGAAGTCGGGCGTGCTCGTCACCAGGGTCGGAGAGGGACACACGGGGTTCGGCCGCGGCAACCAGTGCGTCGACAACGCGGTCAACGACTTCTTCGCCGAGGGCAAGGTCCCACCCGACGGCCTGCGCTGCTCCTGATCACCCGCGGCTAGGCTGTGTCGACCCGGAGCCCCGGCAGCGAAGGAGGTGCAGAGTGACTGGCCGGCAGCCGACGGTCTTCCTGCACATCGGCATCGCGAAGACGGGCACCACCTACCTGCAGGGGCTGCTGTGGCACAACCGCGGACTGCTCGAGCGCAGCGGTCTGCGCTACCCCGGCGACCTGCCCGGAGACCACTTCCGCGCCTCGGTCGACCTGCGGGAGAAGCCGTTCGCCGGTGAGGACTCCACCTACGTCCCCGGCTCCTGGGACACCGTCGCCGCGGCTGCCATGGGCGCGGACGACCGTGCGCTGATCTCGCACGAGACCCTGACCCGCACGCACGTCGACCAGGTGCGCCGGGCCGCCGAGTCGTTCCGGGCCGCCGCCGAGCTGCACCTGGTCATCACCGTTCGCGACCTCGGCCGCCAGCTCCCGGCGGTCTGGCAGGAGCAGGTCAAGAACCGCGGCATGCACACCTACGAGAAGTTCCTGGCCGACGTCGCGGAGCGCCCCACCAGCAACCAGTACCGGCACTTCTGGGAGGCGCAGGACATCCTCGACGTGCTGGAGCGGTGGTCGGCCGCGGTGCCGCCCGAGCGGGTGCACGTGGTGACGGTGCCCCAGCCGGGCAGTGTGTCGGGCCTGCTGTGGGAGCGGTTCGCGTCGGTGATCGGCGTCGACCCGACGATGGTCGAGACCGACGTGCCGGTCAGCAACGTCTCGCTCGGCGTGGCCGAGGCCGAGCTGCTGCGGCGGATGAACCCTGCCCTGCGCGAGCGGCTGGACTGGCCGACCTACGAGAAGCAGGTCAAGGTCGGCCTGGCGGCGCGGCTGGCGGCCCGTGACGGGTCGGCCCGGCTGACGGTGCCGGTCGAGCGCCGCGGTTGGGTGGAGGACCGTGCCGAGCAGCTCATCTCGGGACTGCGCAAGGGCGGCTACGACGTGGTCGGTGACCTCGACGAGCTGCGCCCGGTTTTCGACGAGCGGCCGGTGGTGATGCCCGGCGACGTGCCGGCCGACGAGCTGCTGAGCATCGCGGCCGAGTGCGTCGGCGACCTGATCGCCGACCCGCCGCAGCGCCGGCCGCGCCGGCTCCCCGGCGGCCAGACGGCGCCCGGGCCGAACACCAGGCTGGGGCGACTGCTGCGGCGGGTGCGCAACCGCCTCACCCGCTGACCGCACTCGCGCCGACCTCTGCCTGCCAGCGGTTTGCCCCAGCGGTTTGCCCAGCGGTTTGCTCAGCGGCCGCGGCCCGAGCGCCGGAACCGCCGGCCCACCTCCTGAGCCGCCTCGCGGCTGAGGTCGCGCAGCCGCACGTGATGGCCGTGTACCGGCTCCGGGTGCTCGTCGGTGACATCCTCCGGCTGAGGTGGGAGGTCGCCGAGCTGCTCGCGCAGAACGCGGGTGCGGTCGCGCTCGTTGGCCGCGATCCGCAGCAACGCGGCGTTCATCCGGATCGAGATCGACAGCATCGTGCGCGCACGGATCTTCTTCGTCGGCACGTACCCCTTGTGGTCCTCGGCCCGCGGCATCAGCTCGTCGAGGTCGCCCACCACGTCGTACCCGCTGCCTGCCAGCGCATCGACCAACGTGCGGGACCGGTCGGCGACCCACGGAATGCGCCCCTCCGGCAGCACCAGGCGGCCGCCCTTGCCCTTCAGCGTCGAGCCGGTCAGGCGCATCCGGACGAGCGCGTCGTAGTGCGGCGGCTCGAGCTTCATGATCCGGCGGTTGAGCCGCCGGAGCACCTCTGCCTCGGCCCGGCCGAGTGAGGGGTTGGAGCGCCGGACGTCGAGGGAGTAGCGGTCCGGGTCGAGCCCGGTCACCGCGCAGAACCGTTCCCAGAGTGGGTTGCCGGCGGCGCCGGGGTGGGGCAGCGTCACCAGGTGGATGCGTTCGGCGGGCACGATCTTCGACCACCGCCTGAGCACGTGGTCGGCGTCGTGCAGGCCCCAGAACATCTCGCCGAACGGCCGCTGCGCGGCAAACCCGCGCTCGATCAGCTCGTCGACGAAGTCCTCCAGCGTGATCGTGTGCCGGTGCTTGATGTGCTCCTGCCAGTCGGAGACCAGCTGCCGGGCGAGGTCGCGCGCGGTGAAGACCACGTGGACCTCGGCGGACTCGAAGGAGTCGACGATGCGCTTGATCTGCGGCTCGTTGGCGCCGCCGAGGATCTCGTTGCCGAGAACCACGGTGTGCCCGCCCCACGTGGCGGAGCGCCTGGCCACCGCGTCCCACGCGCCGCGCGAGAAGCTCCGCGGCTTCGCGCCCCAGGCGAGCTCACGTGCGTCGAGCATGGCCCGGAAGTGCTCGTGCCGCGACTCGTACGGGTAGAGGACGCCGTCGGCCGCGAGCGCCTCGCGGTTGAGCCACAGCACGTTCTGGACGAATGTCGTGCCGGTCTTCGGAGCGCCGATGTGCACGAACACCTTCGTCGGGGCCCTACCTGGGCCAGGGGCGGACGGCGCGGTCTGTGCCATGGCGGCCATACAACCATCGTCACGACCGGCCGCTTGTCAAGGGTCTGATAGCGTCCGAGTCTGCCGGTCCGCCCGGGTGCGTGCTGGGCGCTGGCGTCACCCATGGCAGGACACCTAAGGGGAGCGAGTGCGCACCGTACAGCGAACGATCATCCGCCCCGACCAGGAGCTGGACATTCGTCCGCTCTACATCGGCGGCATGTCGGCCGTGACGGGCGGTGAGGCGAGCGCAGTTCAGTCGGGCGAGGGCGAGGGCTGGACCGAACCCACCAGCAAGGCGGCACGAGACGCCGACGACTACAGCCAGAATCCCAGCGGCGCGGGGGTGGAGAGCACCAGCGGGTCGGTGACGGTCAGCGGTGAGGGGCACGCCAATGTGCAGCCGCACGAGCGGGTGACGTTCGGCACGTACTTCAACTCGTTCCCCGCGAGCTACTGGCGGCGCTGGACCGAGGTCGACGAGATCGTCCTGCGGGTTCGGGTGAAGGGCGAGGGCACGCTGCTGGTCTACCGCTCCACCTCCAAGGGCCACGTGCAGCGCGAGGAGTCGGTGCCGATCGACAACGACAAGGCCACCACGCTGGAGTTCACCCTCAGCCTGAAGCCGTTCATCGACGGCGGCTGGTACTGGTTCGACGTCGAGGCCGGCGAGGGCGGGCTGACGGTCGAGGACGGACAGTGGCTGGTCGACACCGACCGCACGACGCCGGGCCACGTCTCGATCGGCATCACGACGTTCAACCGCGCCGACTTCTGCACCGACCAGCTGGTCGCGCTGGGTAAGACGCCCGAGGTGCTCGAGCTGGTCGACGAGATCTTCGTAATCGACCAGGGCACCCAGAAGGTGGTCGACCACCCGCAGTACGCCGACGCCAAGGCCGTTCTCGGCGACAAGCTGCGGGTCATCGAGCAGGGCAACCTCGGCGGTTCCGGCGGCTTCTCGCGGGCGATGATGGAGACCGTCGAGCGCGGCCTCAGCGACTACTGCCTGCTGCTCGACGACGACGTGGTGTCCGAGCCAGACGGCATCCTGCGTGCCGTCGCGTTCGCCGACCTGGCCAAGAAGCCGACCATTGTCGGCGGTCACATGTTCAGCCTGTACGACCGCTCGGTGCTGCATGCGTACGGCGAGACCGTCGAGCGGTGGACGTGGTTCTGGGGACCGGCGCCGGGCACCAGGCACGGGCACAACTTCGCGCGGCAGTCCCTGCAGGGAACCAAGTGGCTGCACCGCCGCGTCGACGTCGACTACAACGGCTGGTGGGAGTGCCTGATCCCCACCGAGATCATCCGTGAGATCGGGCTGTCGTTGCCGATGTTCATCAAATGGGACGATGCCGACTTCGGCCTGCGCGCGCAGGAGGCGGGCTACCCCACCGCGACGCTGCCGGGTGTCGCCGTGTGGCACGTGCCGTGGCACGAGAAGGACGACACGATCGACTGGCAGGCCTACTTTCACAGGCGCAACCGGCTGATCGCCTGTCTGCTGCACACGCCGTACGAGCGCAGCGGCGCGCTGATCCGGAAGAGCTTCGAGACCGAGATCCGGCACCTGATGATGATGCAGTACGCGCCGGCGGAGATGGGCCTGATGGCCGTCCAGGACATCCTCGACGGTCCGCACCGGATGCACCGCGACGTGCTCGAGCGGCTGCCCGAGCTGCGCGAGCTGCGCAAGGGCTACCCCGACTCGCAGATGAAGCCCGAGCTCGACCAGTTCCCGGCGCCGCGCCGCAAGAAGCCGCCGCGCAAGGGCAAGGGCCCGACGGCGCCGAAGGGCAAGGTCGGCCAGATGAAGACGCTGGCACTCGGCGGCCTGCGACAGCTCAAGCCGGTGCGCGACCTGGCCAAGAAGAACCCCGAGGCCAGCGTCGCGCACCTCGACAGCCGATGGTGGATGCTGACGCAGTTCGACAGCGCGCTGGTGTCGGCGGCCGACGGCACGTCCGCGGCGTGGTACCAGCGGGACCCCGCGAAGTTCCGCGAACTGCTGACGCGGTCGGTGCTCCTGCACGCCCGGCTGTACAAGGAGTGGCCGAACCTGGTCGAGGAGTACAAGGAGGCCTACGCCGAGCTCGCCAGCCCGGAGATGTGGCGCAAGACGTTCGAGAACTCCATCTCCCAGCGCTGACCCGGGGCTTCGTGACGCGCCAGTTCGTGGCTGGGGTTGTGGACGGAACGGTCCCGTTGGGCCGAGTTGTCCACAGCCGCCGGACGGTTCCGCGGAACCGTTTTGCCGCGGTGCCCCGTTGGGAACAGGCTCCGCCGGTGTTCTAGACTCGCGGTCGGCCTCGATAGCGAAGCCAAGCCGCCTTAGCTCAGTCGGCAGAGCGTCTCACTCGTAATGAGAAGGTCGTCGGTTCGATTCCGACAGGCGGCTCCCCACAGAACCCCAGGTCACAGCCCCTTGCCCTTTGCCCTCGTCCGACACGTCTGTGATTTCCAGCTGAGTCGCCTCGCGTGTCCCCGTGGTGCCCCCGTTCGCGCCGGTGACCCGCTTGGCGGCCTCTGACCGGAAGGTACGTCGGGGCAGCTAGTTGGGCTTGTCGGCTTCATCCCTGGAGGCGTCGATGCCTTCGTACACCTCGTCGGTCAGGGATGTGACCTGGGAGGAGATCTGTTCGATCAGGTCGCGCACCAGATCGGCCGCGTGGGTGCTCTCGCGCGCGTCTGCGGTGAACCTCTCCGCAGTGTGCCGGTGGCCCCGTTCATCGGCGCGGCCGCTCATCTTTTCCGACAGCGCTGCCTTCTCCTCCAGGGCGCGCAGTGCCATCCACAGCGCGCTCTCCATCGATGTCGACTGCTGGGCCAGCAGGCTCTTGGGGGACCAGGCGTGGCCGACGTGGCAGCGGTAACGCTCCAGCCCACCCTCCCGCAGGACGTACAGGGTCCCGTTGCAGTCGGGGCAGGAGAACCCGGCGGGCTCACGGAAGGGGTCGGGGGCGTCATGGATGGTGCCCGCGTCCATCTCAGCCATCGCCGTCTCCACCTCCATCAGCCGCGTCGCCGCCGTGTCCTCCGGGGCGAGGTCGGGGATCGTCTCGTTGACCAGCTCGGTCAGCAGCGAGGGGATCTTCGCAACCGGCAGCACGTGCTCGGGGCTGGCTGCCTCGATCGCGTTCAGCGGCATGCCGGGGTGCAGCGCATCGTCGGGGTCTTGGACCACGCCGACCCCGCCGCGCAGCGAGATCGCGACCATGCCGGCCGCACCATCGTCGAGTGCCCCGGAGAGCACGACACCGATGGTGCGCGGCCCGTGCACGCGGGCGGCGGAGCGAAACGTGACGTCGATGGCGGGACGTTGCCCGTTCTCGCGTGGGCCGCGAGACAGCGTGACGTGCCCGTCGTACACGATCATGTGGTGGTCAGGTGGCGCCACCAGGATCTGGCCCGGAACCAGGCGCTCCTCATCGGCCGCGTGCTTGGCCGGCAACGGCCCCGAGCGCCGCACGATGGCCGGCAGTGCGCTCGTGCTGCTCGAGGGAACGTGCAGTACCACGAGCACGGTCGCGTCGAAGTCCCGCGGCAACCCCGCGACAAGCGTGCTGAGCGCCTCGACGCCGCCGGCGGAGGCCCCCACGACCACCAGGTTGCGCGTGGCCAAGAATGGACCTCCACTCCGTTCGGCGCGACCGCCGTCGGCCGCCTCCTCCACGTCGTAGTTCAGCCTACGCCCGGGACCACCAACACCAAGCTGCGCACGGTCGCCGAAACTCTGGTGCGAAAGGTCTGTCAAGGTGACAGGACCCACCAGCATGACCCGACACTCGTCCGCCGGCTACATGAGCAGCTGCGCCAGTACCTCGCCGCAACCGAGCCCGAAATCGCCCCTGCGGCTGATGCCCGGACGGGTTAGAACCGATGAAGCGCTTCGCCCACGAGGGTCGCGATGGCACCCATCCGCTGGGCCGCTAAGGCAGAAACCGGTGACAAGTCGAGAGTCTCGGGAGCAGGCTGGAACTGTGGATCAGCACGACCACGAGCCAGCCGGACAGGTGCCCGCCCAGGGGGCGTCGGGCCTCGACGCACGCGAGCGGCGGATTCGGCAGCGTGAACGAATCGCCGACGAGCGGGACGCGGCAACGACGGCTCGCGCACTCCGCCTCAGCGACCTGACTGCCCGAGCCGAAACCGCCATCGAGCGGGCCCAGCGCCACATTGAGAGAAGCAACGAGCGGCTCGACCAGAGCCAGGCAAGCCTGAACCACTGTCTAGACCACCTCCGCTGGATCCGCGCGGAGCTCGGTTCGGACCGCACCTCACTGGTGCAAGACGTCCACCGCACCACCAGCGACGGGGCACCTGTCGACCAAAGCAACTGACCCCGCGTGTCGGGCCAGGCGGCTCGCCGAGGGGCCGGGATGCGCACGCGTCACGGCTGGCGCCTAGGGAACGCTCCGGCGGTACCGTTAACCTGGCCGTTTCCGTTGCCAGCGTCGCCGGTCAGATCGGAGATCGCCCAAGGCGTCGGGAGCTTGCAGGTCGGGAGCTTGCGGGTCGACACGAGGTACTCGGCGACGGCGCGCAGCTTGAGGTTGTGGTCTTGGGAGTAGCGGCGGAGCACCTCGAACGCTCTGGCCTCGTCGAGTCCGAAGCGTTCCATGAGGATTCCTTGGGCCTGGCCGATGAGCTTGCGGGTGTCGAGCGCGACGTTGAGCTCGGCCTCGTTCATCGCCGAGGACAGGGCCAGCGCGGCGTGGCGGGCGAAGATGTTCACGAACGCGACGTCGTCTGCGGTGACGTTCCGGTGCTGGGTCCAGTAGACGTTGATCGAACCGATCCGGTCGTGCTCGACGGTGGTCAGCTCCGCGGCAACGACACTGGAGGTTCCCAGCTCGGCTACCTTGGCGGCCCACCGGGGCCAACGTTGGTCGCCCGCCAGGCAGTTCACGATCAGCGTTTCCCCGTGCCACGACTCGTCCCGGTGCGGACCCTCGTCCAGCTCGTACTGCAAGGTATCGGCCTGCTCCACCATGGAGTCGGTGGCGGCGATCGTCTCGAACCGCCCGCGAGTACGGATCAACGTGATGCCGGCGTGGTCGGCGTCGAGCTGGTCGCGTACGTAGGCCACGATCTGCTCGGCCGTCTCGGTGGGTGTTGGCGCGGCCTGGAGCGCCTGGGCGATCCTGGCGAACTCCATCGCGTCGACATCACGAGCCATGACCGGCACCTCGCACGAATCAGCACGAACCTTGAGAGGTGCTCGCAACCTCTGACAGCGCTCTCGACGTCGTCGCGAAGAAGGGTCCCACACAGATCACACCCGGACCAGCCCGCCTTATCACGGCCGCGGAAACTTTACCGAGCTGCGGGTCGCCACCTGACAGGGCACGCATTTGACCACGCCAAGTACCTCGAGCTACGCGGGGGACGCGTGCCTTGAGACCCATGCATGGCTTGAGCCCAGCCAACCGGCGGTTGGATCGCTCATGCCTCGTCGGGATCCAGCCGAAGCCGCCCGGCCACCACATCGTCAGCAACCGCGCTGATCGCACGCCCGGTGGCGAACGCGTGCCCGCGCAGCCTCGCCAAGGCGTGCTCGGCGTCGACGTCCAGCGCCCCCATGATCACGCCCACAGCCACATGGACCGCTCGCTGGAAGCCCGTTCCCTCACCGACAGTCCACGAACCGGCCTGCTCATCCGACTCCGCCTTGTCTTCAAGCAAGATCAACGTCGCCGCGTCCGCATACGCCCGGAAGTCGTCGAACTCTTCCAGGGTCAGGTCACCGCTCGACCTGCGGTACAGCGACAGCGCCCCCAGCTGCTTCTCATCCGCACACAGCGGAAGCACGAACACTGCGGCCGCGCCGGCTTCGACCGCGGCCGAGGCAAACCACAGCCATCGCGGATGAGACACGTCGGCTAGATCCGAGGCCAACACCGGCAACGTGGTCGCCAGCGCATCCCCGACCGGGCCCTCCGCCAGACCCAGCTGTAGCTCCTCCAGGTCCGCGCTCAACGCGTCCGTGGCACAGACCATGCTGGTACCACCGGACGGGTCAGACCCGGCAACACTCAACGCGACCCCGGCGGCTCTCGTCGTCTCCGCGCACAGAGCGCACAAGGCTTGCGCCCGCGCCAGCTGGCTCAGGGCGGAGCGAGGATCAACCAGCACGGCCAGTCTCGCCCGAATATGGGAAAGCACCGTGGCACCTTTCCGACCAACCCCACCCCACTGGGCGATGGACACGTCGCAGGTCAACCTGATGCGCACTGACGGTAGCCGGTGCCGGTTCCGCAGGCAAAGTATGTTGCGCACCCGCACGGGTCGCCCGCAGAGGCTGGTGAGGGGTGCCAGCAACTGGCAGGCCAAAGACGCGTGCGGGTGTGCACCCCTGGAACGAGTACGCTCTTCACGAAGGAGGCGACATGCCGCTGTCAGCCGCATCTACGAACGGCGACAACTCGACCTGGGTGGTCGAGGTCCACGCGCCCGACGGCAACCAGGGCGCGTTCACGGTCGTCGCGCCCGACAGGGCAGCGGCGGTCAGCCTCGCCTTCGAGAAGGCGCGTGAGAAGTGGGGCGTCGACGAGGGGCTCACCGCGGTCAAGGTGCTTCGACTGCCCTGAACGAGCATCCTCAGGACGGACCTCCCGTATCTGGTTCCGGTGTGGTCCATGGGCAGGGCGCGACCGGTGGTGCCACGCGCGAACGACGTGGTCGCCCACCACGTAGGACAGGGTGAGCCACAGGCCGTCGATCGCCACCCTCGCGTACGCGCACCACAAAGCCCCAGGACGCAGGCCCTCACCGTGTCCTGGGGTTTCGTGGCTCCGAGACGAGCTCGGATTCCTCCACCGTGCCCCCGTAGCTTCCGGGACAGCCCCCGGGGTGCACAAACGCCCAGGGCACGATGGAGGAGCTCAACCGGTCCGGATGCGACCGTCAACGCATGGGTGGTGACCGACGCACAGACCGCAGGCGCCTCTACAGGTAGCCGGACGATCCCCGGGCTCGGCCGGACGAAAACCTATGACCTTTCCAAGAGCCGCGATCGCCGGTGACCGTTGCCCCTTTCGTACTCGCTCCTCCGTATTGCGGACGGGAAATTTTGCATGTCGTCGCCGGCCGAACACGAGCGCTGCCGATGAAACGCCAGGTCAGCGGCCAAGAGTCCGCGACCGGCGGGTCGCCGCGGGCCGAGCCGCCCACGAGCGACACGCGCAAGGTCTTGACGGGCCACGACCACCAGCCGCTACCGTGCCCGCGTACCGCCAAGCTGGCGATCTCGGGTGGACGTCAGCGACGGCGGTACACCAATGTCCGGGGGCGTCCGACCGGCCGGCCGAGTGGCCCCGGCTCGGGGGCGGGCCTGTCCGCGCGACTGCCTAGGGTGGACTGCATGTCGTGGTCGGTTTACGGCGGCTTCCTGGTCTTCGCCGCGGTGCTCGTGCTGGTGCCGGGCCCAGACTTCGCGGTCGTCACCAGGAACGCACTCGCATCCGGTCGGCGTCGGGGCGTGGCCAGCGCCTTGGGCGTGGCCAGCTCCAACGCCGTACAGGGCACTGCCGCGGCCGCGGGCCTGGGCGCGGTCATCATGCGCTCGGAGCCGGTGTTCCTGGCGATCAAGTGGGCCGGTGTCGCCTACCTTCTGTTCCTCGGGGTGCAGGCGCTGCGGTCGGCGTGTCGAGGTCGCTACGCCGAGAGGGGCGCCGACGCCAGCAGGACCGTGGCCCGCCCGGTGCTGGCCGGCTGGCGTCAGGGCTTCCTGTCCAACATCACCAACCCGAAGGTCCTGGTCTTCTACGTCGCCGTCCTGCCCCAGTTCCTCGGCCCCGACGTGCCGCTGGTGATGCTGCTCGTCCTCGCCCTGAGCCACGCCGTGCTGTCCCTGCTCTACCTGTTGCTGCTGGTCGGCGGTATGCACCGCGCCCGCCTGGTGCTCTCCCGCCGCGGCGTCCGCCGTGCTCTCGACGCGGTCACCGGCACGCTGCTGGTCGGCTTCGGCCTGCGGCTGGCCACGGAGCAGGTCTGAGGCAAAGGACCTGCACGCGGCTTTGCGGACGGCTCAGGTGAGCCAGCGTCTTCCTGCACCCGGCAGCACACGCCCGAACCGCAGCTCCGGGAAGTGCGCACCCGCCCCGGTCGTGTGACCGTCCTCGAGCTCGCGCCACAGACGCTCGCGCGTACGCTGGGCGAGCGTCGGGTCCACGTCGCTCATCGAGTGCCAGCTGGGCTCGTCGAGCTGCACGGGGCAGGTGATCGAGTCGCCGAGCAGCAGCGCCCGGGACTGCCCGGACGACACGACGACACACATGTGCCCCGGTGTGTGCCCCGGAGCGAGGAGCACGTCCACCCCGGGCGCGACCGTCGTGTCCTGGTCGACCGGACGTAGCCTCGTCGCGTGCCCGGGGTCGGTGAACCCCGCACGGATGTGGTCGTCCATCGCCGCCGTGCCGGTGACGAAGTGCCGCCAGTCGGCGTCGCCGTACCAGAGCAGGGCGTTCGGAAAGGTCGGCTCGGCATCGAGCCCGAACAGCCATCCGACGTGGTCGCCGTGGAAGTGGCTGCACACCACGTCGGTGACATCCCCGGGCGACACCCCGTGCCCGTGCAGCCCGGTCAGCAGCTGGCCGCCGGTGAGGCTCATGCCGTGCGGCAGGTCACGCCGCTCCGGCCCGAGACCGGCGTCGACGAGCACCACCCGGTCCCCGGTACGCAGCAGGAAGCAGCCGATCGGGAGCCACGCCGTCTGGTGCCGGTCGAACAGCTCGGGGTGGGTGTCCGGGGAGACGTGCTCACCGAAGTACCGCGGACGGGCGACGAACGTGCCGTCCGCGATCGGGTGCAGATCCAGGTCTCCGACGCGCATCGAGCCTCCCACGTAGGTCCTGGGCGAGTAGCGGTGCGGCAACGGTGAGTAGTAGTTGCCGCGGGTTCTGGCGTTTGCCCTTCCCCACCCATGACTTCGGCCTATCTTCCCTTTGCCGCCCGGCCTCCGCCAGGCGGTTCGGCTGGGGAATCCGACGCTCGTGCCGTGGGGGCGAGA
>CBFGZI010000086.1:0-16501 GCA_965653225.1 uncultured Propionibacteriales bacterium | reverse complement strand
CCAAGATGTCGGGCTCGCCGAGGAACGTCCACGTCTCCGGCGTGATCTGCTCGGCCTCCCACAGCTTCCAGGCGAGGAAGCCGAGCAGAGCCACGATGAGAAGCGTGCCGATGACGCCGTAGATGCGGTGGCGCGCCCGTGTGCGTGGGCCGGGAATGTCGTAAAGCACCGAGGAGCTCATCGGGACGAGGCCACCTGCCTCTCCAGAAGCGCCGCGACGCTCGAGATCGCCCAGGTGATCAGCATGTAACAGACGGCGATGCCGAGGAACGCGATGCCGGCGCTGGTGACGGTCGCGTCGATCATCCTGCTGAGCTGGTACGTCAGCTCCGTGACTCCGAATGCCGCGGCGACCGAGGTGTTCTTGGCCATGGCGATGAGCACGCTGGCCAGTGGCGGGATCACGTTGCGGAACGCCTGCGGCAGGACCACGCTGCGAAGGGTCTGGCCGAACGTCATGCCGACGGAGCGCGCGGCCTCGGACTGCCCGGAGTCGACCGTGTTGACACCGGAGCGCACGGCCTCACAGACGAACGCCGCCGTGTACAACCCGATGGTGCAGATGGCCAGCACCTCGAAGAGGTTGAGGTGCAGTGCCGGGATCTCGGGTTGGACACCGACCTGCGGCAGTCCCTCCACGATCAGGATGAACAGGACCAGCAGCGGGGTGTTGCGGAAGATGTTCACGTAGCTCGTCCCGAAGCCGCGGAGCGGAAGCACCGGTGAGACCCTCATCGCCGCCAGGATCGTGCCCAGCACGAGCGCGATCAGGCCGGCACCGGCCGCCAGGGTCAGGGTGAGCTCACCACCGTCCCGCAGGTACGGCCACATGTCCTGCAGCGTCGACAGCATGCGTGGGACCTCTCTTGCGTGGCTTGAAATGTCTCGGGCCGGTCCCACACCGCGGGACCGGCCCGAACAACGGTCAGGTCACTTGCAGGGGTCCGGCTGCGGCGGCTTGGGGGTCTTCATGCCCGACTGGCCGAGGGTCTGCTCGAACGACTTCGCCCAGTAGCCGTCCTTGTACGACTGCTCGATCGTGTCGTTGAGGAACTGGCACATCTGCGAGTCGTCTTTGGGGAAGTAGCCGATGCCGTAGCGCTCCTCGCTGAACTCCGGACCGACCACCTGCAGCTCCTCCGGGTCCTGCGCCTCGTAGCCGCGCAGGATCGCGCCGTCGGTCGTGACCGCGTCGATGCTGCCCGCGGTCAGCTGGCGCACGCATGCCGAGTAGGTGTCGAACGGGATCGGGTGGGCGCCGTACTTCTGCGAGGCGGTCTCCAGCGAGGTCGAGCCGGTCACCGAGCAGGTCTTGATGCCGTCGAGGACCTCGGGTCCGGTGATCTTCTTCGCGTCGTCCTGGCGGACCAGGATCTGCTGACCGGTGATGTAGTACGGGCCCGCCTGGCCGACGATCGCCCGGCGCTCGGGGTCGATCGAGTACGTCGCGAGGACCAGGTCGACGGTGCCGTTCTGGAGGAACGGCTCGCGGTTGTCGGACACCGTGTTCTTCCAGGTGATGTTGTCGGCAGGGATGCCCATCTGGCCGGCGACGTACTCGGCCATGTCGATGTCGAAGCCGGTGGGGGTGTCGGCGCCGGGCTCGAGGAAGCCGGTACCGGGCTGGTCCTCCTTGACGCCGATCGTGATCTTGCCGGCCTTGGCGAACTTGGCCATCTGGCTTCCCGCGGGGAACTTCGGGTTCTCGACCACGGGAGCACCTTCGCTCTCGCTGGCGCTGTCGCCACCGCCACAGGCGGCGAGCGACAGCACCGACATGGCCATGACTGCGGCGCCGGCGAGTGTCTTGGTTGTGCTGAAACGCATGGTGTCCTCTCAGTGCTTCAGAATCTTGCCGAGGAAGTCCTTGGCGCGGTCCGACTTGGGGTTGGTGAAGAACTCCTCGGGGGTCGACTCCTCGACGATCTGACCGTCCGACATGAACGCGACGCGGTTGGCCGCCGTACGCGCGAACCCCATCTCGTGGGTCACGACGACCATCGTCATGCCGCCCTTGGCCAGGTCGACCATGACGTCGAGGACCTCCTTGATCATCTCCGGGTCCAGCGCCGAGGTGGGCTCGTCGAAGAGCATCACCTTGGGGTCCATCGCCAGAGCCCGGGCGATCGCTACGCGCTGCTGCTGACCGCCGGACAGCTGCGCGGGGTACTTCTCGGCCTGGTTGCCGACACCCACGCGGTCGAGCAGCTGCTGGGCGCGCTCACGCGCTTCTTCCTTGGACTGCTTGCGCACCTTGACCGGCCCGAGCATCACGTTCTCGATCACGGTCTTGTGCGCGAACAGGTTGAACTGCTGGAAGACCATGCCGACCTCGGCGCGCAGCCGCGCGAGCTCCTTGCCCTCGGCGGGGAGGGGCTGCCCGTCGAGCAGGATTTTGCCTTCGCCGATGGTTTCCAGCCGGTTGATCGCGCGACACAGCGTCGACTTGCCTCCACCGGAGGGTCCGATCACCACCACGACCTCACCCCGGTCGATGGTGAGGTTGATGTCGCGCAGGACGTGCAGGTCGCCGAACCACTTGTTCACGTTCTCCAGAACGACAAGGGGTCCGCCGCCACCGCCGGATGAGCGGTCAGGGGATACCGCGGCTTCCGTCATGGCGGAAACCTAGCGGTCTGTCGGCTCATGGTCACACTCCAGCAGCGCATGGCGTGCGAATCTATACCAAGTTGATAGGTGATCCGGCGATACCTGCGTTGACCAAGCGTCTTACCCTGGTGTGGTTATGTCCGCATCCCCAAACGTCCCCTCCGTCGCACCGTTCCCGGACGTCGTTCGTCCGCGCACGTACGAGGTCCGCACGTACGGCTGCCAGATGAACGTGCACGACTCCGAGCGGCTTTCGGGTCTGCTCGAGGACGCGGGCTACGCGCGCGCCGCCGAGGGCGACCAGGCCGACGTGGTCGTGTTCAACACCTGTGCCGTACGCGAGAACGCGGACAACCGGCTGTACGGCAACCTCGGGCACCTCGCGCCGGTGAAGGCCAAGCGACCGGGGATGCAGATCGCCGTCGGCGGATGCCTGGCGCAGAAGGACCGCGACACGATCACGAAGAAGGCGCCGTGGGTCGACGTGGTGTTCGGCACGCACAACCTCGGCTCGCTGCCGGCGCTGCTGGAACGCTCGCGCGTCAACGACGAGGCGCAGGTCGAGATCCTGGAGTCGCTGGAGACGTTCCCGTCGACGCTTCCGACCCGGCGCGAGTCCGCCTACGCGGCGTGGGTCGCGGTATCTGTGGGATGCAACAACACCTGCACGTTCTGCATCGTGCCGTCGCTGCGTGGTCGGGAGAAGGACCGCCGTCCCGGCGACGTGCTGCGAGAGATCGAGGCGCTGGTCGCCGAGGGCGTCAGCGAGGTGACGCTGCTGGGCCAGAACGTCAACTCCTACGGTGTCGAGTTCGGCGACCGCTACGCGTTCGGCAAGCTGCTGCGCTCATGCGGCGAGATCGACGGCCTGGAGCGCGTGCGGTTCACGTCGCCGCATCCCCGCGACTTCACCGACGACGTGATCGCGGCGATGGCGGAGACGCCGAACGTGATGCCGTCGCTGCACATGCCGCTGCAGTCGGGTTCCGACCGGGTGCTGAAGGCGATGCGGCGGTCGTACCGGCGCGACCGCTTCCTGGGGATCCTCGACCGGGTGCGCGAGGCGATGCCCGACGCCGCGATCACGACCGACATCATCGTGGGCTTCCCCGGCGAGACCGAGGACGACTTCGAGGAGACGATGGACGTCGTACGCCGGGCGCGGTTCGCCGGCGCGTTCACGTTCCAGTACTCCAAGCGGCCCGGCACACCCGCGGCGTCGATGGAGTCGCAGCTGCCGAAGTCAGTGGTGCAGTCGCGCTACGAGCGGCTGGTCGACCTGGTCAACGACATCGCGTGGGCCGAGAACCAGAAGCTGGTCGGTCGCACCGTCGAGGTGCTGGTGGCCGAGGGAGAAGGGCGCAAGGACGCCGCGACGCATCGGCTGTCGGGTCGTGGTCCCGACAACCGGCTGGTGCACTTCGTGCCGCCGGCCGGCGTGACCGTGCGGCCGGGCGACGTGGTGTCGGTGCCGGTCACCTACGGCGCCCCGCACCACCTGATGTCGGACGCCGAGCTGCCCGCGTCGGCGGTGCGGCGTACGCGCTCCGGCGATGCGTGGGAGGCCCGCACCGCACCCGACCCTGTACCCGCCGGTGGCGCGATGCTCGGGATGCCGGCGGTGGGAGTTCCCGACTCCGCACCGGCGTCGTCGTCCTGCTCCTGCGGCTGACCGACCCTCTCGCGAACGTGTTCCGGATCGCACAGACGGGCCATCCCCGCTGCGCGTCCTTCACGCCTGCGTGAAAGACGCACGCGGTTCGGCCCGCGGGGGCGCACGTCTTCCACGCATAGGTAAAAGATGCCGCGGCACGGTGGCTGTGGATAGTGCCCGACCCAGGCGCGGCGAGCACGGCACCCTGTCATGTCATGTCCCAAGCACCGGTGCAACAGGTGCACCAGAGGTTCGACTCCTGCATGCCGTTCACACGGGCGGAAGCGAGGGCGGCCGGCATCTCGCTGCGCGACCTCACCGGACCGAGGTTCCAGCGCATCTTCTACAACCTGTACGTCAGCGAGGCGGTGCCGCTGTCGCCGCTTCTGCGTGCGCGGGCCGCGCTGAAGGTTAGCCCACAGGGGTCCCACGCGAGCCACTTCACCGCAGGTGAGGTGTGGGGCGGCTGCGTACCCGAGCAACCCAGCACGCACGTGAGCTCTCCACGTGGGCAGAGTCGCTGCCAGCGGCGGGGTGTCCGCAACCATGACGCCAGCGACCGCGCCGACGTCGTCACCTACGCCGGCGTTCGCGTCTCATCACCGACGCAGACCTTCCTTGACCTCGCAGTCGTGGTCGACGTGGTCGATCTGGTGGTCTTCGGCGACTCGATGGTCCGTGCCGAGCGGTTCACGATCCGTGAGCTGGTCGCGGCCGCCGATGGGTGGTCCGGGCCGGGAGGACGGCTTGCGCGACGCGCCGCGCGGCTGGTGCGCGAAGGCGTCGACTCTCCGATGGAGTCGCGGCTACGCATGCTCGTCGTGCTGGCCGGGCTGCCGGAGCCCAAGGTCAACGTCATCATCCGGAACCACAAGGGGGAGTGGCTCGTCCGGTTCGACCTCTGCTATCCGGGGCTGAAGCTCGTGATCGAGTACGACGGCCGCCAGCATGCGGAGGACGACGAGCAGTGGGACCACGACATCGACCGGCGTGAGCTGCTCGACCAGTGGGGATACCGCGTGGTCGTTGTGCGGTCCAAAGGTATCTACGTCGACCCGGAGCGCACCCTGCGGCGCATCAAGGCCGCGCTGCTCGAACGTGGTTGCCGAGATGTGCCGCGCCGCTTCAAGGAGGAGTGGAGGAAGCACTTCCCCGGGCACCAGGCCACGCCGAGATCGTCTTTCACGCATGTGTGAAGGAAGTGCGGTCCGGAGGCTCCGGGGCGCTCGTCTATTACGGATGCGTGAAAGACGCACGCGGTCCAGCCCGCGGTGGCGGCCTTCTTCCACCCATGCGTGAAAGGCGCACGGGCCGGTGCGTCAGAAGCCGAACGGAAACGCGGCCGGCAGCGAACCCCCGACCAGGCCGGTCAGCACGGCCAGCTCGTGCGGCACCACCGGATCGGGCAGCGCGCGCAGGTCGAACCACTCCAGCTCCGACGCCTTGGTCTCCTGCAGCGCCGGCTCGCCCGACCAGCTCCGACAGGTGAAGAAGAAGTCCACCCGCTGGTCGACCGGCCGGTCGGTCTGCTGGTGCCGGTGCACCGCGCACAGCGGCTCGATGTCGGCGGCCGCGATGGTGATCCCGATCTCCTCGCGTGCCTCGCGCACCACGGTGGCCGTGCACGCCTCACCGGGTTCCACGTGCCCGGCAGCAGACGCCGCCCAGTACCCGTCCATGAACCCCGTGTTCTGCCGCCGCTGCAGCAGCACCTCGCCGTCGCGCGCGCCGCCACGCAGGAGGAACACGTACGAGGAGGGAACCAACGCGAACCGGTCCGAGGTCATGGCGCCGAGCCTACGGTCCGCGACGGTTAGGATCGCCAAGTGTTCGCCGCTGCCGCCCTCTGCCCGCAGCCGCCGCTGCTGGTTCCCGAGGTGGCGCAACGGTCGACACCGGAGCTGGACCGGCTGCGCTCCGCGTGCACGGCAGCGGTCACCACGATGCTCGAGGCGGCCCCCGACGTGGTGGTCTGCGTCGGCGAGGGACCGCGGCTGCACAGGTACGACGAGACCGCCGGTGGCACGCTGCGCGAGTACGGCGTCGACCTACGCGCCGGCGGCGACAGCGCCGAGCTTCCGCTCGCGCTGACGCTCGGAGCCTGGCTGCTCGACGGGGTGGCCTGGCGCGGGCCACGGCGCTACTGCGCGCTCCCGCAGGAGACGACGCCCGAGGAGTGCGTCGAGATGGGGGAGAAGATCGCGGGCGCCGACCTGCGCGTCGGCGTACTCGCCATGGGCGACGGCTCGGCCAAGCGCAGCACGGCGGCACCGGGCTACCTCGACGAGCGCGCCGGGCCGTTCGACTCCGAGGTGGCGCGGGCCCTCTCCGCACCCGACCTCACCTGGCTGACGCAGGGGCTCCCGCCGCTCGCGTGCGCGGAGCTGTGGGTCGCGGGCCGCCCGGCGTGGCAGTTCCTCGCCGGCGCCGCCACACAGCCGCCGCACGACGCGCACCTCGAGGCGCGCATGCACTACGACGCGGCGCCGTACGGCGTCGGCTACTTCGTCGCGGACTGGACGACGATGCCGGAGTCGTTGCGTACGTCAAACGGTGCGCGATAACGCACGCCTCGACGGACGCAACCACCGGCGTCGTGCTCGTCGACCGCCTTGGTCGCGCCCTTGCGCAGCTTGTCGAGGAAACCCATGTGCCCTTCCTACCCGCCCTCGCCAAGCCCCGACAGCCACCCCCGTGATCCAAGCGTCGGTTTGACGTCACCCTGGACACTGTCCGCGTGACCTCCCCGTCCCAGCCCCCGATGATGCCCCCGGTGATCGCCGTCGTGGGCCCCACCGCGGCCGGCAAGTCCGACCTTGCCGTCGACCTCGCGGAGCACCTCGACGGGGAGGTCGTCAACGCCGACTCCATGCAGCTCTACCGCGGCATGGACATCGGCACCGCCAAGCTGTCGGTCCCGCAGCGCCGCGGCGTCACCCACCACCTGCTCGACGTGCTCGACGTCACCGAGCCCGCCACGGTCGCGCAGTTCCAGCACTGGGCGCGGGAGGCGGTCGACGACTGCCGGGCACGAGGCCGCACACCGGTGCTGGTCGGAGGGTCGGCGCTGTACGTGCGCGCGGTGCTCGACAGGTTCGACTTCCCCGGCACCGACCCCCGCGTGCGCGAACGGCTCGAGGACGAGCTGGCCGAGCGGGGATCGCACAAGATGCACGCCCTGCTCGCCGAACGCGACCCCGAGGCCGCCGAGCAGATCCTGCCCGGCAACGGGCGTCGCATCGTCCGTGCCCTCGAGGTCGTCGAGATCACCGGCCGCCCGTTCAGCGCGAGCCTCCCGCCGTACGACTACTACTACGACGACGTATGGCAGGTCGGTCTCGACGTCCCGCGCGCCGTGCTCGACGAGCGGATCGGGCTGCGGGTCGAGCAGATGTGGCTGGCCGGCCTGGTCGAGGAGGTGCGGCGCCTGGAGGCGCAGGGGCTCCGGCGCGGTCGCACCGCGAGCCGCGCCCTCGGGTACTCGCAGGTGCTGCGGTTCCTGGCCGGCGAGGTCGACGAGGACACCGCGCACGCCGACACGGTGACCGCCACCCGCCGTTTCGCGCGCAGGCAGGACTCGTGGTTCCGCAAGGACCCGCGGGTCTGCTGGCTGCGGTACGACGACCCGGCGCTGCTCGCTGGCGCGCTCAGGGTGTCTCAGGAGCGCGGGACGTGATAGGGAATGGCGAGTGACCACTACCCCGGGTGGCCGCTCCCGAGGTCCGCGACCCGCTCGCGCCGCTGCCGCCGGCGCCACGGTGACCTGCCTCGCGCTCGCCACCATCTCGCTCACTTCCGCGCCGAGCGTCGGCGCCGACCCCACGATGCCGACCAAGGAGCCGGTCGCGATCGGAACCGGCGGCGCGGTCACCTCGGTCGACCCGGAGGCCACTCGCGTCGGCCTCGACGTGCTGCGTCACGGCGGCAACGCCGCCGATGCCGCGGTCGCCACCGCCGCCGCGCTCGGCGTCACCGAGCCCTACAGCTCGGGCATCGGCGGCGGCGGGTTCTTCGTCTACTACGACGCCGACACCGGCAAGGTGTCCACGATCGACGGCCGCGAGACCGCGCCGGAGGCCATGCCGCACGACGCGTTCATCGACCCGGCCACGAACAAGCCGTACCCGTTCTTCCCCGACCTCGTGACCAGCGGCGTCTCCGTCGGTGTCCCCGGCACACCCGCGACCTGGGACACGGCCCTGCGCCAGTACGGCACGATGTCGTTGGGACAGGCACTGGCGCCGGCCACCCGGCTCGCCGACCGGGGGTTCGTCGTCGACCAGACGTTCCACGACCAGACCCAGGACAACGCCGAGCGGTTCTCCGCGATCCCGCCGACCGCGCAGCTTTTCCTCGACCACGGGCGCGCACCAGCCGTGGGCTCGGTGTTCCGCAACCCCGACCTCGCCGACACCTACCGGCTGCTCGCTGACCAGGGGGTCGACGCCCTCTACCAGGGACCGATCGCAAACGAGATCGTCGACGTCGTCAAGAACCCGCCGAAGACCAAGAGCACCAAGCTCCCGGTGCCGCCGGGGTTCATGGAGCCCGGCGACCTCGCCTCGTACGACGCCCAGACGCCCGCGCCCACACACAGCGACTACCGCGGCTACGACGTCTACGGCATGGCGCCGCCCTCGAGCGGCGGCTCGACGGTGGGCGAGATCCTCAACATCATGGAGCAGTTCAACACCGCCTCGATGCCGGTGGGCGACATCCTCCACCTGTACTTCGAGGCCAGCGCGCTGGCCTTCGCCGACCGCGGCGCCTACGTGGGCGACCCGGCGTTCGTCGACGTGCCCCTGCAGGAGCTGCTGTCGGACCGGTTCGCGGCCGAGCGGGCCTGCCAGATCGACCCCGACCACGCCGCGACCAAGCCGGTCGCCGCAGGTCAACCTGACGGTAAGTACAACGGCTGCGGCCGCACGAGCAACACCGGAGTACGTGAGCCCGACACCGAGGGCCTGTCCACGACCCATCTGACCGCCGTCGACCGCTGGGGCAACGTCGCCTCCTACACGCTCACCATCGAGCAGACCGGCGGCAGCGCGATCACGGTGCCCGGTCGCGGGTTCCTGCTCAACAACGAGCTGACCGACTTCAGCGCCGTGTACGACCCCGGCGACCCCAACCGGATCGAGGGCGGCAAGCGCCCCCGCAGCTCGATGTCGCCGACCATCCTGCTGCGCAACGGCAAGCCCTGGCTGGCCCTCGGGTCGCCCGGCGGCTCGACCATCATCACCACGGTCGCGCAGACGCTGGTCAACCGGATCGACCGCGGCATGGACCTGCCGGCCGCGATCGCCGAGCCGCGGGCGTCACAGCGCAACACCCCCACGGTCACGGCAGAGCCGGAGTTCATCGACATCTACGGCGACGCGATGCAGACCTACGGGCACAAGCTGGCTCCCGCCGGGAGTCCCGGCACCTTGGCTTCGCAGATCGGCGCGGTGACCGGCATCGAGTTCCTCCCCGACGGCCGGCTGCTCGCGGCTGCCGAGCCGACCCGCCGCGGCGGCGGTGACGCCCGCGTCGTCACCCCCACCCCGTGACGCGCACGGAATAGGCTGAAGGACGTGCGCCCCGCTTTCGACTGGCTCAAGGGACACGGCACCGAGAACGACTTCGTGCTGCTTCCCGACCCCGACGGCACCGTCCACGGCGACCTGGCGCCGCGAGTCGTCCGCGCGCTGTGCCACCGCCGCCGCGGCATCGGCGCCGACGGTGTGCTCCGGGTCATCCGCACCGAGGCGTACGCCGAGCACGAGCCGCTGGCGGCGCAGGTCGCGGGCCGGGCCGAGTGGTTCATGGACTACCGCAACTCCGACGGATCGGTCAGCGAGATGTGCGGCAACGGGATCCGCGTGTTCGCCCGCCACCTGGTCGAGGACGGCCTGGTCGACTGCGTCGACCCGCTGCCGATCGGCACCCGCGCCGGCGTCAAGACCGCACGCTTCGGCACCGACGGGCTGATCACCGTCGACATGGGCGTCGGGGACCTGCAGGGCGACGTCGAGATCTCCGTCGGCGACCGGTCCTGGAAGGCATCCCGGGTCAGCATGGGCAACCCGCACGCGGTCGTCATGGTCGACGACGTCGCCGAGGCCGGCCCGCTGCTGGAGTCGCCCGGGTACGACCCGGGGGACTTCCCGCACGGCGTCAACGTCGAGTTCGTCCGCGAGGTCGCGGCCCGGCACCTGGCGATGCGCGTCTACGAGCGCGGGTCGGGTGAGACCCGCTCCTGCGGCACCGGCGCGTGCGCCGCGGCACTCGCCGCGGCCGCGGTCGAGGACGGCGGGCGTCCTCAGGTGTGGCGGGTCGATGTGCCCGGCGGGTCGCTGTACGTGCACTGGCTCGACGACGGCCACGTCGAGCTCGGCGGTCCCGCGGTGCTCGGCGTACGCGGACGGGCAGAGCCGGCGTGGCTGGGCCTGTGACGGGCACGAGATGACCCCGAGACCAGCCCTGCGAACCGTCCGAAATCCGGGTGCGGCCCGTCGGTGGCAGGTGCGAACATCGACCGATCCGGGAAGACTCTCGGCATCGGAGATGTTCTAGGGACCAGATGACTGCATTCCACGACCGCGACCGGTTCGCCCACCCGCACGGCGAGCCGCGGGAGCCGTACGAGGACCCCGACGGCCACCTCAGCGAGGTTCCCGGTGAGGACCTGGACGAGTCCCGCGACCCCAGCGGCGACCTCCCCGACCCCGAGTCCGGACATTTCGACCTGGCCGAGCGGCACGCCCTGCGGCGCGTGGCCGGCCTGTCGACCGAGCTCGAGGACATCACCGAGGTCGAGTACCGCCGGTTGCGCCTCGAGCGCGTCGTGCTCGTCGGAGTCTGGACCGAGGGCACGGTCGAGGACGCCGACAACTCCCTGGCCGAGCTCAAGCTGCTCGCCGAGACCGCCGGTTCACAGGTTCTGGAGGCCCTCAGCCAGCGCCGCCAGCGTCCTGACCCGGCCACCTACGTGGGCCGCGGCAAGGTCGACGAGGTCCGCATGGTCGTCGAGGAGACCGGCGCCGACACCGTCATCTGCGACGGCGAGCTGGCCCCCTCACAGCTGCGCAACCTCGAGGACCGCGTCAAGGTCAAGGTGGTCGACCGCACCGCGCTGATCCTCGACATCTTCGCCCAGCACGCCCGCTCCAAGGAGGGCAAGGCCCAGGTCGAGCTGGCCCAGCTGCAGTACATGATGCAGCGGCTGCGTGGCTGGGGCGGCAACCTGTCCCGGCAGGCCGGTGGCCGTGTCGGTGCGCAGGGCGGCGGCATCGGCGGCCGCGGCCCCGGTGAGACCAAGCTGGAGACCGACCGCCGGCGCATCACCAGCCGGATGGCCAAGCTGCGCCGCGAGCTGGCGCACATGGAGACCGCCCGCACCACCAAGAAGGCGGCCCGCCGGCGGCACGAGATCCCCGCGGTGGCGATCGCCGGCTACACCAACGCCGGCAAGTCGTCGCTGCTCAACCGGCTGACCGGCGCCGGTGTGCTGGTCGAGGACGCGCTGTTCGCGACCCTCGACCCCAAGATCCGCCGCCACACCACCTCCGACGGGCGCATCTACACCCTGTCCGACACCGTCGGGTTCGTACGCCACCTGCCGCACCAGCTGGTCGAGGCGTTCCGCTCCACGCTGGAGGAGGTCGTCGAGTCCGACCTCGTGCTGCACGTCGTCGACGGCGCCCACCCCGACCCCGAGGGGCAGATCGCGGCCGTACGCGAGGTGTTCGCCGAGATCGGCGCCGACCACGTGCCCGAGCTGATCGTGGTCAACAAGGCCGACGTGGCCGACCCGTTGGTGGTCAAGCGTCTCCAGGCGCGCGAGCCGCACGCCGTGGTGGTGTCCGCGCGCACCGGCAAGGGCATCGAGGACGTGCTGGCCGCGATCGAGGCCGACCTGCCGCGGCCGGGGGTCGAGGTGGAGGCGGTGGTGCCGTACCAGCGCGGCGACCTGGTCAACCGCATCCACGAGTACGGCGAGGTGCTCCAGACCGAGCACACCGCCGACGGCACCCGGGTGCGCGCCCGCGTGCACGAGGACCTGGCCGGCGACCTCGCGGCGTACGTCAGGGCGTGAGATTTCCGCCCCAGGTGGTTGTGAGGCGTCACTTTTTCCGGCACCACTGGTGCGCGACGCGACAGTCTCCTGCGGTGACCCAACTCTGACATTCGGTCACTGAACGGTCACAGAAAGTCAAAAAAGTCCGTGGTTGGGTCCTTCGACCTCTTGCCTCCGTCACATGTCTGATGTCACAGTAAGCGGCGTTTGTGCCCGGAAACCCCGGGCACTTGCGCTGACCTCCGTGGGGGGAGCGCGCAGACAACCGCATAGGAGGAACGCGTGCGCAAGACCACTGCCGGGCTCATCAGCCTGGTTCTTGCGGCAGGAGGGGCGGGGGCGTCCATCGGCGCCGGGCTCCCGGTCGCGACAGCCGTGCCCAACGCCGCACCGCCGGTGACCGTCGGGGGAGGGTCGAACGACATCTCCGACGACCTGCCCAACCCGCTCGAGGACAAGCGCGAGGCCCTGCGCCAGGAGGCGGTCACGGCCCTGCTCGACGGGAAGGGCCACGTCCAGCAGCGCGGTGCCAGCACCGTGATGAAGGTCGGTGAGGCGCGCACCGCGCCCGCGTCGACGAGGACCGGCCGGGAGAAGGCCGCTGCCACCAGTGAGGACCAGTACGTCGAGCTCTCCCGGGAGAAGACCGACCGGATCTTCGTCGTGCTGGTGCAGTTCGGCAACCAGCGGCACCCCGACTACCCGGACCAGGACACCAACCCCGACATTCCGGGCCCCAAGGTCTTCGACGGGCCGGTGCGCAACTCCATCCCCCAGCCCGACCGCAGCGTCGACAACAGCACGGTCTGGCAGCCGAACTACGACAGGGCGCACTACCAGGACCTGTACTTCGGCGACGGCCCGAACTCGGTCAAGAGCTACTACGAGCGCCAGTCCTCGGGTCGCTACAGCGTCTCCGGCGAGGTGACCGACTGGGTCACGGTGCCGTACAACGAGGCGCGCTACGGGCGCAGCGGTGGCTACCCGTGCAACGGCAACGTGTGCAGCAACACCTGGAACCTGATCCAGGACGCGGTCAACCAGTGGGTCGCCGACCAGAAGGCCGCCGGCCGCACGGAGGAGCAGATCAAGACCGACCTGGCCTCGTTCGACCAGTGGGACCGCTACGACCACGACAACGACGGCAACTTCAACGAGCCCGACGGCTACATCGACCACTTCCAGATCGTGCACGCCGGAGGCGACGAGGCCGACGGTGACCCGAACCAGGGCGAGGACGCGATCTGGTCGCACCGCTGGTACGCGCAGACCACCAAGATCGGTCAGGGCGGCCCGGCCGATGCACAGTTCGGCGGCACCGAGATCGGTGACACCGGCATGTGGGTCGGCGACTACACCATCCAGCCGGAGAACGGCGGGATGAGCGTGTTCGCCCACGAGTACGGCCACGACCTCGGCCTGCCGGACCTCTACGACACCAGCGGCGGCGGCGAGAACAGCGTCAACTACTGGTCGATCATGGCGCAGAGCCGCGTCGACGACCGCCACTCGCAGGGGCTGGGCACCCGGGCCGCCGACTTCGGTGCGTGGGACAAGCTCATGCTGGGCTGGCTGAACTACGACGTTGTTCAGTCCGGTGAGCAGAGCACGGTCGATCTCGGCCCGCACGAGTACAACACCGCCAAGCCGCAGGCCGTCGTGGTGGACCTGCCCAAGAAGCACGTGCAGACCGACCTCGTGCCGCCGGCCACCGGAACCAAGTCGTGGTGGAGCGGCATGGGCGACGACCTGGACACCAGCATGTCCCGTCAGGTGACGCTCCCGGCCGGCACGTCCACGCTGAGCATGCAGGCCAACTGGGACATCGAGGACTGCGGTCCCGACCCGTGCGACTACGCCTACGTCGAGGTCAACGACGGCAGCGGCTGGACCTCGATCCCGGGCTCGATCACCAAGGCGGCCGAGGGCAACGGCATCGACGGCACCAGCAACGGCTGGCAGCCGGCCACGTTCGACCTCTCGGCGTACGCAGGCAAGACGATCGACCTGCGGCTGCACTACCTCACCGACGGTGCCGCCGGCGGCAAGGGCTTCTTCGCCGACGACATCACGCTGACCAACGGCACCGACACGCTGTTCGCGTCCGGCGCCGAGTCGACTCCCGACGGCTGGACCCTGGACGGGTTCACCGACGCCGGCAGCTCGACCAGCAACGACTTCGACAACTACTACATCGCGTCGTACCGGGGCTACACGTCCTACGACCGCTACCTGCAGACCGGTCCGTACAACTTCGGCTGGAACAGCACGAAGCCGGACTGGGTCGAGCGGTTCCCGTACCAGGACGGGCTGCTGCTCAGCTACTGGGACACCTCGCGGGCGGACAACAACACCAGCCAGCACCCGGGCTCGGGTCTGATCCTGCCGGTCGACGCGAACCCGAAGCCGGTCAGCAAGCCCAGCGGCGGCTACTGGCGACCGCGCGTGGTGGGGTACGACGCGCCGTTCTCGCAGCAGAGGTCGGACGCCATCACGCTGCACGACAACGGGACGGCCGACAGGATCGGCGGCGCGTCGGCGCAGCCGAGCTTCGACGACAGCCGGACGTACTGGTACCCGGAGCAGCCCACAGCCGGCGTGCAGGTTCCGGAGAACGGGGTCAACATCGACGTGCTCCACACCCGGCGCACCTCGATGACGATCCGGGTGACCCGGCGGTGAGGTTCTGACCGCTCCGACGAGCATCGTCGCGTGAGGCCGGCGGGCAGGGTCACGCACCCTCCCGCCGGCTTCGCGCGCGTCCACCGCCTCGCCCGTCTCACGACGTCGTGACGCGTCGATCCGTCACTGGCCGTGCAGACACATTGACGGCTCATCACAGAAGTTGGCGCGTCACGAGAGGTGGGGTGGTGGCGGATAGCCTTGCCGGGTGACAGAGCAGGCCCCGGCACAGGCTGCCGCCGACGACGGTCGCGCTGCCGGTGACGAGCGCCCGGGTCCCGTCGAGGTGCTGCAGGCCGCGGTCGCCGCGCTCGGCGGGCAGTACCGGCCCGGCCAGGTCGAGATGGTCAAGGCCGTCGACCGCGCGCTCGGCGAACGCGAGCACCTGCTGGTCCAGGCCGGCACCGGCACCGGCAAGTCGCTCGGCTACCTCGTCCCGGCGCTGCTGCACGACGAGCGCGTCGTGGTGGCCACCGCGACCCTGGCGCTGCAGCACCAGCTGGTCGAGCGCGACATCCCCACCCTGCTCGACGCGATCGAGGGCGAGCTCGGCGAGCGTCCGGCGTACTCCGTGCTCAAGGGTCGCGGCAACTACGCCTGCCTGCACCGCGTGCGCGAGGGTGTGCCCGACGACCAGGGCGCGCTGGTGGAGATGCCCACGGGCACGATCGGGTCCGAGGTCGTGCAGCTGCGCGAGTGGGCCGAGGAGCAGTCGCGCGACCACGAGCCGGGCGACCGCGACCACGCCCCGCGGCACGGTGACCGCGCCTGGCAGCAGGTGTCGGTGAGCCACCGCGAGTGCCTGGGTGCGAGCCGCTGCCCGTACGGCGCCGAGTGCTTCGCCGAGCGGGCGCGCGACCGGGCGATGGCGTCCTCGCTGGTCGTCACCAACCACTCTCTGCTGGCCATCGACGCGATCGACGGGGTGCCGATGATCCCCGACTACGACGTGGTCGTGGTCGACGAGGCGCACGAGCTGTCGGCCCGGGTCACCCAGGCGGCCACCGGCGAGCTGTCGCCGGCCATGGTCGAGCGTGCCGCCCGGCGCGCGCGCAACTTCGTCGAGGGCGAGCAGGCCGACGACCTCGCCGACGCCGGCGACGCGCTGCGCGAGGCGATCGACGACCTGCCGCCGGGCCGCGTCGAGCAGCTCGGCCCGGCGCTGGCCGACGCGCTGGCGCTCGTGCGCGACACCGCCCGCACCTGCTGGTCGGCCTTCCCGAGGGAGTCCACCGACAGCGAGGGCGACGCCGCGCGGCAGCAGGCCCGTGGGCTCACCGACGAGGTACGCAAGCTCGCCGAACGCATGGCGATGGCCTCTGAGCGCGAGGTCATCTGGGTTGCCGAGCGAGACCGCAGCCGGGGCGGCAACGACCTGCGGATAGCGCCGATCGACGTCGCGCTGCCGCTGCGCGACAAGCTGCTGACCGAGAAGACCGTCGTGTTCACCAGCGCCACCCTCAAGCTCGGCGGCGACTTCGACGCGACCGCAA